>LFRN01000269.1 GCA_001512375.1 Candidatus Methanoculleus thermohydrogenotrophicum | reverse complement strand
CCTTCTGGCGACTGGAACTCACCATTGCCGGAACCCTGTGACCCCCACGTCGTGAGGAACCTCCCGGAATCAGTGAACTTCTGGATGCGATGGTTCCCCGAGTCTGCCACGTAGATATTGCCGGAAGCATCAATCGTGACGCCGGACACCTGCCAGAACTCCCTGTCACCGAAGCCCAACGACCCAAATGTTGTGAGATATTTGCCAGAACCATCGAACTTCTGGATACGATGATTCCAGGTGTCTGCCACATAGACATTGCCAGCAGTATCGACAGCGATGCCGGACGGCCGCAGGAACTCACTGTCACCGGGTATCCCGGACTCCCACTTTGCGAGGAGGTTACCGGAATCATCGAACTTCTGGATGCGATGGTTCCCTGAGTCTGTCACGTAGACATTGCCGGAAGCGTCGGTTGCCACGTTTTCCCTGTAGTTCGACGACAGAAACTCGCCATCCCCGGTCCCCCGTGTTCCCCACGTCGTGAGGAATCTGCCGGAACCATCGAACTTCTGGATACGG
>LFRN01000009.1 GCA_001512375.1 Candidatus Methanoculleus thermohydrogenotrophicum | reverse complement strand
GAGTTGCGCACCCTGTATACCTCATGCCCGTCCCTGGATAGGGGTGAAAACCCTTATATACACTGGGTGACTTATACGTAGAGGTAACACGGCTTGCCAAGGTGGCGGAGCGGCTACGCGGTTGACTGCAGATCAACTCCACCCCGGTTCAAATCCGGGCCTTGGCTTCCATCCGATCCCGGATGTCTGGTAATAGCGGCCATAGCAGAGGGGAAACACCTGGACCCATTCCGAACCCAGCAGTTAAGCCCTCTCACGTGCTGTGTTGTACTGAGGTGCGAGAGCCCTCGGGAAGCACGGTTAGCTGCTATTACCTTCCTTTCCATTGAAGAACTGCTATTCTGATATCTTTATTGTGCAAGCATTTTCTGGAACGCACGGTTTTATTTTATTCTCGCATGAAATGCTCACGGGGTGTAGGGAGAGAGGCTGTATTGGTGAGGAGCGAAAAACGCTTGACCGGGCTGCAGCTCATCCGCAGGTCAATCTTGAGAATAGTTTGCTTGCCTGAACTCGTGCAACACCTCCCGGATGTCTTTCTTTTTGGAGTGCTCTCGAAAGATGATGGTGGAGGTGCCATTGACGACAAGAACGCCAGAGGTGTTGGCGCGGATCTTGGTGGTATTTTTCACCATCGGGGTACGCTCAAACGACCACATGCGCTGGGTATTGGCCGTTGTTTGAGGAGAACACTCATCCAAGAACCCAGGCACCGTGTTCTTGCTCATCCGCGGGAGTTTTTTTTGAGTACCTGTTCTGCATCCTGGGGTCGGCGGTAATCCCGCGGATAGGGTTTCCCAAAGAACATGCCAAACGATTTGAGGATCCGCCGGACCTGGTCCAGACTGTAACTGACGCCGAACTGCGACTGGATCAGGCGCTGGACTTCGGCGGTCGTCCAGTGTTCTTTTCCCGGAGTTTTTCAAGCAAAGCGGTTTTCTGCTCGTCAGTGAGTTTTGAAGGGTGGCCACCGGCATACTTCGGAACCAGCCCACCCG
>LFRN01000036.1:15066-18845 GCA_001512375.1 Candidatus Methanoculleus thermohydrogenotrophicum | reverse complement strand
TTCCTGGAGCGCGTAGAAGTGGATCGTCCCGCCGTCCCGGCAGAGCCCGGCGGCCGTCACGAGGAACCGCGGCGCGGCCATGGGGAGGTTCATGACGATCCGGTCGAAGGGCGCGAAACCGAATCGGTCGAGGTGCCCGGCGTCTGCGAGCATTGGGATGACGTTCTCTCTCCGGTTGAGTGCTATATTGTGGACCAGGAGGTGGACCGCGGCAGGGTTGATGTCAGCGGCAAAGACAACTCTTGCTTTCTGTGCGAGGGTGATCGCGAAGGGCCCAACGCCGGCGAACATATCGAGCACCCGCTCTTCTTCTCCCATCTCATTGAGGATCCGCTGCCGCTCAGTGGCGAGCCGGGCTGAGAAGTAGGCGAGCGCGAGGTCCACGTCGAAGTGGAGCCCGTACTCGGTCACCCGGGTGTGGGTGGTGGGAGCCCCGGCAAGGACAGCGAACCGACGGGTGCGGTACTCCCCTTCGACCGGCCCCTCCGGAAAGAGCACCGTGTGCAGCGATGGCCGAGAGGCAAGCAGCACCTGGGCTCCCTCCGGGTCGTAGTTCTGCATGATGGCGATCCCGCCCACGAGTTCGTGGTGGGGGAGTTCAGCGCGTTCCGGCACGGTCTCGAACCCGCACCGGATGGCGCCTGCGATCTCTTCCAGCACCGGGAGCAGGACGGCGTCCCCTTCAGAGCGCGGCTTTAAGCGCCGGTCAAGGATCCCTTCTTCAAGCAGCCGTCGCCGCGTCTTCTCGGCCTCTCGTTTCGGCACCGCAAGGCACCACTGTTCCTCGTCCACCTGGACCACCAGCCATCTTTAGGTATGAGTCCTCATACTATTCATGGATGAGTATATCAGGAGGCTGAAAGAGGGCTCCCTCAAACTCTACGCGCTCGAGAAGGAACTTCCGCCGGAAGAGGCGGTCCGGGTGCGACGGACGTTCATCGAGGGCGAGACAGGTGCCGCCCTGCCTGTGGTGGGGTCGTTCTCCATCGGGCTTGACCGGGTGGTGAAGCGCAACATCGAGAACATGGTCGGAACGGTACAGGTGCCGCTCGGTGTTGCAGGCCCGCTCCTGGTAAACGGGGAGTATGCCTCCGGGTCCTACTACCTTCCGCTGGCGACGACGGAGGGGGCGCTTGTTGCGTCGGTGAATCGCGGGTCCTCCCTGATCACGCGGGCTGGGGGTGCGGATGTGCGGATCATGCGGGACGGGATGACCCGGGCGCCGGTCTTTGCCGCCCGCGACGTCGTCCACGCCCGGGAGATGGTCGCCTGGATCGAGGGACATACCGCTGAGATCCGGGAGGTCGCGGAGAGCACCACAAAGCACGGGGAACTCCTGGACGTCGTCACCTACGTTGCAGGGACGAGCGTCTTCGCCCGCCTGGAGTTCGATACGAAGGATGCCATGGGCATGAACATGGTGACGATCGCAACCCAGAAGGTGGGTGAACTCATTGAGCGGGAGACCGGGGCGCTTCTCGTTGCCCTCTCTGGGAACATGTGCACCGACAAGAAGCCGGCGGCGATCAACCTGGTCCAGGGCCGGGGAAAGACCGTGGTTGCGGGGGTGCGGCTCACCGATGCGATGATCGGTGATCTCCTGAAAACCGATGCCGCGACCCTCACCGCGGTCAATTACCGGAAGAACCTGGTGGGCTCGGCGCGAGCGGCCTCGTTCGGGTTCAACGCCCATGCGGCGAACGTCGTCGCCGCCATCTTCATCGCCTGCGGGCAGGACGCCGCCCACGTCGTGGAGGGGAGCAGCGCGATCACCACCGTCGACAGGATGGACGACGGGGTCTACGTCTCGGTCACCCTCCCTTCACTCCCGGTGGGGACGGTCGGCGGCGGCACGGGGGTCGATACCCAGCGGGAGTGCCTTGCGATGCTCGGCGTCGCCGGGGGTGGCGACCCGCCGGGAACCCATGCGAAGGCGTTTGCCGAGATCGTCGCCGCCGGGGTGCTCGCAGGCGAACTCTCCCTCCTCGGCGCCCTCGCGGCCCATCATCTGGCCCGGGCCCACCAGGACCTCGGTCGGGGGTAGGGGGCCCCGGGGGAGTTTAATTTCCGTTCACTCGGGGTTACCTCACGCGAGCGGCCGGCGATCCGTCCCAGGATCCAAAAATAAGGTGGAATGGTCCAGGAGCAGTGTCACTCCACCGGCACGAACTTCGTGCCGTAGTGGATGGTACCGCTCTCACCGTCAGCCGTCACCCGGCGGAAGACGCTTTTCACGCGCATCCCGATCTTTGCCTCTTCGGGTGGACAGACTACCTGAGCAGTGAGCCTCGGCCCCTCGTCGAGCTCGACGATCGCGAGAACATATGGGGTGGTGTTCTCGAACTGGTCGCTTGCCGACCGAATTACCGTGTAGGTGACGATCGTTCCTTCGCCGATAAATCTGTGGTCGATGATACAGCCACTTCTCCGGCACTTGGGGCAGAGCGACCGGGGTGGATAGAAATACTGTCCGCAGGTTGTGCATTGTGTCCCGATAAGGTTATACCGCTGCGGGATCTTTCTCCAGAATCGTGGAACCGACATACTTCACACCCCCAGGATGTGCACGACGACCGTCGCGCCAGTGCCGCCGACATTATGGGTCATGCCAAGCTCTGCGTCGACCTGTCTGCCCGCGGCCTCGCCGCGGAGCTGGGTGACGACCTCATAGATCTGCTTGATCCCGGTCGCGCCGACCGGGTGGCCACAGGCCTTCAGGCCGCCGCTCGTGTTAACCGGGAGATCCCCGTTGAGCGCCGTGACCCCTTCCTCGGTGAGTCTCCCTGCCTCGCCCTTCTTGCAGAACCCGAGGTCCTCGATCGCACAGATCTCGGCGATAGTGAAGCAGTCATGGACCTCGAGCATATCGATGTCCTTGTGGGTGAGATCTGCCTGCGCAAACGCCCGCTTTCCTGCTACCACAGAGGCATCCAGGGTGGAGATATCCCGCCGATCATGGAGCGAGATGGTATCGCTCGCCTGGGCGCTTGCAAGCACCCGCACCGGCGAATCGGTGAACTCCCGGGCGCGCTCGAGCGCCACCACGACGACCGCCGCCGCACCGTCGGTGATCGGCGAGCAGTCGAAGAGCCGCAGGGGATCGGCGACCATCGATGAGTTCAGCACCGTATCGACTGTGATGCGGTTCCGGAACTGCGCGATCGGATTCTTTGAGCCATTCTCGTGATTCTTCACCGCAACCTCAGCGAGCTGCTCGCGGGTGAGCGGATAGCGATGCATGTAATCGTTTGCTATCATGGCGTAGAGCCCCGGGAAAGTCGCTCCGGCAGATCCCTCCCACTCGCGGTCCGCGGCGCTCGCGAGCATATCGACGCTTGCCCCGGTCCCGACATCGGTCATCTTCTCAACACCTGCAGCGACCACGATATCCTCCATGCCGCTTGCGACCGCGATCACAGCCTGCCTGAAAGCAAGCCCGCCGGAGGCGCAGGCTGCCTCCACCCTGGTCGAGGGGATATGGTTGGTGGCAAGCCCGGCGTAGTCTGCGATGAGGGCTCCGATGTGCTCCTGCTCGACGAACCTACCTGCGCTCATGTTTCCCACGTAGAGGGCATCGATATCCTCTCCGGAGACCCCGGCATCTTCAAGCGCCAGGGTTCCGGCCGTAACAAAGAGGTCGCGGAACGATGTGCCCCAGTGTTCCCCGAACTCCGTGCACCCGACTCCGATTACTGCTACGTCTCTCATTTCTGCATCACGATCTTTCCTTTGTGCTTGGCGTACAGTGCATAGTCGAGGTAGATCGGGTTTTCAAGCAA
>LFRN01000036.1:8758-14950 GCA_001512375.1 Candidatus Methanoculleus thermohydrogenotrophicum | reverse complement strand
CCGAGCCTCGGGACAACGAGGCCGGGCCTGATCTGCTCTTCCGTAAACCCGAGCGCCTTTGCCACCCGCAACGGGAACTTTGCGTTGGGCTGGTGGAAGACCGCATAATCGTAGTCCTTTGGATCTGTGCCAACCCGCTCAAACATCAGCCTGGCGGCACCCTGAACGTGCTTAAAGTAACCCGGGTCGCCGGTGAACCGGCCGCCGTGTCGGGGGTAGTTCTGCCCCTCGCGCCGCCAGAAATCGGGGGTATCGGTGGTGTAGGAGCAGGTCTGGTTGATATCGGCGATGATATCCCCCTCGCCGATGACGAACGCGGCCCCGCCGGCCGCCGCTGTGTACTCAAGCGCATCTCCCGGAGCACCCTGTGCTACATCAGCACCGATGGCGATCCCGAACGGGATCATGCCGCTCCTGACAAGCCCCATACAGGTCTGGATGCCTGCAGTCCCCGCCTTGCACGCGAACTCGTAGTCGGCGGCGGTCATGTGGGGTGTCGCCCCGATCGCCTCACCGACCGTGCATGCGGTGGGTTTGACCGCATAGGGGTGTGACTCACTTCCTACATAAATGGCGCCGATCGCCTCAGGGTCTACGTTCCTTCGTCTGATGGCGGCACGGGCCGCCTCGACCGCGATCGTTGCGGTATCCTCGTCCAGGTCAGGGACTGATTTCTCAAAGACCCCGAGGCCCCTGGTGATGTCATCTGCATTGCCGCCCCATACCCGCGCGATCTCCTGGACTTTTATCCGGTATCGTGGGATATAGACGCCGTACGAATAAATGCCTACCATGATTCTCCTCGTAGAGAATTGATGATCGTCTCAACATCCATCTGCGTGCAGAGCACCGTGATCCGGTCACGCTCAGCAAGCCCCGGGATCAGGGGGTGCACCTCTTCCGGTCTGATCCCCTGCAGCACAACGCAGCGGGGCTTGAAAGGAGTGACCCGAATCGCCACCATAGGGGACTTTCCGGTCGAGACGTCGGTGAAGATGAGGGCGCGCTCCGTGCTCCAGCCGTAGATGCGGTTGAACTCGCTCGAAGAGAGCTGGAGGATCGCATTGAGGCTGTTGATCACCGTATACCCGTAGATTACCTGGTCCATCGGGCCGCAGAGCCTGGCGGCGCCGATGACCCCTGCGAACTCGGAGAGGTTCACGGGAGCTGCGTACTCGTGGATGTCATAGATGACGTCTTCGTCGAATTCGCTGTACAGAATCTTAGCAAATTTCTTGATGAACCGACCACCGTTGTCCTCGTCGATCGCGAGGATTGCATCGACGATCTTGCCGACGATGGCGGTTCCAGGACTCTTTCGTCGTCCGCTCTCATAATCACTGATAACAGAGGGAGAGACCCCGAGACGCTCGGCGAGCAATCCCTGGGGGATATCGAAGCTCTGCCGCCATTTCTTCAGGGCCTGTCCCGGTGAGTCCGAAAGTGTGATCTCTCCTGCCATCTTCTCAGCAAGCTGATGCCGCACCCCGGATTTCATGCAGGTAAGGTTAACACTCGAACTTATAAAATTAGCGTATATTGCTTCGACATTCCACGAAAGGGTTGCCAGTCCGGGATCGTTACGCAACCCGTATATAGTATGCATCTCAATTGTGATATGATGGTTGAAGCGGAGGATCTGCAGTCCTTAAAAACGATCGCCCTGCTTGGCGGGTGCAAAGGCCCGATATGGCTCTCATCACAGTCTCTTGGAAGTAAGCTGGGCATAAGCCCCCAGACCGCATCCAGGCGGCTGATCGCGCTTGAGCGGCAGCGGTTCATTGTCAGGTCGATGAAGCCCGACGGCCAGTATGTCGTCGTCACCAGGGAGGGCGAGCAGCAACTGAGGCGGGAATATGCAGATTACATCAGGATATTTAATCCGAAACGCAAGCAGTACGTCCTGACCGGGACCGTGATCAGCGGACTCGGGGAGGGGCGCTATTACATGAGCATCCCCCGCTACAGAGAGCAGTTCAACAAGCACCTCGGTTTTGAGCCTTTTCCCGGCACCCTGAACATCAGGCTTGATCCGACAAGCATCCCGGTCAGAGAAGAGATAGAGCACATCGAGTGGTTCGAGGTTCCTGGATTTACCGCCGATGATAGGACATTTGGCGGTGTCAAGGCGCTTCCCTGCCGGATCCGGGATTACGAGTGCGCGATCGTCGAGCCCTCCCGCACTCACTACAAGACAGACGTCATCGAGGTCATCGCCGAACTCGAACTCCGCAAAGCCCTGAACCTGAATGATAACGATGTGATCGAGGTGGAGATTAGCCATGATTGATGCAGCCATAGAGGCCCTTACCAGGGGCGAATTCATCCTGTTGTACGATTTTGACGACCGTGAACGCGAGACCGATCTCGCGATCCGGTCAGATGCGGTTACGCCCGCCCACATCAGGCAGATGCGTAAAGACGGTGGTGGGCTGATCTGCACCGCGGTGCACCCCGAAGCCGCAAAGAGGCTTGGGCTCCCGTTTGCTCACGATGTCCTGCGCGGCTGCGGTCTCGTCGAGAGGGACGGCGAGATCCCGTATGACCGGAAGAACCACTCGTCGTTCTCGCTCTGGGTGAATCACCGTGAGACCTACACCGGTGTAACGGACCGGGACCGGGCCCTGACGATCACCGCCGTTGCAGAAGAGGTGAAGCGGTCGCTCAACGGCGGCGGGTACAACTTTGCGGCACACTTCCGGACGCCCGGTCATGTTGCGCTCCTGCGGGCGGCCGATCGACTGCTCGATGAGCGGCGCGGACAGACCGAACTCTCGATCGCGCTCGCCGTCCTGGCCGGGATCACCCCGGCGGTCACCATCTGCGAGATGCTGGACGACGATACCGGGCTTGCCCTCTCAAAGGAGGATGCGGCGAAGTACGCGAAGGAGCACGGGCTTGTCTTTGTCGAGGGGCAGGATGTGCTGGACCGGTGGGAGTCCCGGAAGGCGGGAGAATAATTTTTAAAACTGTTGAAATTCCTACACTCGCAGGAAGCCACATGCAAAAGCACGGGATGGTTCACGGACTACGATTAACCCCGCAACCCCGGGAGAGAACGCCTACTATTTTTTGTGACTAGAAAATTTGAAGGTCCTACTTCCCTGTCCTCCCCCGCAGGCGCGCGATCTCCCCTCCACCCGGGATCTTCACCACGAACGTCCCGTGGCAGGGCTTGGTGTAGGGGAGGATGAGGTCCTCGCCCTCAACGCCGACATAGAGCGGCGGAACCCCGATGATATGGATATCGAATATCTTATAACCCGGTTCGACCTCGTGGTACTCCCGGACGTTCTTCTTGATATACTCCCGCGCCTCCCTGAAAGAGGATCCTGAGAGTATAACCTCTGGTTTCAGCGCTTCGAGACAGCCCATTGCATCACCTCGTCAAGTCTCCGCTTCAGCGGCATGGGGTTGTGAACAGCTTTCGCCGCGACAACCTCACAGGGGAACTCTATCTCATCGGCAAGGTCTTCTGCATGCTCCCCGAAGAGGATCGCATACAGCCGTGCCCGGGATATGTAGGCCATCGTTCCGGCGTAGGCAACACCCGAGTCGTTGTGGATGAAGACAAAGCAGAGATCAAAGTCCCGCTGTTTTCCTGTGATATCATCGATCACGGCATCGAGGTCAGCCACCTCATCGAGGTAGTGCCGTTCTGGATCAGCAACCTCCATCAATTTTCGTGCCGCAGGCGTCCCGGCAACCACCGGCCTGATGCCCTGCTGCTTTAAACTGTGCACCAGGTAGAGCGCCATACTCGTCTGGACAGGAACCTGTGGGCACCCAAGCAGGATCAGTGCGGTTGCACTCTCGTTGTCGCTCTCCGTCATCTTTATTCAGGCAGGAGATCCCGGCCTGAAGGCCTGGGAGGAATGCCGTCTGCCCATCGCGGCATACCATTCTGTTCTCCGTGCGATTCTGGTCAGGATCATACAATCCTCCACCTTTGCGGTCTGGGTCACCCATCCTCCGGTGACAGCGTTAGGTAGCGACATCTTTCCTTTCAGGGTGCCTCCAATGTACGTCAATTCATGCTTGACGTGCCGAACCAGCGTTCCCCGGGTGAACCCGGGAGAGCGAGTACCCCCGTAGGGTTTCCGGATACCGCCCTTTGCAGGCTGCAACCGGTGCAACTGCCGCCGGAAAAACCGGATCGGTGTCCAGTAGTACAATCCCTGTTCAGCCGGGCGCTCCGCACCCGGGACGTCAGCTGCCATCACCCACGCATCAACCGCGTGGGCAGCAAACACCGGTTTACTCTTCTGCTGAGTCTTCTTCAAGCCGAACCGCTCCCGGAGTTCTTTTCTCTCATACCCCGCACGCAGGTGTAGATCGAGTCCGCGATCCCTGGTTGCCTGATAAAACCATTGTTCCCCGACCTCCAACGGCGAGAGGTTTTCGTTCCACCGCCGACAATTCTTCTTTGTCACCGCAAAAACATCCTCTACAACCACATCGGTGATCGGCAGGATCTTCTGGAGCTGGTCCAGAATTCGGATCCTGGCGTTCCACCGGGCAAACGTGCTCGGTAGCAGGAACCGCCGGCCGCTGAGCCGGTTGTCAAACCGGGCAGGACGACGCCAGCACTTCCGGTGACGACGGGCGCGACGCAGCGTTCTTCGGGTTTCGATTGCTTTCTTGACGTTTTTGGAGCCTCCAACATGCCGTTTGCGACAGTCTCTCTGGTCCCGACCACCGACCAGCCCTCAAACGAACTGCCGGGGTCGAGCCCCACGACCAGCGGTTGGTTGTCGGGTTCAACCGCGTAGGTGAGGATGATACTGAAGATGCCGAGTTTGTTCCAGTACGGCTTCGCCTTTCCCTGCTTGAGGAGGAGACGGGCACGTGCCGGGGTCGTCGGCATCAACGGTGTTTGATTGGTGTCTGATACGGGTACACGCATGGCAGGTATTACCTCCTCCCGGTCGAATCGGGGTCGCATTTCCCTTCGGAGTTGCGAGACGGGCTTAGTGCTCCAGAGAGCAGATCGGGTTTTGGCGTGCCCGGAAGAGGGACAGGCCAGGGAAGCACCCACCCGTTCATGTAGCCCGAAACGCTGCTGCAATCGATTGGTCGCCTCCTGGTCTACCGTTTGGTCTCGCTTAGCCGTTCGCAAGCCCCACCATTCAGGGTGGGGTAGTTGACGTGCAGACGTCGTTTCTCGAGGTTATCCCTGGTGCCGATATCCCTGCGGTAAAATATGCGTCCCGAGACTGAAGACGCTGCCTTCTCGGCGATTGCTTCAGCCTCCTCGAGTGTCTCGCCCACCCCGACGAATGCAAGTGTCCGCGATGTCAGGGTATAGAGCATCCCGCCCCGCTCTTCAACGTTTGCGTAGTAGAGGAGAGCGTTGCTGTAATCGCCGATGGTGAGTGGTTGATGAGCCACCGGAGCCTCCGGGTAGCCTTCGGGGACGAGGTACTTGCAGACCGTTGCTTTGTGGGCAAACCTGACATCTGACGGTGCGAGATTTCCCTGTATGATACCGGTGATAATCCGAGAGAAGTCTGATTCCAGGAGGGGGAGGACGTTCATGGCCTCCGGGTCCCCGAAGCGGGCGTTGAACTCGATGACCTTTGGGCCGGTATCTGTGTTCATGAACTGGCCGTAAAGAATCCCCCGATAGGGGACTCCTTCATCACGCATGGCCGCAACAGTCTCCTCCATGATCCGGAGCGCTTTTTTGTAGTCAGATCGGGAGACGAAAGGAAGCATGTGGTCGGGCAGGGAGTATGAACCCATCCCACCGGTGTTTGGCCCTACATCCCCCTCGTACGCGCGTTTGTGGTCCTGCACGAGCGGCATGGGGACCAGGTGCTCGCCGTCGACGAACGCCTGGAGGGTGAACTCCTCCCCGAACAGCCGCTCTTCCAGCACGACGTCCCCGCCGATCTGCCGGATATACTCAATCGCCCCCGCCGCATCGACGTGCTCACCCATGATCCGCACACCCTTCCCCCCCGTGAGCCCGATGGGCTTGATGGCAAGGTCTCCGTCGTAGGCCTCGATGAACCGCCGTGCCTCCTCCGGGTCATGGCAGACATGGTACTCCGGACAGCCGGCGATACCGTGCCGCTCCATCAGCCGGCGGCAGTATGCCTTATCCGTCTCGATCCTGGCCGCCGCACGGGTCGGCCCCACACAGGGTATCCCCGCTGCCTCGAGGTGATCGACGATACCTGCCTCAAG
>LFRN01000036.1:7230-8736 GCA_001512375.1 Candidatus Methanoculleus thermohydrogenotrophicum | reverse complement strand
CGGGATATTGGTCTCTTTCTCGAGGAGCACCCGTTCCGCGATCCGGGCTATTCCGGGATTCTTTCGTGCCATGACAGAAAATATTCTCACACCGCTGTTGCAGGAAAGCGCCCTGGTGATCGCATGCTCTCTGCCACCACCACCTACAACGAGAACTTTCATACCCATCTATTTGCCCGCTCTTAAAAAATGTTTATCCGCCTCGCAGTTCGCTAACCCGCACAAGTGCAGAGAGCGATGCGTCTTTTTTTGCCAGTGCCTCACCTGCGCCCGCTTCCCGGTCAACGACGGCCACCACCTGGTTGACATGCGCGCCCGCTGCACGCAGCGCCTCAAGGCCATAGAGAGCGCTTCCTCCGGACGTGGTCACGTCCTCGACCAGCAGCACATCCCTGCCGCTCACGTCACCGATGATCGTTCCGGCTTTACCGTGATCTTTCTCCTCCCTCCTGATGATCGCGTAGGGCCTGCCGCTCGCAAGCGAGACGGCGACGGCGATCGGCACGGCACCGACCGCCACCCCCGCCACCACTTCAAAATCCCAACCTTCGGCAATGGTCTTCCCTATCGCCGCAAGGACAGTGGGATTCGTTGTTGCGGCCTTGATGTCAATGTAGTAGGAACTCCGGGCCCCCGATGCGAGGAGAAAGTCCCCGACCTCGATGGCCCCGCTCTCGCGTAACAGTGTTGCGATTGGGTTCACCATGGTACTTCTTTTACTCCGATGTAATAGCCGATAATGTTCACCACCCTGTGAAGGATGGGGGTTATGATGACGATCCAGACTGCAATGGGTAACGTAATATTCTCAAACAACCATTGGGGGTAAACCAGGAGAATGAGCAGAAAGGAGCCGATAACCAGATCGTATTGGTCGACCAGGGGCCAGGCCTCGCCTCGCTCCTTACCCAGCCTTCGCTTTAAGAAGCTCTTGGCAAGGTCGCCGAGGAGTGCGCCTGCCGCAAGCAGCGTGACTGAGAGAAGTGTCTGTCGGGGAAGTGCGGTCAGGTTGAACGAGGACCAGGCCCAGATCTCGACGAGACCTGCGAGTATTCCACAGAGGACGCCGCCGAAGAATCCCCGGTACGTCTTGCCGTCGCCAAAGACTCTTCTGCCGTCACTGCACGTCTTCCCGAGATCGATGGGCGTCCCGCCGCCGAGGACTGCGGCGGCTGAATTTGGCACGTACGCTGGAATCATGATCCACAATGCTGCCAGCAGCGAAAAGATCCAGCACCCGATAGCAGTATTTTCAAGTGTCAATACTGAGTACAATCAGTAATTATAAAGATTAAAGTGTCGAAATATGAGATACGGATAAATGATGGGCACAGGTGAGAGAATGCTGATAAAAAAGACAAAGAGCCTCTGTCCTACGTGCGGTAGCGTGCTTGATGCCGATATCGTCGAGGAAGAGGGGAAGGTCTGGCTGGTCCGTACCTGCCCAGATCACGGCACGTACCGCGCCCTTTACTGGTCAGATGCAGAGATGTACCGGAGGTTTGA
>LFRN01000036.1:0-7036 GCA_001512375.1 Candidatus Methanoculleus thermohydrogenotrophicum | reverse complement strand
CCTGATTACATAGAAGAACTGAAGGAAGCAGGGCTTTCCACCGTCTACCTGCACTTCGACGGCATAACCTCCGAGACCAACTCGAAACTCGCGAGCGACCGGCGGGCCATAGAGAACTGTGAGAAGATCGGCATGGGGGTTGTGCTGGTACCCACGGTCATCAATGGCAGGAACGACCACGAGGTGGGCGCCATCATCAAGTATGCTGCAGAGCGCATCGCCACCATTCGGGGCGTCAACTTCCAGCCGGTGGCGTTCACCGGGGCTGCAAGCGAGGATGATGTCAGAAAAGAGCGCATCACCATCCCTGAGCTAGCGGAGCGGATTGAGGAGCAGACAGAGGGCGTGATCAAGAAAGTTCACTTCTACCCGGTGCCCTGTGTTGTCCCGATATCGAGGATGGTCGAGGCGTATACGGGCAAACCCCAGGTCACGTTCACCACGCACCAGCACTGCGGTGCGGCGACCTATGTCTTCGTCACCGATGAGGGGATGATCCCGGTCAACAAGATGGTGGACGTCGATGCTTTCTTTGAGTCGGTCGATAAGATGGCGACAAAACTCGCGAAGGGCGGGTCGATCAACAAGTACGTGACCCTCGTCGAGGGCGTCAAGGATCTCTACAGCTCCGCAAGGAAGGCGGAGCAGAAGAGTACGGCAGAATTCCTGAAACTGATCGGCAAGACCCTTGTGTTGCAGAATTTCGAGGCGCTGCGTGAGTTCCACTGGAACGCCCTCTTCATCGGGATGATGCATTTCATGGATTCCTATAACTATGATCTTTCCCGGGTGCAGCGGTGCTGTATCCACTATGCGACTCCCGACGGCCGGCTGATCCCATTCTGCACCTACAACAGCGGCCCGACCTACCGGGAGCAGATCTGGAAAACCTTTGCTCAACCCCCCAAAGACAAGTAACAGCCCATCATACCCCGGGTCCTCCGGTCCTTCCCGGACGTTTTTTCGCTCCCGGTTTTTGTCCTGCTCCAGATACGGGTCTCCTCGACACCGAGCGCCGCGGTCATCGTTTCGACCAGCGCTCCCGCCTGCCGCCTGGCACCTATGATATCGGGGGCGACGGGTTGCCGGGAGATGAGATACTTCGCCGCCACAGCACCTGTTGCCCTGGTGTGTATCGCCGTAAATTCAGTGGCGTTGCTGATCGCTTTCTGTGGCGTCGGCATTCATCCACGCCGATGATGTGGCTGATGCTTGCACCAAAGGATCGGTTTCATTGTTACAATGCATTTTAAATCTAATTTATTTCGAAAAGTTTATCATAAAGTTGATCAATCCCTCATTGTCACGAATGTCCAAGCACAGTAACCAAACCGCGTGGATAGAGGGGGCGGGATTCCCTTCGACGGATCGGGGATGTCGTCTATATGTCGTCTATCTATGAGTGGTTCTCAGGCCCCGGATTACGGTCACAAAACCCGGTAATCCACTTAAGCGGCGTATTACACGACTACCGCGTCCCGGGTGAAGAGGCCGGAGGCCAGGTATGCTGGTGTTACTGCCAGAGACAGAAACCTTCGCGCAGTCGCGTGCCACGTGGGGGCCTTGCCGCTGAGGTGGTCATCATCCCTGTCCTCACGGTTGTTGCAGTCACCCGGGACAGAGGTGCGGGGTATGAGACCAAGGAACTCCGGGAGCGGTTTGGCCTGAAGAAGACTAAGCAGAAGAGTAAACCGGTGTTTGCCACCCACGCGGTTGATGCGTGGGTAATAACAGCTGACACCCCGGGTGCGGAGTGCCCGGCTGAACAGGGATTGTACTACTGGACACCGATCCGGTTTTTCCGCCGACAGTTGCACCGGTTGCAGCCTGCAAAGGACGGTATCCAGAAACCCTACGGGGGTACTCGCTCTCCCGGGCCCACCCGGGGAACGTTGATTCGGCACGTCAAGCATGGATTAACGTACCTCGGGGGCACCCTGAAAGGCCGGGTCTCGCTTCACAACTGCATCACCGGAAAACGGGTGACTCAAACCACAAGGGTGGAGGATTGTACCATCCTGACCAGAATCGCATGGAGAACAGAATGGTATGCCGGGATGGGCAGACGGCATTCCTCCCCCAGCTTGCGCAGGGGGTCTCCTGCCTGAAAAAGATGATGAAGTCTACTACCGGACGGAGACTGTAACAAGAGGTCTCTTCTGCACGCGTATCTACTCCGGGAACTCGGGTACGGTGTTGTTGTGATCATCCCTTTTGAAGAGGAACGATATATGGTACAGGCCATGGGCAGCGAAATGGACTGGTATAGCTACAGCGGGTACTGGAACCTGGCACAGTGGTACGGGATGCCGTATTAGGGTTCGATCGCCTGGTAACGTACGGAAGGCACGCTCATCGGCACCCCCTGTAAGGCGCATTGCCAGGAAAGAGCGCGCTATCTTGCAGACCCACGCCACGCTCCTGATGGTCGCCATCACCATCGTCCTCGCCGCTCTTGTCCTGCTGATGGTGCTCGGGATGATCCCCTCCTGGTCGCGGGCCAAGCCCCCGGAGCCCCCAGCGGAGCCTCCTATCACCATCATCAATATCAGCCACATCAGTCCCAAGACCGGGAAATCAACCTCTGCAAGCAGGGTCTACCTCCTCAACAACGGCTGCACGGTCTACAAGAACAATGACCTGAAAGCAGTCTTCTACCGGGATGGTTGGAGGGTTACCTCCGTCTCTACCCTGAACGGCTACCTCCTCATCAAGTCACACCATGACGGGGTACAGTATCTTGAGGGCGAGGGGTGCTGCAGCAGATACTGGAACCCGGGCGAGATCATGGTGGTGGACATCGCCGACCGTACTTTTATTCGGGGCTCAAGGGTTACTGTGGAGATTATAGATAGACAGACGAATGAGGTGATCTCAAAACACACGGTGATTGCATGAATGAAGGCCACATATTTCTACCAGCATGATCCTGGACTTACTATGTTCAAAACATTACTCGTGGCGGTCGACGGGTCTGAGATCAGTCACCGGGCGCTTGAAGAGGCGTTAGCCGTCGCCCGCGCCATGCAGGCGTCCGTGCACGCCGTACATGTCGTCCAGACGGGTGCATTTCCGACAATGATCTTGGACAGTCTTGAGCCCCCTGACGTCGCCCAGCAGGCGATCCTCGACTCGCTCGAGCGGGAGGCCGACGAGATCCTCGCTGACACAGAACGGCGGGCTGCTGCCGCAGGTATCAGGATAACCCCGCACAAGCGCTGGGGCCATCCGGGAGCCGAGATCACCGCACTGGCGCAGGAACTCGGTGCTGACCTGACCGTGGTCGGGTCGCATGGCAGGGGTCGGCTCGACCGCCTCTTCCTTGGAAGTGTCAGTTCCTATGTCGTCGATCATGCGCCATCCACGGTCATGGTTGTCCGTGCCGGGCCGACCGCACGAGACCGCGAGCGATGAGCCGCGCCACCCTGACCGGCTCTGGCACCCTGCCTTCATACGTGAAGTCGTTGCAGAGCCTTGTAGCATCTCCCGGGGAGAGTCCGTAGGGGCGGATGAAGAGGTCGTATCCGGTGTGGAGCGTTATGGGAATTCGATCACCGAGCCGCTGGTATGCTGCAAGCCTGCTGATATCTCCCGGAAAGTGACGGCTGATATCTTCCGCGAGCCCCTCTGACTCCTCATAGGTGGTGACGATGATCGGGAGCCCGGTCGCATCCTGCACCGCCACCGGGTCGATGATGTTGTACCAGGCGATGACGCTCCCGCTGATCATGATGAGGTTGATGTCCCTGCGCTCGAGCGCCGCGAAGAGCTTGATTATAGCATCGGTCGCATCCGATCCCCCGACGGTCACCCGGGCGAAAGCCACCCCGTCGATCAGGAGGTCCTTTCGCATGACGACTCCGGCAAGGGTGGACCGCTCCCGCCCCGAATAGCTCTCTGCGATGCCGAGGGCGCGGAGCCCTGGTTTGGCTATGTGCATACGAAGCGCTTATACTCCTCGATCGGATAATAGTATACCGATGAAGATCGAGCGAGATGAGGTATGTGTCCTTATCCCCACGCTGAACGAGGGGCCGACGATCGGTGGCCTGGTCAGGGAGTTTCGGGAGCGGGGTTTTGAACATATCCTTGTCATGGACGGGAACAGTACCGACGGCACTCCCGATATCGCACGGGCCGCAGGGGCGACCGTCAGGACGCAGACAGGAAAGGGAAAGGGCAATGCCATCATCGAGGCCGTGAGTATCATTGATAAGCCCTTTGTGCTCATGCTCGATGGCGATGGCACCTACTCCCCTGAAGACGCTGATAAGATGCTCGATCCGCTCGCCCGTGGGTTTGATCACGTCATTGGCAACCGCCTGGTAAACCCCGACGCAGGGGCGTTAACCAGATTAAACCTCCTTGGCAACCAGATCCTCAACCTGATGTTCAAGATCGCCCACGGAAGAGACCTCCGCGACATCCTCTCCGGCTATCGTGCCTTTACCCTCCACTCGATCAGGCAGATGACCCTCAGAGAGACAGGGTTTGAGATCGAGACAGAGATGGCGGTCGAGGCATTGCGGATCGGACAGCGGATCGCGATCGTTCCGGTCCGCTACCTCGCGAGACCCGGCACGGTCACCAAACTGAGTCCCTTCCAGGACGGGGTGAAGATCTTCTCGACCATATATCGGCTTGCAAAGATGAATAACCCAATATTTTACTTCGGGATCATCGGGCTCTTCATATCGCTTGCAGGCGGGATCACCGGGGTATACGTCATCCTCGAATGGCTCAAGAACATTGAGCACCTGCCACTCACCATCCTCACGGTCCTCCTGATCACCATTGGGTTTCAGATCTTCATGTTCGGCGTGATCAGTGACATGCTGCTCGGGTTTCACCGCGAGACCATCAACCTGATTGAACAGTTACATGACCCGTCTAAACCGCCCCGATAAAAAGAGGACCCGGCAGGCGTATTCGGCGATCGAGGTGTAGATATAAGCCACATCGAGTGTCGCTCCGGCGGCAAACGTTCCGTGCCCGCGGACGATGACAATATGACCGCCGCGGAGCGCCCTGGAAACGTTCTGCGCAATCTCGTCGGTCCCCGGTTCTCCCCCGACGACCGGGATCTCCGGGCAGAGCATCCTGCCTTCGCTGTCAACCGGCCGGATCAGGTCGGTATCGAGTGAAGCGGCGACGGCATGGACCGGGTGGGCGTGGACGATCGCAAGATGCGGAGATATCCGGTAGACTGCCCGGTGGACCCGGTACTCGCTCGAGGCCTCTGGCGGCGCCTCCCCATCTCCTGGCACAAACACCGGCATCTCCCGGTCGTCAAGGTAGGCACCGCTCCGGGTGATGTAAAACCCCGCTTTAGCGCGCACGCTCATGTTCCCAAAATTCGCTCCGACAAGCCCTTCGAGAAAGAGACGCTTCCCTATCCGTTCAAACTCCAGGTCAAGCATCTTCTGCACCCTGACTCCAGTACAGGTGAGTTTTGGCGTGCCTGGAGATATGTGCATGCATTCCTGGGGGCGTAATGCATCGATCTTCGACAACCCATAAACCCATACCCTCAAAAGGTGAGCGGGTAGGGGTCTGGCTTCTGGAATATTGATAATTCCGAGGTCGCGCCCGGGTATCGCCGCATGCCGCTCCCAGGGTGGGCAGGGTGGGGGTTAACTCCTCTTTCCGCCCCTCCGGACGCGATGCCCACCACCCCGCGGTCCACCACCCCGGAACGAGGCCGGAAGAGCAGACTATTCTTGTCTGTGCAGACGGACCCGTGACGTAGCCTCATGAGTGTTTCCATGGAAAAATCAGGTATTTCTCCGGGCTGCAGGCATGCCGGTCAACCTGTCCTCTACAGGGACCCGTGCAGGGGATATGGTCGGTGAACTACCCCGGCGTGAAGGACGGGGCCTTCCCGCTCATGCTGCCGCGAACCCCGCAAGATAACCCCGGGACCCACATACACGTCGTGGCATTGTACACTGTTTCCTGCTGAAGGCAGTCGTCACACGCTCGGGACCTCCCGCTCGGTCCCGATATCATCGAGCGCCTGCCGGGCTGCAAGCCTGACATCGCGGTCGGCATCCCCAAGGCAGCGCACCAGTGGATCCCTGGCCCGCGGGTTGCCTATCTTCCCGAGCGCCCATGCCGCCATTCTCCTGACACGGGGTTTTGGGTCGTCCAGCGCCTTGATCAGCGGCTCGACAGCCCGGGGATCACCTATCTTCCCGAGCGCCCATGCCGCCCCCATCCTGACCCAGGAACTTTCATCCTCCAGGCTCCGTATCAGTGGAAGCACAGGCTCACGGTCATCAATGATTCCGAGCGCTTTCGTCGCCTTCCACCGCACATCAACGTATTCGTCATCCAGAGCCCGAATCAACGGCTGTAACGCACGGCGGTCACCCATCTCCCCGAGCACCTCTGCAGCCCGCCACCGCTCGTTGAGATCCCCCGACTCTAGCATCATCAGGTGCCTGTGGAGTTTCTGTTCCCAGCTGAGATCTTTGGCTCTTCGCTCCGGTACCGGCGAATCTTTTTCTGCCATAGGCCACCTCATGCCCATCTTGGGCCACTGAAGTATAAGGTTTTGCCCGTGGTCCCGGTTTTCCTGGCAGAGGGGGTACCTCTCAGTGGGGGTGCATTTTTCTACTTTCGCGACCTTCACCATAGCATGGAGAGTCCGACCAGTACACCGGAGGGTACGGCATTCCCGCCGGACCTGGAACGCCTCGGCATTGTCCCTGGAGCGAAGATCGATATCAGGGATCTTGATAGGATGGGGCGGCGTCACAATTTTCAAATCTTCCTCTACTTTGAGGAAGACCTGGTCAGATCCTCCACACTCCAGGAAGATCTGCGGGAGTTCGGTGACGTCCCGGACCTGGAACGCCCGTTCATCAGGTTGGATGCGTTCCTCAAGTTCGCCACGGAGTCGGATCCGCTCTTCGCCCGGCGCCTGGAGGAGCTCCCGCTGGTCATCGAGGTCGTCGCCTACGGGGAGATGAAGATAGGAGAGAGAGGTCTCGTAGCCTACATCAAGGGACTGATGCCGTTCTTAGACGAGCTC
>LFRN01000139.1 GCA_001512375.1 Candidatus Methanoculleus thermohydrogenotrophicum | reverse complement strand
CTGCAATCTCTGGGCTGAAAAACCCTGGATGCCCCCGATTTCAATCGGGGGAGCAGTCACCAGAACTATTATTTTGCGACAGCATCGTCCACTCTGCACTATGGAAGTATAACCCCCTTAGAGTTCTACCCGATCATTGATGGGGAACGCGGTGAAAAAACTTTGCAGACCGGTATTTCACAATAACCGAGGTCACCCTGGAGTTCTTCAACTGGGAATGTCGAATGTATGGGGTATCTCGTATTCTCGGGGCGGATAGATGTGAGACAGAGTGGAATACAGGAGGGAGACTCCCCCATTGGGACTTCCCCAACCGATGAGATCTCCTCCCCCCACTCACCACTGCCGGCGAAATCCAGGCTCAGGGCGGGACCCCCCGCCCACAAGCAAGGGTGCCGGGATCCCCCCCCATCTTCACCGAGAGGTCACCGGTGGGACCCCGCCCGCTTCTTCACAGAGGAAGGAAGGGCGCCTGATACCCGGGTCTCCCCTGCCCCCGGGAGGACAATTCATCCATACACCTCATCCAGCCGCCATACCCGCCGGAGAGCCCGGGGGTCCTGGCCCTCCGCAAAGAGGTCCAGGAGCCGGAGGAGGTCCCCGGCGGCCACCGTGCTGGGGTGGTCGGCAAGGGCCGTCTCCACCAGGGACACAAGATCGTCAGAGGCGAGCAGGTCAGGATGACACCCGGCCGGTCTGCTCGCCCAGGCGAGGTCTGCCGCCATACGGATGACCCCTTCGGGGTCGTAGGCAAGAACAGAGTTGAGGAGCCGCACAAACCAGGGCGCCGTTGGCGCGAAGAGGAGACGGTTCTCCGGGTCCTGCGCAAACGAGGATATCTTCTCAAGCAGGGGCTTCACCGTGAAGTAAAAGGCACCCTTCTGCCGGTACGCCGGGGATGCGCCCGCCGGGTCCGGGGTCTCATCGAGGATAGCCCCGAGGTGCAGGACGATCCTGTCGATCGTCTCGTAGAGAGACCGCAGGCTGACCCTGACACGCTCATCCTGGATCGGGCCGCACCCGGGCGGCGGTAAAACCGCCCGGACACCGTCAGCAACCGCGGCAACCGCCCGCTCAAGCCACCCCACTACCCGGTCGGTGCATCCGCCTCCGGAGGACCGCAGGAGAGAGAGCGCTGCAGAGGTTGCGCAGAGGAGCGAGCCCGCGTATCGGGAAGGCTCGGCCAGGAACCGCTCTGTCACCCTGCCGGCCCGGGCATCCTGGTCGATGAGATCGAGGCGCACCAGGAGGTGGATCAGGGGTTCCAGCGGGTCGCCCAGGTCGTCTGGTATGATAACCCTCCTGACGAGGACTTCCAGCGCGCGTTCCACCCGCTCTCTGTCATGGGAGATGAGATCCTCCAGGTTGTAACAGAGAGCCTTCAGCACCGCCCGCTCCTGCTCGTTCTCGCATCGTTCTTCCACGATCCGCCAGAAGGTCTCTGGAGACCGCCGGTGGAGCACAGAGAGGTTCTGCATGGTCCGGTAGCGGACAGAGACGGCCGGATCCCGCGATAAGCGCTCGATCGCAGCCAGGATCGCCGGGTCCGGCCCATGCGCCGCAAGCGCGACCAGTCCGCTCGCCGCCTCCTCCCGCGGCGCAGACGACCGGAAAGCCCCGGGTTCAGCCACCAGATCCAGGGTTGCGCACCGCAGGAGAACGTTCCGGCAGAACCGGAACGCATCGCTCTGCGGGTCCCGAACCCCCCTGCTCATCACGGCAAGCGATGAGGCCAGGCTCGTCCACGCAGCCGCGTGCGGTTCACCTGCGCCGTCTACCTCCTCCCACAGCCCCCGCGCAACCGGAAGAACCCGGGAGATGCTCTCCGGGGTGGGATCCCTATCCCGCCACTCTTCCCTGAACGCATCCAGCGGTCTTGTGAACTTCAGCAGAGCCTGATACCGTTCTGGTTCTGCCGCCGCCGTGTCGGCCTGCGGCGGTCCGGGCCGGTCATCCTCGCAGGCGCAGGAGAGCGGGCTTTCGAGCGCGGCCAGGTAGTCTGCCGTCATGGCCGCTCTGATCTCACGGGCCTTGTCGCTTCGCAACCGATCAGGGGGGATCCTGGTGAGCAGACGGTCCCGGCGGCGCATGGAGCAGTCCGGATCCCCCTCTCCCCCGCCGGGCATCTCCAGGATGGCCTCCTCGATCTGGTGCACCTGCTCATCGGTATAGAACGGTGCAGCTACCGCCAGAAGATCCATCAAAACGTCCCCTGTCTCGTCATGTTCCATGACCGGCGGCGCAACACAGAGGTCAAAGAGGGGCTCTGCAAGGACCTCCGGATGGTGCGTGGCAAGGATGATGAGCCGCCGCCAGAGATACGCCGCCCGGGCGTGCTCCTGGAAGATATCCAGGATCCCCGGGATCTCTGCACGCCCCCTCTCTGAAGAGGCGAGATCGCCGATGAACCCGGTGAGGGTATCAGCCATCTGCACCACCTCCCCCCGCTCATCGCCCCAGATGTGACTGCCGTCAGGGACGTAACGGGCAGTCCCGCCACGGAACCGGAACTCTTCCCCGGCACCCTCTGCCTCATCCCCGAGATAATTCTCGATGATATACCGGTTCAGGCACTCGACCATCGCCCTGGTCGCCACCTCCGGTTCGTCCCTGAGGAAGTCAGGGGCAGACTTCATGAGCCTGCACCGGCACATCCGCAGGTCCTGCCGGTCCCCTGTGCACCCGCAGACCCCCTCATCCTCGCCCCCCGGGGTCCACACAACCCGGGAGATGAGGGCGGCCAGATCCGGGTCATGCGGCCAGATCCTCGCGACGTGGTCGGCGAGCGCGGCAAGATACCGGGGCGGAAGGTCTTCCTTGTGCACCACCACCTCAAGCAGTGCTCGCGACCGTTCCGGGTCTGTCGCATACGTCCTGGCCACGAGCGGCACAGCGTAGCCTGCCCCAAGGGAATCGGCCGCCTGCGAACCGTTGCGGTGTTCCAGGACCCACGCGAGCAACGTACGGCTGATCTCGCCGCAGACCGGGAGAACCTGCCCGGGGTCGTCGTTCTCAGCCCGGGCAACGATCCCGGCGGTGACGATGGCAACCTCCCGGGCAAAGGTCTCATCCATCCGATCGACGAGCGCTCTCAGGAACCCTGCCCAGAGCGCGTCCGGCCCACCCTGAGAGACCCGGAGGGCCTGCAGGGTCTGCAGGATCGCGTGGGGGTCAGCGGTGAGCAGGGGCAATACCTGGTCCATGCTCCGCGCCTCCCGCACAAGGACGCTCGTCGAGAGGAGCCGCCCGAATAACCGGGTGCCGGGATCTGGTTCCTCCTGGAGCTGCCAGAAGACCTCCCAGAACGTGTCCGGCTCTTTCAGCCACAACCTGGTAAAGTAGTGGTAGAGGCCAGGCCACAGGAAGAGACCCCGCGCCGGCTCCTCGGCGATGAACTCAACCACCCCCCGTGGTCCGGCCCCGATCAGGAAGGTGCTCACCGCGTGGTCAAACAGGATCGGGTGGGCGTAGGCCACCCGCTGCCCGGTCAGCGATGCGTCGATGAGGACCCCCGCATCCAGGAGGTCATCCACTCCTTCGGTCCCGCCCACCTCCTCCCTGCGCAGAGAGAGGGTGTGCTGCTCCACCATCCTGCGGGTCAGTCTTGTAAGCAGGGCCCGGCGCTCTTCCCGCTGGTCACCTGCCAGGACCAGCCGATCCCAGACGAGGTCCAGGAGTTCGGTCTCTGTGCGGATCGGCGTGGACCCGAGGATCCCGGGGTCGTGGTCGATGAGTCTCTCAAGCAGGACCAGGTTGAACGGTATTCGCAGGAGTTCCTGAAACTCCCCGGGTGCGCCGCTCACCGCCGCCCGCATGCCGAGGTTGCTCTCGATCGCCGCCTGCAGTTCGCTCCCGGTGAGGCGGGGGACCGCGAAGTGCCGGCAGGCGATGCCCGGCACCTGGTAGTCCGGGGGATCCCCGTCTCCGGGCGGGAAGAGGGTCTGGAGCAGGCCTGAATGCCGGGCGTCGTAGGTGCGGGCGCTGAGGATGACGTTCCAGGTTCCCCCGAACCTGCTTCTGACCCGGGAGATGAGGGCCAGGAGGTGCTTCCGCTGGTTCTCTGAGCGTGTGGCATCAAACGCGTCGATGATCAGGATCCCGGGACGGTCGCTCCTGCAGGTTTTCTGCGCCTGCAGGTAGGTGGTGAGCGGGCATCCCAGCCCCAGTTCGTCCCCGGGATCCTGTGCGGCGTCGCCCCCGAGCCGGTCGAGCGGGAGGTAGAGGAAAGGGATGCCCTCGTCATGGAAAGCGGCGCAGGCCGTCTTCAGGAGGTGCGTCTTCCCGACGCCCGGCGGTCCGACCACGATACCGCTGCCTGCCCGGGCAAACCTCTGGAACGCATCAGCCATCTCATGGCGCTTGATCTCCATCATTACAACCCCAGGGTCCTCCTGTTCACCTCATCAAGCGAGGGCAGGTCTGCTGCCTCTGCGGGGATCTCGAGCAGGTCTCCCTGCCCGGCCTCTGGCTCTGCAGGTCTGCGCTGATCCCGCGCAAGGATGTTCTGGAGGTCAAAGATCATGTTCTGGAGCCCCCGGTGGTCGGCGACGCCGTTCTGATCCCGGGGCGCGTAATAAAAGATCGGCTGGACGCCGTTTCCTCTGAGTTCGCTCTCGATCGCCCGGCGTTCGTCATCGGTGGTGTAGCGCATTATCGCGAAGTGCACCGGGTCGGCATCCAGGGAGAAGTCGTGCTGGACGATCCGGAGCATATCCATGAAGAACGGGTCGTTCATGCCAAAACCGACGAACACCAGGGGATGCATCACCAGCAACGACCAGATCACCTTTCTGTGGAACGAATCCAGGATCCTGCCCGGACGGGGCGATGGACCCCTTTCAGGGTCTCTCATCCCGTACTTGTCCAGGTAATCTCCCCGGGTCAGGATGATCTCCCGGGCGTTGTCGTGGCAGCCGTGCAGGTGCAGGACGCTGGTATAGAGGTTCTCTGGCGAGAGTGAGCGTAAGAACTCAAACACGCGGTATTGTCTGTGCCGGTTACAGAGGTCGATCGATTCGCACGGCCGGTAATCCCTGCCATTGTTGACCGCCCCGGCGGCAAACTCAAGGACTTTGTCGTAGTTTGTGGTGACCAGACCGCGAAACCCCAGTCTGATCAGGGCCGAGTGAAAATCGGTGTAGTTCTCGCGATTCCTGTGCGGTTCAAAGGTTCTGTCGAGGAACTTGTGGTACTCGCCTATTCTTCCGGAGCTGACGATGCTCTCCTTTATCAGGTCGGAGTAGACCAGGTAGTCACCAGAGGCAGGTTCTGGGAGATCCGGTGCAAACTTCTTCTTCAGACTGGTGATCAGGTCTCGCCAGCCCGGATACCCGACGATGGCGCTGCTCCCTGCTCCTACCATCAACACTCCCCGTCGCTCTCTCAGCAGGGAGATGAGCCCGGAGATCCCGTCGTTCTCATGATGCCGTGAGTCCACAGAAAAACCCCCCAAAGTCGATCCAGGCGCGATGGTCTGGCAGGCCTGCGAGGCCCCCCGGGCACCTGGCGCTCGTGGTTCTCCTCCCCGGGCGACCGGATCCTGGTTCTGCCGGCAGGGGGGAGGGTGATTGAGATCCCTGTATCGTCTCAAAAACCCCGGGAGACCGGTGGTACCGGGGCAGCCCCGGGGAGGGTGATCCGTCCTTGTATATTCACGTGTTCTCTCACCTTTATATCATTGTGGGGATGGTGCTTGCGAGAGGTCGTGATCGACGAAGACCCCGGGCGGGGCAGGGTTCCCGGTCTGTGGTAGACGACCACGCCGGCGGGTATCCGGACGCCCTCACCACCCATATCTTTTTCCAGGATCAAGATGGGGCTAACCCCCGCCGGGATACAGCCCGTCGACAGAAAATTATGACCACATGGTGCATATAACATTGTAGAACGGTTAAGCGGGGTCATTTGATAAGTGCAAGAGGGTGCGGATACAACGTGAATTATCACTTCGTATGGTCGGTGAAACACCGCCGGAAGGTTCTGAACGGCGATGTTGCTTGAGTCTTTATCGCCGCCCATCCAGAATTTGCTCCTGCTACCATTGTTAAGATCATGAAGGGGATCACTGCCAGGAAACTCTTCAGACGGTATCCGTCTTTGCGAAACGTGTTTGGGGGAAAGGCCATCTCTGGAACCCATCCTATTATGTTGGAACGTGCGGGGATACGCCAAAAGAGGTCATTCAGAAGTATATCGAGACTTAGAAAGTGATGTGACCATGCAGATGAAAGCGTATCCTATCGACTCTACCCGACCAAATCCCAGGTCTCTCAGATGGAGCAGACGCTGGAGATATGTCGATTGGGTCTATAACGAGACGCTTGCGATGCGAAAGGATGCGTGGGAGAATGAACAGAAACAGGTCTCCTGCTATGAATCGAAACGTCAGATTCCGCTCTGGAAAAAGAACGTCCTGAACTCTCCACGGTCTATTCTCAGGTCTTGCAGAATGTCCAGATACGCGTTGATCTTGCCTTCAAAGCCTTCTTCCGGCGGGTGAAGGCCAGGGAGAATCCCGGGTATCCCCGGTTCAAGGGGAAGGGGCGGTATGACAGCATCACGTATCCCCGGTCGGCGTATCCCCGGTCGGGCTTTCACCCAATGATGCCAGCACGCACCTCTCCGCATCAAAGATTGGTGATATCCCGATCGTTCTTCATCGCCCAATAGAGGGTAAGATTAAGACTCTTACGATTCAGCGCACTGCAACCGGAAAGTGGTATGCCTGTTTCCCGGTCGAGTATGAACCCTCTCCTGCATGAGAGAAAGATACCGTGGTCGGGGTCTTTGCTACTTTATCGAACGGAGAGAAGAATCGAGAACCCCCGGTTCTTCCGCACCGACGAGAAAGCGCTTGCGAAGGCGCAGAGGAAACTTTCAAAAACGGAGAAAGGCACTCCTGAACGGTTGTCGCACGCATCCATGAACGGAACGCCAACAATTTTGCTCACTCTGAAGATCAAGAATATGCATAAAAACCATCATCTGGCAAAGAGTACTGCCGATGTGGCCTGGAACCAGTTCATCACGATCACAGAGAACAAAGCGGAAGAGGCTGGTTCTTGTGTGATCCTGGTGAACCCCGGGAATACATCACAGCAGTGTTCCCGATGTGGTATGATCGTCAAAAAGACGCTTTCTGACCGGCCCCACTCCTGTCCACACTGCGGGCTCGCGATGGACCGCGATCAGACTGCGGGCGTTCAACATCATGAGATTGGGGCTTGCAATCTCAAAAGGTGCAGTAGTATCCCGGGATGCTCCCGACGAGAGGAGGGGGAGCAGTCACAGAAACAGTAAAATCAGAGTTCAGACTATAGAGAGATTATGTCAACCAGATTGATGGATTACTTCAATAAACAACCGAGGATCGGCATCCTCGGTACCGCGAACAGGGAAGGAAAGGTTAATGCGGCGGTCTTTGGTTCGCCGCGGATGGTCGACGAGAAGACCGTCGTTGTGGCCCTGGGAGAGAACCGCACGTTTGAGTACCTGCAGGAGAACCCAAACGCCGTCTTCCTCATCGTGGAGCGGGGTGAGGGGGAGACGCTGGAGGGCTGGAAGGGACTCCGGGTCTACCTGCGGATGAAGGAGTGTGCAACCTCAGGCGACCTGCTGGAGTCCTACAAGAGAGAGGCAGCCCGGGTCCTGGGCGAGGAGGCGGTAGCGACGATCCATGCGGTGGTGTACTTCGAGATCGATGAGGTGCGGCCCCTCATTGATGTGGGCCAGGGCTGGGAGGAGTCGATCTGAGCCCGATACTCGCAGGCAGGCTACCGCTCTATCATTGAGGGACGCGGTGAGAGCGCACTAGAGAGACCGGGAGTCCATCCAGCTCGCCCCCCCTCGTTCTCCTGCCCTTCCCCGCATCATGCGTGGAGGAGACCTGCAGGGACGGTCTTTCTGGCGTAACCGCTACCGTTCCCCGGTCAGGGAGGATCTTTCCGGGACCTGGCGATCACCACCGGTCAACGAGATTCAGCCCGAAACCGGAAAACAGTTTTCTGCCTGATTCCTGAGCGTTACAATTTTTCGTTAGCTTTAAGTGGATATGCGCGCACTTTTAATCTGCCGCAACTGTTCATTTTACGCCGCCAATGGCAGTTGTCGACACCTAGATACAGATGTATCTTACGTAACGGAGCAGCAAACAAAAACGACAAGTAGATCAATTGAGGTGAAGAAGTAACCATGAAGATTGGAGTAATTGGAGGAACCGGAGGTCAGGGTCTCGGGATCGCTGTCCGGTTCGCACAGGCTGGAGAAGAAGTGATCATCGGTTCAAGGACGATCGATAAGGCCCAGGCGGCCGCGGACAAGGTAAAGGAGGTTCTGGGCAACTCTGTGAGCGTCAGGGGCGCTGAGAACCCGGATGCTGCTAAAGAAGCCGACATTCTGGTTCTTACCGTCCCGCTGCCCGCCCAGAAGAGCACCCTGCTCTCCATCAAGGAAGGCGCGGCTGGAAAGCCCTTACTGGACGCTACAGGCCCCCTCGAGGCCACCATCGGTGGTTCGCCCACGAGGTTCATAATTCTCCCTGACGGTTCCGCAGCGCAGCGGTCACAGGCTATCCTGCCGGATGCCAAGGTGATCTGCGCATTCAACAACATCTCTGAGCACTGCCTTATGTCGGTCAACGATGAGATCGACTGTGATTGTCTCATCTGTGGCGACGATAAGGAGGCCAAGGCCCTCGTAACCCCGCTGATCGAGAAGATCCCGGGCGTCAAGGTCGTCGACTGCGGCCCTCTCGAGCGTGCCGCCATCGTCGAGAAGATCACGCCGCTCCTGATCGGGTTGAACATCCGGTACAAGAGCCAGTTCGGCGGGATCAGGATCACCGGTCTTGACAAGGGCAAGGGTAAGTAACCCAGGGATTGACCGATATCGGGTTCTCCCCCGGATAGATTCGAGCATCGATATACAGTAATTCCCCGCTGTTCAAAGTATACTCGAATCCTGAAAGATGCCTGACTGCTCCATCCATAACCTGTCAACACCCCAAACTTCAGCCAGAGAGAATGATACCACAGGCGGGTGCCCCGCTCCCCGGGTCCCGGGCGGGCACCCACCGGTGCCGTCTCTTTGCACGATCCGGGATTGTGCCCGGGAGACCTCCTCACGTAAGGGAAGATCGTGAATACCCGCTTTTTAATCCCCATGGGGCAGTTTCTTCCCGGGTACCCTTAAACGGCGTCTGCGCAAGTTCTCCTCCGACCTCTCCTGCCCCGGGACGACGACGCCGGGTTCGAAGGATACTCACCGACCTCCGGGGTCTCCCCCGTAAGCCCCCGATGACCGGTTCCCTGGAGGTCTCAGGATGCCAGACCCGATGCAGTTGGTCGGTCCTGGACGTCGTTTTCGATGCTCGCCTGCACCCCCGGCATTAGCGGTAATACGGGCTCGCGCCATGGAACGCCACCCCACCAGTGGAGGCTGCTTCCTGCCCTTCCCCATCCTCCGTCCAGGTTTTTTCAGATGGTAGCGCCGGGGCCGGACCGGTGGATGGCAGGGTCGCGGGTCTGCACCGCAGCCCTGATGCTGAGGTTCATGCCCCGGCCGGTCAGGGTTGCCGATCCGCTTCAGGACTCCTCCTCCGCATCCTCAAGCACCTCTACGCCAGGGAGCGGCTTTCCCGCAAGCATCGTGAGCGCGGCCCCGCCGCCGGTCGAGACATGGGTCATCCTGTCAGCAAGCCCGAACCGGGTCACCGCGTCAGCGGTCGAACCCCCACCGGTGACCGTGGTGCCGTCGAGGTTGGCGAGGGTTGCAGCGACCCGGCGGGTTCCTTCTGCAAACTCAGGGACCTCAAAGACCCCATCAGGCCGTTCCAGACGACGGTCCGGCGCCCGGCGAGTTCCTGACAGAACTCGCTTGCGGCCGCGGGGCCGATATCGGCGATGACCATGCCGTCAGGGATGGCAGTGATGGGCACGACCCGGGCGGAGGCGCCAGCGTCCAGCCTCCCGGCGACGATGACATCGCGGGGCAGGAGGAGACGAACCCCGAGTTCTTCCGCCTTCGCAGAGATCCGCCGCACGTCGTCGAGGCGGTCGGTCTCGACGCTCGACGCCCCGGTCCCGTAGCCCCGGCTCGCAAGGAACGTCGCTGCCATGCCCGCCTCCGATGATGAGATCCGCCCGGGGACGATGTTTTCAAGGACGTCCAGTTTGTCGCTCACCTTGGCACCGCCGATCACGGCCGCAAACGGCCGGTCCGGATTCTGCAGGACGCGCGTAAAGGTGTCCAGTCCTTTCGCGAGGAGGAGCCCGGCCACCGCCGGCAGGTACCTTGGGACCCCCACGATCGAGGCGTGGGCCCGGTGGGAGGGGCCAAAGGCATCGTTGACATAGATATCGGCGAGGCTGGCGAGGCTCTCCGCGAAGGCCGGATCACCTTCCTGCTCCTGCGGGTAGAACCTGAGGTTCTCGAGGAGGATGACGTCCCCGCCGTTCATCCCGGCGACCGCGCTCTCGACCTCAGGGCCGATGCATTCCTGGAGCGCAAGAACCGGCCGGTCGAGGAGGACCGAGAGCCGGTTTGCCACGAGGGCGAGGCGCAACCGCTCCACGACCACCCCCTGCGGCTGGTCCAGGTGGGAGCAGAGGATGACCCGTGCATCACGTTCGCAGAGGTGGCGGATCGCCGGCAGGCTGGCCCTGATACGGTATCGTCGGCGATGGAGCCGTCTTCGTTGAGCGGTACGTTGAGATCGGCACGGACGAGCACACGCTTCCCCCGAACCTCGATGTCCCGGACGGTCTTCTTCCGTCTCGTTGTCGCCTTCTGCATGCTGACATACCCCCGGAGCGGCGGGACCGTTCTTCGTGACGGTGCCCGGCCAATCTCCGCAGAATTACGGTACTCCCGTGCATACCTGCATCAACATAATAGTGTTCGTCCGGGGGATGCGCAAACGTTCAGGTCCGCGGCGGAGTTGATCCTGCTTGCGGCCGGCAAGAGTTTCTGAAAGAGGGAAGGGCGGTTCTCGGGCTGGACGAACCCCGGAGACTGCACTGCTGGCTCGTGGATGCCCCCGCCATCAGGGCCCTGTACTTGATGAAGGAATCAGAGGCCGGGGAGACGCCCCCACTTATGATGGCGTTTGCGCTGGTTTTTCTTAACGGGTATTACGCGCACCTCCTGGTGTCCGCGTCCGCCATCAGACCTCAAGCGAGGGGGAGGATGAACACCAGAACCGGGATTGAACCTCGCGGGCATCACCAGGAATGCAATCGGTCGGCGCGGATGGGGAGAGAGGGGAATCATATATACCGTCCTTGCAGAGGCGACTCCCTGTCCGATGGAGAGAGTGTTATGAAGAAAATTGCCATCGATGGTCCCTGGAGGGATCGGGTGGAGGGTCCTCTACAACCACCTCACCGATACGCCAGGAAAGACCGGTATCATCGCGGAACTGAAAGCCGATGCAGTGAACGCCGCGATGAAGCAGGCGGCTGAAGGGCAGATGAAGGGGTTCTTCGGGTACACTGGTGACCCGCTCGCCCCGGCCGATACCGTCGACGACCCGAACTCAGGGGTCGCGGGTCTGATACGACAACAGGTCTTTGCGGACGCAAAATACCTCCAGGGAGTGGGGCCTATGGTGAAACTGGCTTTCTTCGACCTCGACGCGCATGAACGGGAGGTGGTCAGGGAGGCATTTGCCTGCGAGAGCGGCTACGAGGTTGGCCTGCACCCTGAACCGCTCATGCTCCAGAATGCATCCCTTGCCCATGACGCCGACGGCATCGGGGTCTTTGTCACGTCGCACGTCACCAGGGAGGTCCTCGACCGGATGCCGAACCTCAAAGTGATCGCTGCCATGTCCACCGGATACGACCATATCGACGTCGATGCCTGCCGGGGGAGAAACATCGCCGTCTGCAACGTGCCGCTCTACGGTGATACCACCGTGGCTGAGTTCGCGTTCGGGCTCATCCACGCCCGGAAGTTCAGGCCGATGTTTGCGCGAACAGCCGGGCGACTTCTCCCGAACCGGACTGCAGGGCATGGACCTCGCCGGAAAGACCCTCGGCCTGATCGGGACCGGACGCACCTCGCCTGCGACCTGCAGCCGAACCCGGACCTTACCCGGGACTACGGCGTCATCTACCGACCTCGCCGACCTCCTCAGCCTGCACGTCCCCTACACGAAGGCCACGCACCACCTCATCAACGCAGAACGGCTGCGGCTGGTCAAGGATACCGCGCTCCTCGTCAATACTTCCCGGGGCGGGGTCGTGGACACGCGAGCGGTCGCAGGCGCCCTCCGTGAAGGGCGCCTCGGTGGTCGCGCTCGATGCCTTTGAGGGGGAGGAGGTCTGGGTCAAGGAGGAGTTTTTGTGGGCGGGCGAGCTCCCGGCCGCCAAACTCAGGGACGCGTTTGAGAGTTTCGCCATCCTGCACTCAGACCGGGCAATTTTCTCGCCACACAACGCCTTCAACACCCGTGAGGCGCTCGAGCGGATCCTTGCCACCAGCATCGAGAAGGTCAGGACCTTCTTTGCCGGGACCTACCAGGTCCCGGCGACGCCGACCGGAGCCAGGGACGCATGAAGCAGGATGCAACCTGCTGGAATGCCGATATCAGGAGACATCAGCCCCGTCGGTGGGAAGCGCATCGCCCGGGCGAGATGTACAGCAAACTGACCCCGGGGTGTGAATAAGTGCCCCTGTGCGGGGGGCACTTTCTTCCCCGCACGAAGATTGCTCCTCGCGAGTCCCCGAAGGGCGGGGTGGATGTCTCGTGGGTTTTTTGCCTGCTTGCAAGGAGGGGGTGAAAGCCCATACGCGCTAACTTCAGGTATCGATATTCGCGGGGATAACGCTTCAAGCCGGGGTACTCCTGGTTTTTGAATCCACCGCTCTCGGGAGCACGCGATTGAGAAGCCCGATCCCCTCGCTCCGGGAGGTGTGCTGGTTTTGCCGTGGCCGATCACCACGCACTGCCATGAGCAGGCGGGGTTTACAGGGGTCGTCTTTTTTGGGGGCAGGCCTCCCGGGTCCCCGGGGATGGGCACCTGAACCGGAAGAGGGATTCAAAGAGAGTCAGATGATCACAGGAGTTCGTTCCTCCTCAAGAACTCCCTGATCTCGCGCGACTCGATCCAGCCCTCATCGAGTTCCCCGACGATATCATTGATCCGTCCCACCTGCTCCCGGATCTTCTCAGACGCAGCCTCCTCATCGATGAGGTCAGCCATACCGAGGATCACCTGCAGGGGCTGGCGGATGTGGTCGGCGAGGACCGCAAACTGCTCGATGTTCTGCTCGATCTGGTGAAACGCCTGCTCTCGCTGCTCTTTCATCCGCATACGGTCCGTGACGTCCTGCATCTGCACCAGGATGCCCGTGAGGGGGCCGGTCTTACGCTCGTGCACCGGGCTTGCGTAGACCGCGACATAGATCGTCCCGGTGCGGGTCGTTGGGTAGATACCGGCCTGCCGGGCATGATCCAGGTCGACAGGGACGGTGTAGTGCACTTCCTCCCCGCTCATGAGCCGTTCTCTGACCCCTGCGGGGGTGGAGGGGTCCTTAAAGAAGTTGTAGCCTGCCAGGTCTCGTTTATCCGGTATCCCGAATATCCTCAGGCTTGCCTGGTTGATGTGAAGAAGCCTTCCTCCGGGACTGTAGTACTCGATCCCGATGGGAGAGTGGTTGAAGATCCTCTGGAACATCTTCGCGTTCCGCCGCAGCGTCGCCTCAAGCCGTTTCCTCCGCGTGATATCGCGCATGACGACCTGCGCAAGTTGCATGCCATTATACGAGACCGGAGATGCATACAACTCGACAGGCACAACCTTTCCATCGAGCCTGAGGATCTGTATCTCCTGAGGCGGGAAGACCCTTCCCCTGACGACCTCAGACATCCGCGCCTGAATCTCGCCACGTGCGTCGGGATGCACCCGGTCGATGACGCTCATCCCCACCAGGTCTTCCGGTCTTTCAGCCCCGAAGAGGTCCCGGGCGGCGGGGTTCGCGTAGAGGAACGTCCGGGCATCGTGGACGATGATGGCGTCCCGGGCCGTCTCGGTCAGCATCCGGTACTTCTCCTCGCTCTCCCGCAGTGCTTCTTCGGCTCTCTTCTGCGAGGTGATGTTGTGGACGACGAGGACAACCTGGTCATGATGCGGCTGGTAGACCCGCACCTTGTAGTACCCGTCGAGTTTCCGGCAGTAGGTCTCGCAGCATTCGGGCCTTCCGCCCTTTGCAACCCGGCGGAGCACGGCCCGGAGTTCGGGGGAGGCGTCGGGGAGAAATTCAAAGAAGGTCTTTCCGATGACCTCGTCTCTCCCGTATCCGATCTCATCCTCAGCCGGGTCGTTGATCTCGATACACCGGTAATCGACAGGCTCTCCTGCGCTGTCGCGGACGATCTCGAAGAGGACGATAGATTCCAGCATCTGGTTATAGAGGAGACGGTGCCGTCTCTCCAGCGACCGAAGTGCTGCTTTCGTCTCTTCCCGCACGAGAACGCTCTCGATCATCGCGGCGATTGTCCGCACGAAATCGCGTTCCTGCGGCTTGAAAGGGTCCGTGCCCTGCGGCAGGGGACCCCGGTACTCGACCTTAAGGTAGCCGGTGACCCCTTTTGCGGAGGAGAGAGGAGCAACGATCCTCCCCGGATGGTCGTCACCGGTCATGAATACAGCCCTGCCGATCACGATCTGTGCAGATATCCGCTCTGGATGCCGGAACCCATCGGACATCCAGGCGACCACCTGCTGGCAGATCTCCTGCAGGTTCGCCTCCTCCTTCCCGATAACCCCGGAGATCCTGGAGAGGACCTCCATCCTCCGTGCCTGTTTCTCCTCTGCCGGGCGGGCGTCGCCATCAAGGTTGACCCCGGCCCAGAGCACGACCTCTCCGTTATTATTATCATCCTTGATGGGCGTGCCCCGGCTCTGGATGGTATGGTACTCCCCATCGGTGCCGAGGATCCTGAACTCGCGGTTCCAGGGTTCGCCGGTGGCGATGCAGCGTGCGCGGTCGGCCAGCATCGGCTCGATATCTTCAGGATGGAGGCGGCATAGCCACCCGGATTGCTGGCACTCATCAAGCGTCATCCCGATGAGGTCAAGGAAGAGGTCAGAGATGTAGAGGATGTCACCCTCAGGTCCTGCTACCCAGATGCCATATGGGACCATCTCCACGGCTGCCCGCGAGATTGTTTCAACTTCGCCTGGGTCCGGGAGGGTAGCCTTTTCTCTCATGTAGCCCGTTACTCAGAGGTTTTTATGACGCTATCCGGCGGCTCTTTAAGAAGAAGGGATTTTCCGGTTATAATAGTTTCCGGTGCAGGAGGGGGTGGGCATGCCCCGCAGAAGGGGATTTTGGGGTTGGCAGCCACGCGCCTGACGGTTAGCGCGGAGATCCAGGGTGACCTCGCTTCGGTGTTTGCCTATTTGCAGGGGGGGCAGGCCAACGGGGTGGAATCACGTCCGGTGGTCAGGGGGGTCAAGCGCTTACCACGCCTCGGGGTATGCCATGTCTGTGTAGATATCCTCGAGCCTTGCCTTGTGCCCCTTCTCCATGTTTGCGAGGTGCTCAAAGACCATCTTCTGTTCCACACTGGTGCTTGCCCCGGCAAGCCGGGTGTACATCTGCGCTGCATGCAGTTCTTTCTTGATGGCCAGGAGGAGCCCTTCGAGCGGCTTCATGTCGACCGAGAGTTCGGGTTCCTCCATGGCGTCGGTGACCCTGTAGTCCTCTGGTGCCTCAAACTCCATCTTCTCTATACTGCCGAGTAGCACGTCCTGGAGGTACTCCCGGTGTTGCTTCTCGTCTTCTGCGAGTTCGAGGAAGATGGTCTTCAGGTCTTCGTCCTTTGCTCTCTCTGCCACCGATCTATAGAAGGTGTAGGCTTCCACTTCGTTATCAATTGCGTCTCTAATGATCCTCTGAAGATCTTCGGATTTCATGGTTCAGGTCTCCTTGTTGGTTCTCCCGATCCTTCGGGAATGTTTGATAGTATGCGAACAACATAATGTTGGAGAGAGACTATTTACGCTTTTTGGTTTGCTCCGGCAGGAGAGCTGATGCACCACACCACAGGCCCCGGTCTGCCGGGCGAAGGGCCGGAAGGAGGAACCGGTCATGAACACACCCCGAAGTCAGGCTTTTTCTTCTCTCCCGGGCCAGAGTACATGGAAGAACCAGATGGTGCAGAGCAGAAATACCGGCGCTCCCGGGCGGGTTGTCGGGGTTGTGCAGGACCGGCACGGGAACCTGATCGAGATATTCGATCCTCCCTTCTACCGGAAGGAGTTTGAGGACGCATACCGGTTCATCATCGATGATTACCCGGTGGCACCACGAGAGATCGGTCTGTTCCTGCCCTGTGCCGTGCGGAAACCCTACAGCCAGAGCCCGAGCCACAAACTCTTCCGCCGGATCATCGACGCCGTCCTTGACCCGGGAGATTACCATATCGTCATATTCGGCACCTGCGGGACCGTCCCTGCGGAGCTTGAGGGCATGTACCCCTATGCAAACTACCACTACATGCTCGGCAAGACCACGGATACCCGGATTCGGCGGGACTTTCACCGGATCGAGGTCCACCGGCTGAAGGGCTACCTCGAGAAGACGCGGGATACCTACCGGCGGCGACTTGCCTACTGTATCGGACCGTTCCGCGCGGCGATGGTGGAGGCATCGGAGGAGACCGGGATCGCCGTCGACCTGCTCCCCTCTGACCCGATGATCGAGCGGCTCTACGATATCGACTGCCCGTTTCCCGAAGGGAGCCTCTCGATGCAGGGATACATCGACGAGTTCCGGGAGGGGCTCGCGAGGCTGGCGCGGTCGCTTGCAGGGAGCGGTACCCGGACCGGGACCGGCCCGCGGTAACGGGGGACCCCTTGCCCCGACAAAGATCTGATCACCTTCGGGGCACGGCGGCGGCATGAGCAGGAAGGTCCCCTGCGCAAAGCCGGGGATGTGAAGCGCGCGTCCCTTTCTGCGGTCTGGCACATGACCCCACGACTCATCTCAACGCCAGAGGAGGTTGAACATAATATTTACAGGCGCGGGATCAGTGCCGCCTGAGCCGGTGGACCTCCTCCCGATGGGAGGGGAATGATATCCAGGAAACCCCGCCCGGAAGGGTGAGGGGGTGGTTCACCTGGGTTTATAGTAGCCCCACTTCTCGAGGGCCTCCCTGAGTTCGGGAGCCCTCTTCGCCTTCTCCTCGAGGGCCTCGCCCTCGCTCCAGGCCTCAATCGCCTGCATGGTGGCCTCTGCACCCGCCCGCGTGCCCTTCGGGTGGCCGTGGATACCGCCGCTCACCAGGAGGACGAGGTCGCTACCATAGATATCAAGCACGTCGGGGACGAGCCCGGGGTGGAGTCCGCCCGACGATACGGGAAAAACGCTCTTGATCGCGCCCCAGTCCTGGTCGAGGGCCATATGGTCCACCGCGGCGGTATGCTTCCTGCGGAGCATATCGGCAAGCAGGGTCACCTCCGCCCGCGTCCCGACCAGTTTCCCGACCGCGGTTCCGGTGTGGATCTGCGCGACACCGACGAGTCGCATGATCTTCGCCAGGAACTGCATCGTGATCCCGTGCTTCTCATTCCGGTCGAAGGCCGCGTGCATCGCCCGGTGGGCGTGGATAGCAAGCCCGAGATCAGAGCAGTGATCCCGGAGGGTCGCGACCGCGGCGGTCCCGGCCACCACGACGTCGATCATGGCGTAGTTCCAGCCGTAGTCAGCGAGCATCTCCGCCCGTTCCTTCATCGTCTCCGTATCGGCCGTGATGTTGATGAGCGCAGACTTCACGTCACCGGTCTCCTGCTCGGCGCGATCCCGCATCTCTGTCATGGCCCGGACACGGTCCTCGAACCGGTTGAACGAGAGAGACGTCAGGTTCTCATCGTCCTTCACGAAGTCAAACCCGCCCATCCAGGTCTCGTATCCGACCTCCGCGTGCTCCTCTGCGCTGAACCCTACCTTCGGTTTCGGCACCGCGCCCGTAAGCGGCCTCCCCCTGACCTTCATCATATCGCGGATCCCCTCCATACCGAAGTGCGGCCCCTTAAAGTGCCGGAGGTATCCGGCCGGGAGCGAGGCGTCGATCAGCCGCAGGTTCTTGAGCGCCTTCATCCCGAAGACGTTCCCGGCGATGCCGCTGAGAAGCTGGGATGCATTCCCCTCCTCCCAGAGGGCGAGGGGGTATGCGATCTTTACGTAGTTCCCCTCGATCTCGAAAGCCTTTGCCTGGAGGTCCCGCATCCGGGGAGGCATGGTAAAGAGTGTGGTCCAGGTCCCGGTCGAGCTCTCGGAGGCGATCCTCCCCACCGCCTCCTCTCTGCTGATTCCCGGTGCCGGCTCGAAGTAGTAGAGGGCTACGAGTTCGTCAGGGCCCGGGGTGTGGTCCAGGTCAACAAATTCTTCGTACCAGTCAATCGCCATAGTATCCGTCTCATGAAGGAGAGGGTGCGAAGATAGAAATATCTTCCATTTGAGGTAGTGGAACAATTCGCTCCGCGTAAAGGTCATATCCCCGTCTCTACACGCGGAAAGTCCGCAAAGTGAACCGTAATACCCATCCACCATTCACTGCAAGCCCCTGCGCTGGCGAACCGGATCGACTCCTCAAACTACGGCAACTCAATGCCACCGGTACACCGATTCCAAAAGAGCGTTTCGCCTCGCCCCGCCCCGGGGGAGGCTCCAGCCCTTTGACGACCGGGAGCCCTTTGACGACCGGGTTATCCAGACGCGCGCTCCATTCTGTGAACGATCCCTCGGAGAACCACTTCAAGAGGACAAACTCATTCGTGGCCTCCCGCCCGGTCCCACACGTGCAGATGACGGTCTGGTTCCGGTCGATGCCATGGCGCCCGGGATAGACCTTTGCCAGGCGTGCATCAAGCACAACGAGACCTTTGTTCTCTCTGACCTGCACAGACTCCTCATACCCGATGGCGCAGTCACCATGGACCATTCAACCGCAAGAGTTCCCGGTTCTCGCTCTTCCACGCATCGAGGATGTATACAGATGTGCTCCTGGATGCAGTCATGCACATCCGGCCACATTCGCCATCAGGTTGTCTCGGCCAGCCAGTCGGTGGTCACCAGGTTGACCTCCCCTCCCCATCGCCGCGGGGATACGGAACGTTCTTACGATCATTCAATGGCCTGCAGGCCCTTTTCACCGCTGCCGGGCCGGGTCATCCTCTCATCAACATCTCGCAGAGGAGCTCACTCCGGACCCCGGGGTCCTTATGCCAGATTCGGTTGAGGATCTGCGACGTGGCCCGGAACCGGCTTTCCACCTGCAAATAACCAGACCTCCGGGGGGTCGGTGATTCAGGGCCAGATACAGAATTTTTATTTAACGTGAAGAGCAACAATTTCCTGCATTCTATCGGCCGGGTTAATCGGAGACCGGATCCCTCCGCAGAACGCCGGTCCAGCCCAACCTGGAATGCGCGGATCCGCGCCTCAACAGAGGCAACCGAAAACACCCACAACACAGGCATAACAGCAAGGAAACCACCATGGATGCGACCTTTCTTGAACAGATCCTGATCATATTCGTCCTCTCCATCGGGGCACTCGCCCTCTGCTACCGGTTGAAGATGCCCGGGATCGTGGCGTTCTTCCTTACCGGCGTCATTGCCGGGCCCCACGGCCTCGGCCTCATCACAAATCGAGCAGATGTGGAGATCCTCGCAGAACTCGGTATCATATTCCTCCTCTTCACCATCGGCATGGAACTCTCGCTCAAGAGCCTCCTTGAGATGAAGAAGGGGATGCTCATCGGCGGGGTGCTCCAGATCGGCCTGACGATCGGGGTTGTCGCCGTCATCGCGTCGGCCTTCGGGCTCGCGCCGCCAGAAGCAATCTTCTTCGGGATGCTTCTCGCCCACACGAGCACCACCGTGATGCTGACCGTCTTTCAGCACCGGGGAGAGGTAGATACCCCGCCGGTGCGGCTCGCACTCGGGATATCGGTCCTCCAGGACTTAAGCACAGTGCCGATGATCCTCCTCGTCCCCATACTTGCCGGGATGGGGTCAGCCGGGGTCGTCCCGTCGCTCATCAACTTCGGGATCGGTCTTGCTCTCCTCGGAGTCGTCACGGCAAGCGCTCTCTGGATCGTCCCCCGCCTCCTCTACCGGGTTGCAAGCCTCCGGAGCCGGGAACTCTTCATGATCACTATCATCACCCTCTGCCTCGGGACCGCCTGGCTCACCTTCCGTGCCGGCCTCTCCCTTGCCCTCGGGGCCTTCCTCGCCGGCCTGATCATCTCAGAGTCCGAGTACAGCAACGCAGCCCTCTCCACCGTCATCCCCTTCCGCGACATCTTCACCAGTTTCTTCTTCGTCTCGATGGGAATGCTCCTCAATATCAGTTTCTTTGCGGCCCATGCACCCCTGATCATCGCGATCATCCTCGGCGTCATCATCATCAAGGCGATCATCGGGGCCGTCGCCGTCCTCCCCGCAGGAGTCTCCCTCCAAAACATCGTCCTCACCGGACTTGCCATCGGCCAGGTGGGTGAGTTCGCCTTTATCCTCTCGAGGACCGGGATCGAGTACGGGCTGCTCAGTCCGAGCCTTGAGCAGATCTTCCTTGCCGCATCGGTCGGGACGATGACGGTCGCCCCGTTCGTCATCGGGTCGGCTCCAGGAGTGACTGCCATCGTCCGCCGTCTTCCCCTGCCGAAGTGGCTCAAGGAGCGGGACACGTCCCTGGAGGAAACGCCTGTCAACGGGCCTGAGAAGGGACATATCGTCATAGTTGGATTCGGGCCGATGGGGCGGCACGTCGCCGATGCGGCAAGGAGTATGGGAATCCCTTACGTGGCGATCGAACTCAACCCAAAGACGGTCCGGGAAGAACGGAAGAAAGGGGAACCGATCTTCTTCGGCGATGCCATACATGAAGGAGTTCTTGCCCACGCCGGTGTCGAAGGTGCACGCGTGGTGGTCATCACCATCCCGAACGCGGCCACAGCACGGCAGGTGACGGCGATTGCAAGGAAGATGAACCCGGAGTGCGCGATCATCACCCGGACCAGGTACATGGAAGACTCCCTCTCCTTCTACGCGCTTGGTGCGGATGAAGTGATCTGCGAGGAGTTCGAGACCGCAGCCGAAGTACTTGCGAGGGTCCTGACCAAGTACCCTGTGCCGAAGGCCGAGATTGACAGGCTCGTCGCTACAATGCGAACCGAGCGCTACGCGATGCTCAGGGAAGCGTCGGAACAGGTCCCCTCGCTCCGGGACGTAGAGTTGCACCTGGAAAACGCCAGGATAGCGATCGTCCGGGTGGAGGACGGCGCCCCGATCGCAGGAAAGACCCTGGCCGAGACCGGCCTGCGGAAGAAGTACGACGTGACGGTGCTCGCAATCAGGAGGGGGGCGGAGACGCTCGCCGCGCCGGACGGCGGGACGGTGGTCGAGGCTGGAGATCTCTGTATCCTCATCGATGCAGGCATGGGTAACGGGGAGGTCTCCTCCCTCTTCCGCCGCAGGTCGGCGAGGTGAGCCCCTCATCATATCACCGCGCGGCGACCCAACCAGAGAGGGATCAACATCATCTGAAGGTCTTATTTCGCCTCCAGTCGTGCGACGACAGATACCGCAAGACCAGCCAGGAGTACCCGCGATCGTGGCGTTATCCTCGCGAGCACCCGTACCTGAAGTTAACGTATATCCAGGCTTGCCTCCTCCCTCGAAAGGAGGCTGTTTTCCGGACGCGGAGAGCACAAAGCCGCGAATCCGGTGCGGATACCGGCACCCCGGCCATGTCCATAGGTTTGATTTTTTTCGTAGTCTACAATCCGTTTATCCCTCGTAGCCGCCTATACTGGGTGTGGCGCCGGAAGAGAGGGTCGAGCAGGGCCGGTATCCTCGCAGGGGGCGTCACGACTCCTGTATGGCACCGGGATTGCGCCCGCGCGCGGGTGCCGGTACCCCGGTAAAATCACTCCAAACCCGGCAGATACCAGGACCTCGCCGGAAAAACCCGGGGAACATGCAGATGAAATCCTGATCCGGCGGAGATGTGTAGACGCGTGACACAGAAAACGTTAATAAGCGGATGTCAAAGTCTCTAGTAAGCGCCACCAGCAACCTGGCCCGCGCGGAGTATGGTATGATACAGACTGAGAACCTCACCAAAATCTATAACGGGAAGGCAGCCGTCGACGGCCTGAACCTCACGGTCGGGGAAGGCGAGATCTTCGGCTTCCTCGGCCCGAACGGAGCGGGAAAGAGCACAACGATCCTGATGCTCACCGGCATGATCGAGCCCACCGCCGGCCGTTGCCTCGTCAACGGGATCGAGGTCGCCAAAGACCCGCTCGCCGTGAAGAGGATCATCGGCTACCTCCCCGAAGACGTCGGGTTCTATGGGAACCTGACCGCCGAGCAGAACCTGGACTACTTTGCCCGGTTCTACGGGATGGACGCAGGAGAGCGGAGTGAACGGATCGCCGAACTCCTCAACCTCGTCCACCTCGACGGGGTCACCCAGAAGGCCGGCGAGTACTCCCGCGGGATGAAACAGCGGCTCGGGCTTGCCCAGGCGTTGATCAACGATCCTGCCGTGCTCTTCCTCGACGAACCTACGGCAAACCTCGACCCCGAAGGGGTCAGGGAGTACCGGGACCTCGTCCTCGCCCTCGCCGCCGAAGGAAAGACGATCTTTGTCTCCTCCCACATCCTCTCGGAGGTCAGGGCGGTCTGCCGGACCGTCGGGCTGCTTGCGAAAGGAAAACTTGTCGCGCAGGGAACCCTCGAGGAGGTCGCCCGGACGCTCGCATCCCCGGATGGCGATACCGTCCGGATCGTCATCGAGACCCGGGAGCGGCTGCCCGACCTCGATGACCCTGAGATCATCGATATCGAGAGGAACGGGAACCGAGCGGTCATCAGGGCAACAACCGATATCAGAGACCGGCTCGCAGCAACCCTTCTCGAACAGGGACTGCACGTCCGAGAGATGCGGCTCGAAGAGCCTGACATCGAGGACATCTTCATGGCGGTCTACCAGAGGTGAGGTGATGGCACTCGATCGACTGCTCAACGTAGCCAGGAAAGAGTTCTCTGACCATATCACCAGCAGGCGGTTTGTCATCATCCTCGCGCTGTTCCTCGTGATATCGGCGATCGGCATGCACACCGGCATCGGGAGTTACAACGACAGGCTCGAGTCCTACAACCAGCAGCTCCAGTACATGGAGGAGAGTGATGTGCAGATCAAGGTCGTCGGCCCCTACGCGGGCTGGATGCCCGAGAAACCCTCGATCATGCTCATCTTCAACGCCATGATGGCCTACATGACGACGCTTGGCGCCGTCCTTGCCATCGCCATCGGGTTTGACCTAGTCTCAAAGGAGAAGGAGACACGATCGTTGAAATCGCTCCTCTCCCACCCGGTCTACCGCGACGAGATCATCAACGGCAAGGCACTCGGGGGGATCGCCGCGCTCGGGTTTGCCATGGCGCTTGCGCTCGCAATCTCGCTTGCGATGCTCCTCCTCTTCTCGATCGTCCCGACGCTTGAGGAGTTTGTCGCCATCCTGATCTTCGGGGTGATCTCACTCGGGTTCCTGCTCGCCTACTTCGCCATCGCGCTTACGATGTCGACGGTCTCCCGCGAGAGCGGGAACGCGCTCATCTACACCCTGGTGATCTTCTTTGCCGTCTCCACGCTCCTCCCGGTGCTCGGGGCGATGGCCGGCGAGGCCCTCGCAGGCGAGATGCCTGAACCGCCGCAGACGGCCCCTATGCCGACCCCCATGGGGAGAACGGTCACCGGTACCGCCAGCGGCGGGTCTTTCACTACCACCTCCTCGCAGTCGGTGGTGCACCGTGTGAATGAAGGCCCGGACCCTGAATGGCAACAGTACGAAGAGGATATGAAGGCATATATCGAGAAAAGGCTCCTCATAAACGACGTCACAAACCTCCTCTCGCCGCAGATGAACTATTACAAGGCCGCGATGGCGGTCACGAACCCAAGGATGGCCGCGATGGTCAGTTCACCCTATGGCCCGACGCCTGAGGAGACCCCCGGGCTTGCCGAAGCCCTCAGCCAGGTCTGGATGAACATCGCTGCGCTCATCGTCTTCCCGTCGGTCTTCTTTGCCGCGGCCTACGTCGGGTTCATGAGGATGGATATCCGATGACCGCCCGAAGAATCCTCCTCATCCTCCTCATCGTGGGGCTGACGGCCACGGGGGCGGCGGCCCAGAAGAGCGGGACGCTCCCGACCGAGATCCGGTGCGACTTCCCGGGGGAGATGATCGAGGCCGGGGATACCGCGGTCTTTGACCTCTCGGTCACGAACCGGGGGGATACCGGGACCTGTCATCTCAACTACTGGTCTTACCGGGGCACCGACGGCTGGAAGATCCGGTTCGTGGACAATAACGACCGCGAGGTCTACCGGATGCTGATCCCGGCCGGCGAGACGAAACCTGTCCGCCTGCTGGTGGAGACCTCAGGTGATGCCGCGGTGGGGGAGTACCCGATCAGGGTGGGGATCGGCGAGGGCACGATCTGGGTCTATGTCAGGGTTACCAAGACCCACGGCGGGGAGACAGGAACCCTCGAGGCCACGGTGGTTGATAAAGAAGGAAACGTCGTGAAAGGGGCTGATGTCAGCGTCTACGACGGCGGCGAACGGGTTGAAGGAATGCTCACGACCGCCGAGGGGAAGGTCTCCATCGGCGCCCCGATGGGCACCTACACCGTCAAAGTCACCAAACCCGGTTACCGGCCGTGGGAGAAGGAGGACGTCGAGATCAGGATCGGCCGGACGACCGACATCGGGATCGTGCCGCTCGACAAAGAGAACTTCTTTGCCGAGATCCGGGTCAAGTCTCCCTCCCGGGTGGCCTCGATCGGCACAAACCCGCAGTATGAGATGACCCTGAGGAACGCCGGCAGGAACGACGATACCTACGCCCTCTCGGTCGAGGGGCTCCCCGAGCAGTGGTATGCCCGGTTCAGGGAGAGCAGGGAGGCTACCGAGGAGGTCTCCGAGATCTACGTGCCGGCCGGCGAGGAGAAGACCCTCTACCTCGACTTCATCCCGCCCTACTCGGTCGATGTCGGGGAGTACAACTTCACGGTGCTGATAGACTCAGCGGCCCGGCAGTACGAGGAAGACCTGACCCTCCGGCTCCGGGGGTCATACACCATGCGGACCTACACGAAGAGTTACCGCCACGAGATCAACCGCGGTGACACCCTCGCGTTTGACCTGACCGTCTCCAACGCCGGGATCGGCGGCGCCCTGACAAACATCGGGGTCAACATGAGCGCGCCGCAGGGATGGCGGGCGACCGTCGACCCGGCAACGGTTGCGAGCCTCGAGCCAGGCGAGCGGGCGACGGTCCAGGTGACGGTCATCCCGCCGGGAGATATCGTCGCCGGCGAGTACAAGATCGTCGCCCTGGTGAAGAGCGACCAGGCCGAGGGAGAAGACGAGTTCAGGGTCGTGGTGAAGGAACGGTCCTACGTCGCGATCCTCGGCCTCCTGGTGATGGCCGGGGTCGCGGCGGGGCTCTGGTATATGTTCAGGAAGTACGGCCGCAGGTGAGGCCGGAAACCTGAATATCTGTTTTTTAGGCTGGTGACGTGCAGCATCGGTTGTCGAGATACCGATAGGGTCTTCTGTGTCCCTCGCAAACATCCCATCTCGCACCGGTCACCTGCCACATGACAGACTCACCGGCTAACCCCGACCCACGTATGTGTAACGTCCGTCGTCTGCGGGTTGCAACAGGGTGCAATCGATCCCGAATTATTGGACTCTCTGAACTCCCTGTTCCGGTTCAGGTGCTCGTCCCGGGGCACTGGACCGCACTGACCAATCACGTCGGGAGGCCGGGGGGACCCTGCCCGGGGACTTGTGAGCAGCAGTCTCGTGCGAAAGCCGATTCAGCGCCCGAGGAGGAAAGACGCTTTCGTGAGCGCCGGTGGAGAGTTACGCTGGAAGACGTGATTCCTCCCCGGTTAGGCCTCCGTGCAGCGATACAATTGAACCATCATTCACTCAAAACCGGACGCAGTCCTCAGGCACCAGGATCTCAAACCTCGCCCCTTCGCCCGGCGTCCCGGTCTCGCGGATGGTGATCCCGGTGATCGAGAGGATCTCCCTGACCAGGAAGAGCCCGAGCCCGGTGTGGCTCCCAAACCCCCGCTCAAATATCCGGTCCTTAATCTCGGATGGGACGCCCACGCCGTTATCCTCCCAGATGATCAGGGCCCCGCTGCCCTCCGGCACCGCCGTGACCTGGATCTCGGTCACGGTCTTCCCGTGGCGCATCGCGTTCTCCAGGAGGTTGTAGAAGACGGACGAGAGGAGCGGATCGGCGTAGACCGAGACCCCCTTGAGGTCGGTGACGATCCTGATCCCGCGCGGCCTGAGTGCCCGTGCCGCCGACCTGACCAGAGGCTCGATCTGGAGCCACCGGGGCGCCCGGACACCGAGGTCCTGGTAGTCGCGGGTGAACTCGATCAGGGACTGTATGATCTCAGCAGCTGCCTGCTGCTTCTCGAGGGCCCTGTCGACCTCGGGGTCGAGTGGCAGGTCCCGGAGGAGGGCGATATACCCGAGCACCACGGTCACCTGGTTCAAGATATCGTGCCGCACGATGCTGTTCATCAGGCCGAGTTTCCTGTTGGCCTCGATGAGCGCCAACTCGGCCTGTTTCCAGGCATTGATATCGTGGACGGCGTACTCGACCGCGACCACCTCCCCGTCATCCCCGTAGACCGGAATCGTGCAGACCTCAAGCCAGGCATAACGTCGGTCTCTCCGCAGCGCCCGGAAGGTGTAGAGCCGGTCGGCTTCAGGCTCCTGGAGCATGGCGCAGAAGACCTCCCGGTCGTCGGGGTGGATCAACCGTTCGATGAGTCCGGGGTCGTCCATGCACTCCTCGCGCGGATACCCGATCAGGCGCTCCCAGGAGGGGCTGATGTACTCGATCACCGATGTGACCGTATTTCTGCGGATATAACAGTCATGCGACCGCTCCACGAGGGTGCGAAACCGTTCCTCGCTCTCCCGGAGCCGCTTGAGCCCACGGACCCGGCCAAGAAGGTCGCCGACCAGGTTACCGACGACCGTGAGCAGGGCGATGTCATCCTCTGACCAGGACCGTTCCCGCACAATGGTCTCAAACCCCATGAGCCCCACCACCTCACCGGCGGTCACGACCGGCACCAGGATCACCGATACAACCCCGTACTGCTCGAGGAACTCACGCTCAGCCGCGGCCTCTGCCGGCAGGTCGTCCAGGGCCGGGAGGCAGATCGTCCTGCCAACCTGGATCTGCGCAAGCCCCCAGGGGAGCGAATCAGTCTGGATCGCCTGCATGACCGCGATCTGCGGATCAACCCCCTCAGCGCACCATTCGTGGGTGTTATCGGCGAGGGTGTGGTCACTGCTGAACCTGAAGATATAACTCCGGTCAACATCCAGGAACAACCCGAGCGTCCGTATCGTCTCATCCAGGGCATCGTCCAGGTCGGTCAGGTCCAGGGCGACGAACCGCGTGGATATCGAGCTCACCATCCGCTCAAGATCTACCCGGCGCCGGATCTGTGCCTCCATCCTCTTCAGCCCGGTAACATCGCGGAGCGACTCGATGGCGCCCGAGACCCTGCCCTGAGCATCGTAGAGCGGTGACGCCTTCCCCCAGAGGTACGTCTCCTCCCCACCATTGGCCGGGGAGATACAGACCTCGCGGGAAACACTCTCCCCACCCTCCTGCGCGAGGACCGTCTCCGCAAGCAGCGGGGAGAAAAGCCCGGCCGTCAGTTCAGAGATTGCTCCGGCCCTCGACCCGATGATACGCTCCTTCTGGATCCCGGTCACCGCCTCGATCGCGCGGTTCCAGACGACCACCCTCCCCTCCCGGTCAAGAACAAACGTCGGGTCGGGGAGGAAATCGATGATGCCCCGGAGGGTTGCCTGGTAATCCTCCAGCTCGCGATACTGCGCCGCAAGCGACTCTTCGCTTGCCTTTGCCTGCTCAAACGCCGCAGCCATCTCTTCGTGCGCCGCGCGCAACTCCTCCTCAAACCGCCGCCGGTCAGAGATATTGATCATCGACGCGACCGATCGGTCCGTTCGGGGGATGAGACCGACCGTCATATACATCTCCCTGGGCGTGCCTTCCCGGTCAACCAGCCGGAACCCGTAGGTGCGCGGTGCCAGGCCAGGAACCAGTCGCCGGTTGCGGTGGTGGGTGGTGAGGCGTTCAACGTCCTCAGCAGCGACAAAAGCGGTCCAGGGCAGCTTCCCCTCCACCTCCTCCCGGCGGTAGCCGGTGAGACGCAGAAACTCGGTGTTTGCAAGGGAGACCGTCATATCGCCCTCGATGATGATCGTGGCGGTCCCGGTATGCTCAAAGACGCTCTGGTAGACCGCTTCGGCCCGACTCCGCGCAACCGCCTGGAGGATCATGTTCCGGAGCTCGGCAAACTGAGCAGAGGGGTCGCCCCCTTTTCGGAGGTAGAAGTCGGCCCCGCCATTGAGCGCCTCGATGACGACCTCCTCGCGGCCGCGGCCTGAGATGATGATGAACGGCAGTTTCATGCCCTGATGGCGGATCTCCTTTAGAAGCGTGATACCGTCCATCTCAGGCATCTCATAGCCAGCAACGACGGCGTCGTAGCGGGTCCGGGCGAGCATATCAAGCGCCTGCACCGGCGAAGTCGTCGTTGCAACCTGCATATCCTCTGATCGTGCGAGCCATGCCAGGGTCAGCTCGAGGAAAGCCGGATCATGGTCGACCACGAGAACGCGAAACATACACCCACCAATACTACCCCGCGCTGAAGGGGGCGGGGCTTCCTGCTTCATGGACAACACTTGCATCACAGAGATGTGATGTAGCGGTCTCATCTCCACAGGCTCACAGGGCTGTTCCATCCCCACGCGGTGAATATTCACCGCAGCATTGTAATCTCGATCGGCAACGAACCCACAGTATGGGCAATCGTGAACTCTCACAGAGAGATCCTTCTTCACGATACTCCCACAGTGTGAGCACATCTGCGTCGTATTCCGGGGATCGATTTGAATGAAGTTCGTACCAGCACTTGCAGCCTTGTACGCGAGGTAAGAATAGAATCGCCCCCACGACGCACTGTGGATACTTCTTCGGAGCCCGCGAGATTTACCGTTCTCTTTCAGATACTTGATATTCAGGTCTTCGACACAGATCGTTGCATAGGTATCAACGTACCGACGGGAAAGTTTGTGCAGGAAATCTTTCTTCTGGTTTGTGATATGATCATATGCCTTCTCCAGTTTCCCTTTTGCCTTCTTCCAATTTTTCGAGAACCGTTGTTTCCGGGCAACACTCTGTTGCAACTTCTTGATCCGGTCACGTGAGTGCTCAGAGAACCGGGGGTTCTCGATTACTGCACCGTTGCTATCGACCGCAAACGAATCCAACCCGACGTCAATGCCTACGGATCGTCCCTCCCTCTTCGGTTCGGAAACGTCCTGTTCTGCCTGGATGATGACATACCATTTGTCACCGGAACGGGTGATCAGGACACCTTTCACGACTCCCACGTACGGTCGATGCATGGTGAACGGGATTGTTCCGATCTTCGAGAACGTGACCGTGCTGTGTTCCCGGTCGATCTTGAACCCGGACTGGTTGTAGTTGAGCGTCCGGTACCGGGCTGCGCTCTTGAACCGGAGTTTGCCGATCTTCCGCCCTTTCTTCTTTGTCGGCGACAGAGCACGAATGTTACTCCAGAGGGTGTAGTTCACCATCTGAAGTACTTTGGAGTACACGCCCTTCAGGAACGGGTTCTCCTCTTTCAGCGTGACAATCCGTGCTTGTGTCTCCTGCATTGTCAGGGGGGATCCGTTCTCGCGCGCAGTGTTGCATTCTTCAAGGAGTTTGTTGTAGAGCCACCTACAGGTATCGAGTGCTTCATGCAGACGTGCTTCTCTTGTTGCATCGGGGTATGCTCGATAGTTGTAGGAAATGATCATTTACTTCTCCGGTTGCGAATCAACGTACTCTTTCAGAGCATTGAGGCTTACTTGCCCCGATGTTGCGAGAAAATATGAGGGAGACCAAAATGAATCCCCCCACAGCAAATTTTTTGTTGCAGGGAACTCCTGCCGTAGTCTCCTGGACGATACGCCTTCGATCACGTTGACTGCGTTGACAAGGTTGATTTTCGGAGTTGCTTTGAAGAGAAGATGGTAGTGGTCTTCTGCGGGTTCGTGAGCGACGACCTCTATGCCCAAACTCGGTTGATAGGTTCCATACGATGTCTTTCAGGCGCTCCCGAATATCGTCAGAATATAATGCTTTCCGGCGATACTTCACCACAATCACCACGTGATAATAGAGAGACCAAGTGATAATAGAGAGCAAACACTGAATGTGCTGACCTATCAAATTTATACTTCATGTTAGGTGAATTATAATTGGGCACCCAAGTAGATAGAGTTATCACAATGCCGAAGGGGCTCCGCTTTCATCCCCGCACCTGTTGGCCGGGGACTTCCCGCTCATGCCGCCGCACACCCCGCAAGATAAACCCCGGGTTGTTCAGTGAAAGTAGCCCGGAAGAAGGGGGGCACCGAACCCATCCCCGCGTTGCGCGGGGGTCTTCCCGCTGCCCTTTCAACCCGCAGGGATAAACCGCACCGCTGAGTTTGCGAGAGCCTGGGCAAGAGACCGTATGCATCCTCTCACGCACGAGGTCACGCGAGAGGTGAAATCTCACCGATCGGAACGATGCGGTAGGTTCTCAGGACAGGACCGGTTACCGTCGGGTCTGGAAGCAGCTCAACCTCATCCGGATGACCTGCCGACCTCTTCTCCCCTTTGCTTACCTGGCGAGTTCGACCTCGCCTGCCGCAATAGGCTGGTAGCAGAGTCTGCCGCTGTGGGCATCCCTCATCACGGCATCGATCTTTCGTGAAGTCACCGGATCCCGGTCTATCAGATCGAGGATCTCTTCTCTGCTCGGGTTCACTTCTTCCTGCCCCCGGTGGACCAATTTTATTCCTGCACGCTAATTTAACCGTTGGATACGATCGCATTCCTGTTGATACCGGCGAGGTTCAATCCAGGTTCTGGTGATCGTCCCCGCCCACCGTGGGGTTTGGGTTCCGGACGCTGGTAGGTCTTCGTTCCCATCGACGTAGTAGCACTGGACCGTGGCAGAGATCACGCCCGGGAGTGCGGACCGGGCAAGACCCGCGAATCTCCGCGCCTGAAGTTAGCGCGTATGGGGAAGACGCCATGACGCCCGGTTCGGTCCAATGCGCCCCGGGGTGAACGCCAGAACCGGAACAGGTCTCGATAGAGTCCGGTCATTCGGAATCGATATACTCTCAGGCACGCATCCTGCGTTCCTCCCGAATAAGATACTCGGCCAGCAGCCTCGGGATGGGCGCCGCCATGCAGTGCCAGTTCGGCGTTCCGTTCACCTCAAGGACTGTGTAGCCTTCCCTGTCCAGGAGGAGATCGACGCCGCAGTAGTCGATCCCTATCGCTGCCGCCGCAGCCTCGGCAATGGTACGCATCTCCTCATCGATCGTGACCGGTGTACCGATCCCGCCCTGGTGGATGTTATGCGTAAGACTATCAGAGACACGGCATATCGCGCCGACAGCCTCCCCACCGAGGACGAAGACACGGTAGTCCCGATCATTGGGGATGTACTCTTGCAGGTACCAGGGTCCGGGCCCGAGTTCGTCGGGTTTTGTCACCAGCCTGATACCGTTCCCATCGTAGCCGTAGAGCGGTTTGTAGACGACCTCTCCGTGCCGAAGAAGAAAGTCCCGCGCCTGTGCCTCTGCCCTGACGTAGGCGGTCTCAGGTGTCCGCACCCCGGACTTCTTGAGGAGCGCGGTTGTCACCACCTTTGATGCGCAGGCGACGATGCTTTCGGGTGTGTTAATCACCCGGTTGTGGAGTGAGAGCACCTTCAGGGTCTCGAACTGATGCCCATCCTGCCGGATCCCGCAGACCCATACGAGCTCGTTCTCAAACTCGGAGTCGAGGGGGTCGACCGCACCAAGGTCGAGGACCCTGCACCGGGCACCGGCTCTCTCCAGTTCCCGTATTACGGCGCCGGTCGAGTCATCATCCGGCGTATCAGTCGGTTTTGGTACGATATGGATCATGCGCCTCATACCTCTCTCAGGAGAGATCTCGTCAGGATCTCATTAATTGTTTTGTATCTTGCGGGTTACTCGACGATGAAACGCATGAGGCTGAACGAAAGGCTGCACGGATGAAAACCGCTGGCACCGCCGGGATCCAGAAGTTCGCGCGTATGAGGTCTCCCCACCGGGAGGGACCGGGCGGTGCCATCGCAAACCCTGCCGTCCTGCCCCCCTGATCGCAGCCGGGGTAGCCGCGATTATTACAATTCAATACACACATCATAATAGGTAAAATTATTATGGTTGTGGTTCATACTATCATACGGCCAGGTAATGCTTGTGGTGGAACACTGCCTGTGCCTTATCAGCATCAGTCCCTAGACCTGGACTACTGCACGTCCCTACTATACCACCCTCCACAATATTTTTTGGTCGGGGGAACGCGTCACACGGAGATTCTGGTGAGGATCCATCTTGGTCCGGTCCATCGACCCATTCCTGCTCCGCGCGACGAAGGAAGAAGGAGCGGCATGACGTGGCCCACCCGCGTTTTGTCGCCGGGCGTGGCGATCCCCGGTGGATGGGGGTGCTGTGCCAGGTGGGCCCGCCAGAGCAACGCTCGGGAGGGTCGTTCCATCAAGAAAGGTGTGCGGCAGGATAGCCACTAAAACGGGGGAGGGTGCCGGCATCACCGGTTCGGGCAGGCCCCGCAGGACCCGTCCTGGAGACGGATCCGGTCCCGGTCTCCGGCGGGTTCATCCGGCTGACTTTTGTTCTTCTGGTGCTGGAACTGCCCGCAGCCGTGGCAGTCGCCGGTGTATCCATCTGCCTGCGGAGCACCCCACGGACCTGCTGCACTTGCCGGCAGCGCGATGACCATGAGGAGGAGAAGTACCGCTCCGATCCCGAATACAGTTCTTCGTTTCATGCTGTTCTGTCTCCTGCGGTGCGGAGGGATCCGCACCAGCATACAGGACACCTGAGCCCGGGCTGAGATATATTCCTACAGCGCCCCCGGTGAGATCGTTGAACCGGCCGGTTCAACGCCATCAGCGAGATCCCTGATGCGCTCAAGCGCCAGGATTGCGTCTTTCCGTTTCTGGTCGACAGCGTGCTCCCCGGCAAACGCTGCGAACCGGGCAAGGGCCTCAGGGTCCACCGTCCCGGTCGCCGCCGCGATGACCGCATCGTAGGTCCGCTCCGGGAAGTAGAGCCCCTTTGCAGCGTCGAGGAGGCCCCGGGCCGCATCGGCGTCGATCGCCCCGCACTCCAGCGCCCGCTGCAGGGTCGCCCTGATGTTCACCAGCGGATCTGAGAGCGGCACAAACGTCTCAGGGTCGAAGACGAGCGCCACCTCGTCGTCGGAGACGAGCCTCCCCTCCCGGTAGGCCCGGTAGATCTCGCCGACCCCCTCCATCCCGAGGCTGTCGAGTTCAGCGGCCCTGAGCGCTCCCATGCTGGAAGCACCGACGACCCGCACCCCGGCCCTGAGCGCGGCAAGGATCTCCCGGTGGGCGACGGCGCTCTCCTGGAAGAAGACCCCGTCGATGAGCCCGATAATTCGGGCCCCCGCCTCTACGGCCCGGGCTACATCGCCCCGCCTCGCCGGTGGCCGGTAGTCGGCCTCGAGGATCTCGCGAGCGGTTCTGCGGTCACAGCTGGGACCGAGGAAGACGACGATTCCGCGCGTCACGGCACCTCCTCCCGAACCGATCCTGGTCCACCGCGTAGACCTCCAGCCCCGGCACGACCACCCGGACGACCGGGATGCCGATCTCGGGCCTGGTGAGGTCGACCACGATCACCCGGGAGAGCCCGGCTGCAGCGAGCCGGTCGAGGACGCAGTTGATGTCGGTGAGAAAGTCATCGCTGTCAAACGACGGTATGGCCGCAAGCTCGACCGTGTCGCCGCCATCCGCAAACCAGTGCCGGTTCATCCGTTTCGTCCGCTCGTAGCCGATCTTTCGCCTGACATCCGCGGTATCGGTATCCTCCCGGGCGCCATGGATCTGGGTCAGCCTGCTCTGCGCGACCTCAGTGAGCGCCCGGAGGACCGCAATCTGAGCGCTGGTGTGCGACCCCATCCCGATCGTGAGGAGCGCAGGATCCTTGAGCACCACGTCGTCGGCAACCGCTGCCACGGTGGGGACCCCGATATCACTCGTGATATCCCTGAGGGTGACCTCGATGCCGGCATCCTCGAACTTCGCGAGGAGGTCGGCGGCGAAGCGATCGTTGATCCCCTCGATCCGGGGAGCGTTCATCCGGGCCGCCTCAACAAGCGACCAGGCGTCCCGCTCGACCACCTCCATCAGGGCGTGGAAGACCGCCTCTTCGAGGGTGTTGCCTGAGGCAAGCCCGTTTGTGTTGGTCCGGAAGAGGCGGCCGTAGGTCACGGGGAGGGGGTGGTAGACCGCGTGGGCAGGGACGAGCACCTCCTCCTCCTGCATGATATCATACCCCGCGACCCAGGGGACCGGTACATCAACCAGGATCCGGGGGGGCAGAACCAGGTCAGCCGGGTTGATCGCGGTCATGCTGGCCGAGACCTCGCTGTAGCGCCCGACGAGGGGTTCCTGATCATTCATCTCCCCTGAGTAGCGCTCGATCCCCTCCATCATCGCCGAGACTTCAGCCTCGATGGGAGTGGCGCCTTTGCCGTTGTAGACCGATATCGCCCCGGTCGCTGCGGTCGGCCTGATGCTCGAGAAGACCGGGATCCCGACCCGGTCGAGGCTCGTGATATCAGCGACCCTGGTGATCCCTGCTGCGGGGAGCCGCGCGCGTGCCCGGCGAAGCGTCTCCTCTGGCGGGACCGCCCTCTGGGTCTCTTTTGAGTAGCCCTTCCGGCAGGGCTGCAATCTGATCACGCGTCGCCTCCAGGGTATTCCCCCGGCACCCAGCTTTCGCTGCCGTCCTTCCCGAACTCTTTCTTCCAGATCGGCACGCTCTGCTTGATCCGCTCGAGGATGTACTCGCAGGCGCTGAAAGCCTCCTTCCGGTGCCCGGCGCCGACGACGATGAGGAGGATGTTATCCCCGACCCGGAGCCTCCCTATCCGGTGGATGATCTCGACCGCTTTGATGGGGTAGTTTGCAAACGCTTCGTCCCTGATCGCCGCAAACTCCCTCACTGCGACCTCCTCGTAGGCTTCAAGATCCATCTCCTCGATCCCGTCGTCCCTGACAACCCCAAGGAAGGTGACCAGGGCACCCATATCTGGCCGGCGCAGCCGGTCGATCGCGGCGCCTACATCAAAATCATCTCTTGTTATGCTGATCATGCTCAATCACCCGCCCGCCACCGGCGGGAAGAGCGCGACCTCGTCCCCGTCGGCGAGGGTGAGGGTCTCCACCTCAGCCCTGCGCACGCGCCTGCCGTTGTGCATCAGTATCACATACCCCTGGAGTTCTCCATTCTCGCCAAAGAGCGCCTCCTGTGCCTCATTCGAGACCTCCCCGACTGCGGCAAGCAACCCGGCCATCGTCGCGCCCCGGGGAACCTCGAGCGTGAGGTCGCCCCCGATGGCCTCCCGCAACCGGGCAAAAGCCCTGACCCGAACCTGCATAGCATCTCCCTCTCTAATGGACCTTTTCACCTTAATTTGAGGGGGTGCGGGCTTGATGATCATCAATCGCACGCGAAGTTCAGTTGCAGGGCGTTACAGTCCCCTTCGCGTTCTTCACGCGAGAATCCGTCATTATCCACCTCACGCACAAGACCCCCAAATAAAGGTGACTTACAGCACTAGCACCGGCCGTCCCCGCAGACGCTGCAGTTTTCCTGCCGCTCGACCTCCAGGGTCGCCATGGTGGCGGCCCGGCCGTCCCAGACAAGAAGCCGGTTCGCGAGGAGGTCGCCGGTGCTGGTGATGTACTTGACCGCCTCGTTTGCCTGGACAAGCCCGATGATCCCGGGCGTGGTGCCGACCATGGGGACGACCTCCTCCTCCGGCGGGGGGATAGGGAATATGCAGGCCAGGCATGCCGTCCGGCCGGGGATGATCGTCGTCGCCTGCCCGTCAAACCCCCTGACCGCTCCGTGGATGAGCGGCACGCCGCTCTGGAGCGCCACCCGGTTGAGGATGTAGCGGGCCGGGAAGTTATCGGTGGCGTCGATGATGAGGTCGGCCCCGCCGGCGAGCACGGCGGCGTTTCCTTCATCGATGGTTGCGTACCTCGTAACGACCCGGATCTCCGGGTTCTGGGCCCGGAGTTTCTCTGCCGCCGACTCGACCTTTGCCCGCCCGATATCCCGGTCACCGTGGAGCACCTGCCGGTTTAAGTTGGTCCGGTCGACGACGTCGCCATCGATGAGCCGGATCTCCCCGATACCGGCGGCGGCAAGGTAGAGGGCGACCGGGCACCCGAGCCCGCCTGCCCCGACGATGACGACACGGGCGCTTGCGAGCCTCGCCTGCGCCTCTTCCCCGAAGAGCGCGATCTGCCGCTGGTAGCGTTCCAGTTCCCGGTCGGTGAGCATCTCTCAGTCAGTCCTCCGCGCCGCAGGTGAACACGGGTTTATATGGTGTCCCTGACGATTTTAACGTTTTGCCAGGTTCTGGGGCAACCAGGGCGGGCAGGCTGGAGGGGCTCTAAGGTCACTCCCGGGGCGGGTTCGCACCAGCGGGTATTGGCCACGATTGCTCCCCCTGCTCTCCAGATCGGGTGGGGTTTTTGCGAATTGTCTCCCAAAGAGAGGCTGGTTTCGTCCATGCAGTCTCACGCCAGGGTGTGATTGCTCCGGTAATGCATCGATTCCGGGTTATCGGACTCTGCTGAACCACAGCAGCGATTCGTCCCGCCCACCTCCTTGTGGGTGGCAATAGCACCCGTACCCTTGTCCGGGAGTCACGCCGGGGCGGGCCCACGAAAGACGGTCTCTGTGAATCCTCCACCCCTCCGGTGCCCATCCTCAGAGGCACGATGTGCCCATAGACACCAGAAATTGCTCAAATTGCTGTGAACGAATGTAAGAGTGCTCTGAGCCAGGAACTCCAACCGTCAGGTGGTTTCGGGACGACTTCGCTGAGAGTCGTTACGGCAGTCGACACCCCCGGAGATGTCCTGTGAGTACCGGGCTCCTCATCCCGCCTCCTTTGCATCCCTGCTTTCAAACCTGATCAGTGCCGGTGAAGGCTCTCTTCCGATGAGTTTCAGGGGATCAGAAACACGATCGGTGATCACAAGCGCGCCGCCGGTCTTCTCCCGGTACTCCTCTGTGAGGTAGGCGATATGGTAGTGGTATGTCCGGTCCAGGGTAACAAAAATGAGGTCCTCTTTCAGGTTTGCAAGGAGCGTCTCCCAGATGACCTCGTCGCCGATGGTATCGGTGCTCGGGCTCTTTGGCGGGTTACCGAGGAGCTTGCGGCAGTGGGCCCGCGCGACGAGGCCCTCGGTCCAGCGGAAGACCCGCACGGCAGGGTCGCGCGTGAGGCCGCGGAACGCCCGCGCAATCGGGTCGGCAGCCGGATCCGTGATCACCTTCTGGATATCCTCGTAGAGCGTCCAGAGCACGCGGTTGTAATCCTCACCGGCGCGCTGCAGCGTGGCGACGTTCAGATTATTTTGGATAACCGACGGCAGCAGGACCTCCGCGATCTCCCGCCTCCGTAGATCCTCCGCAAACCGATCGAGGATCTTCGACCGGTTGCGAAAGAACTCATCAAATATGATATCCGGAAAGACGAGGCGCTCCCTGAGCGCCCAGATGTCTGCGAGGATCTCCCCGGGATCCTCATCTGCGCCGTAGAGTCCGAGGAAGAGGTTTGTATCGATACATATGCACGTCATTCTCAGTCTGAGACCTGGTGGCATCGGGGCGTGATAAATATTTCCCGGGCGTAACAAACGTTTTCCAGGCCATATCCTTATGAGGATGGCGCTGTGGGCTCGATATGCCTGAATACCTGACTTCCACCCGCATTTTAGGATCAGGATAGGGCTAATCCCCGCCATTTAATGGTGGGATACAGCCCATCCACCAAAAATTATAATCACATGGTGCATATAATTTTGTGGAATGGTTAACCAGGGTCGTTGGATAAGTGCAAGAGGATGCGCATACAACGTGAATTATCACTTTGTATGACCAACGAAATACCGCCGAAAAGGTTCTGGTCGGTGATGTTGCTGAGACTCTTACGGACCTCCATGTATCAATCGCTCAAGATATGGGGTTCATCTTGAACACTCAGGAAGTCGTGCCTGATTACGTTCATCTCTTTATCACGGCCCATCCAGAGTTTGCTCCCACCACCATTGTTAAGATCGTGCAGGGGATCATTAAGATCGTGCAGGGGATCACTGCTAAGAAACTCTTTGAACAGTATCCCGACCATGCAGATGAAAGCGTATCGTTATCGACTCTACCCGACAAAATCACAGGTCTCTCAGATGGAACAGACGCTGGAGATATGCCGATGAGTCTATAACAAGACGCTTGCGATGCGAAAGGATGCCCGGGAGCAGGAACGGCGTTCCATCTCCTACCATGAATCAAAACGCCAGATTCCAATCTGGAAAAAGGAGCATCCAGAACTCTCTACAGTCTACTCTCAGGTCTTACAGGATGTCTCCAAACGTGTAGATCTCGCGTTTGAAGCCTTCTTCCGACGGGTGAAGGCCGGGGAGAATCCCGGGTATCCCCGGTCGGGCTTTCATCTCAACGATGCCGGCACGCACCTCTCCGCGTCAAAGATTGGTGATATCCCGATCGTCCTCCACCGCCCTATTGAAGGGCCGATCAAAACATTAACGATTCGACGTACCGCGACCGGGAAATGGTATGCCTGTTCCTCAGTCGAGTATGAGCCCACTCCTGCACGAGAGAAAGGTACCGTGGTCGGGGTCGATGTAGGTCTTGAATCCTTTGCTACTTTATCGAACGGAGAGAAGACCGAGAACCCACGATTTTTCCGCACCGACGAGAAAGCGCTTGCGAAGGCGCAGAGGAAACTTTCAAAAACGGAGAAAGGCACTCCTGAACGGAAGAAAGCCAGAAAGGTTGTCGCACGCATCCATGAACGGATCGCGAACCGTCGGCTCGATTTTGCTCACCAGACCTCCCGGCAGCTGGTGGATCGGTTCGCACGATCGTGTTTGAGGACCTGAATATCACAAATATGCAGAAGAACCATCATCTGGCAAAAAGCATTGCCGATGTCGCCTGGAATCAGTTCATCACGATCACAGAGAGCAAAACGGAAGAGGCCGGTTCTTGTGTGATCCTGGTGAATCCCGGTGAATCACGTCTCAGCAATGTTCCAGATGTGGCATGACCGTCAAAAAGACGCTTTCTGACCGGGCCCACTCCTGCCCACACTGCGGGCTCGCGATGGATCGCGACCAGAATGCGGCGTTCAACATCATGAGATCGGGACTGCAACCTCAAAGGTGTAGTATAGTATCCCGGGACGCCCATGCCGATGAGAGCGGGAACGATGGGCGACCCCGGGACTCACAAGAATAGGAGGTATCAACATTGCGAAAGCCGGTCCGGCAACTCGCCTCACCCACCACTGTCTGGGGGTTGTGGGGAGCATTTCACTGGGGGTTGTGGGGAGCATTTCAACCGGTTATTGAGAAGATCCATGCCTGAGAAGAGAACCGGGTGGGGCGGCCGGAGCCCCGGCGGTATTATATCGGCCGTCAGTAAGGTACCGCGTTAAGGGTGAATGCGCCGATACCAGGCGCCTTTACCGCGGATACTCGATATCTTTGAGCGTCTTCTCGGCAAGTTCCTTCATGCGGGCAGAGATCCTCCCTGATGATGAGAACTCCACGTCTTTCATGGCGTTTGCAAGTTCTGTTCCGAGCACAAATATCGCGTATTTATGCTCCATTTTGCTCCTATGCACCTGAGAAGGATCTATTTTCAACGCATAGTACTGCGAAAATTTCAGTTCCGGGTTTGTCAATTCGAAATAGTTTTTGATCTCTGTAAGAATCCCATGTAGCGTTATCAGTTCTTCCTTGTGCATATCCTTTCCCGGGAAGAAAAATGGTGAATATAAACATATATATATTTGCACGTCGGGTGGATTTCTTCACCCTATCTTCATGAGCCTCACAGATAGAGGACGTTTTATGATCCCCTTAAAATCACGGGCGGCCACGAACTCGAGGTTCTTCCCCCCGATCTGGTCAAGGAGCTTCTGGTCGACGACACGGTCAACAACAATTCCTTCGACATCGCCATCCAGGGTCTGGAGTGTCCCCTCGAGATCGGTGGCGTTCGACTCCATGAGAATGTTATAATCTGAGGAGAGGAAGCGTGCGATCTTGCGGTCCCGGACGTCGGCCATATGCTCCTCGAGCGTTGGATTGGCTTTCTGCCCCCTCATTTTTCCGGTCTTCTGCTGTTGTGGCAGCCGCTCACCTTCCTCAACAACCTCACGCGTACCGGCAACGGTGCGCACAGGCGGCTGCCTGGCCGTCCCCTCGGCAGGAATATGGTCGGCGACGACCTCCACAGGCACTTTGTTCCTGAGCGCCTTGACAATCTCCTTGCGGCTCATCTCCTCGACGCTCTTCCCTCGTGGGCAGTATGCCACGAAGTCGATATCAGCGACCTGCAGAAGTTCACGGAGGATCAGTTCCCCTCCCCGGTCTCCGTCGAGCAGCGTCGTCGTGGTCTTCTGCGCGCAGAGATCGACGATGATCTGCGGGACGTTGGTCCCCTCAACCGCAACCGCGTTCTTGATCCCGTAGCGCAGCAGGTTGATTACATCAGCCCGCCCCTCGACCAGGATGATGGCATCGGAGGTCATGACGTTCGGGCCGGCATGCACCTTCTCTTCGCCGAGGAGTTCAAGTTTCTCTATCCTGATGACTTCCCTGACCTCGTCCAGCAGATCGTCACTGTTTATCGTGCCTTCATCAAAGTCCTCGAGGAGGAGTTCTTTGGCACGCTCAACGATCCTGCGCCGCTTGGTCACCCTGATATCCTCGATACGGTCGACCCTCACGCGAGCCGTGCATGGACCGACCCGGTCGATCGTCTCCAGCGACGAGGCAAGGAGCGCGGTCTCCGCGCGGTCGAGCGATGATGATATGAGTATCTCGCCTCTGGTCTCTCCTCTCTTCGTCGTCAGCTGGACATCGATCCTGCCGACGCGGCCGGTTCTCTGCAGGTCACGCAGGTCCAGGTCTTCGCCGAGTAAACCCTCAGTCTGGCCGAAGATAGCGCCCACCACGTCAGGTTTATCGACCACCCCCTCGGTCTGCAGGGTAAGATGAATAAGATACTTCGTAGTTTCTGGTGAGTACATGGAATGTTGCCCCCTTCAATGTAAATCTGATCGCCGTATGTCTGCAGGTTATTATGTGCGCGGACATAGGTTGTCGACTATATATCTATAGTACGATTACTTAAAGAAGATGGCACTATGAACATAAGGTTTTTCAAAGCGTAGATCCAAAAACATTGTTCAGTAGGGTTTCGATTTTTATTAGGCTGAAAATATATACTATTTTTAATAAAACTGCCCGGTGCTCCCTGTGACACCTATCAGCGCCGGATCAGGCTCCAGAAGCCGAGAGAAGCGCAATGATTTCAGATTTCGATAGACCGGCGACAGCCACAGTCTTTGAGGTAGATGTGTGCCCGGAGATGATACTCACGTCGGCCCGGGATACGCCGAGCGTCTCCGCGACGAGATCGATGATGGCCCGGTTTGCTTTCCCGCCGAGGGCTGGAGCTGCTACCTGGCAGCGGATACTCTTCCGCCACTCATTGTAGCCTGCCGGAAACGAGGCTCTTTTGGCGCCTGCTGTGACGTCGAGCACGATGGTGACACCGCTTCCGGTCTCTGTGATAGCATCAGCGTAGGGTTCCATGCAAGGAGTCTCCCGGAGAAATGTCGCCCGACACTAACGAACGGCGATCACAGGCGGCTTGTGCCGATCCTCACCCGATCGTACCCTATATGCCGGGCGTGCCTGTCGCGCACCCGGGTTGTCCCGCGGCTCATATCCAGGTGTCCCAACCAGATGATCACCCGGGGACCTATAAGGCGCGCTTTATCGGCTATACATTATACATCTTTGGATGATAAATATCCTTGCCCGGGGTACCACGCCGGGTGCGTCTCACAATAATCGCCGCGGGAGTAGACCCGCCTGCCCCGGACGATCACCTCCTCCGGGAAGACTGCATCAAGCCCCTCAAATGGCGACCAGCCGCACTTTGCGTGGAGGCGAGAAGCCTCAATACGGGTGACCTCATCCGGGTAGAGGGCAAAGTCGGCCCGGTCACCTGGCTCAAACCCTGCGCGCGGGATGCCGAGGATGGCGGCCGGCCTCCAGGAGGTCTTCTCCATCACCGAGACGAGGGTTACCTGACGTTTCCGAACCGCTGCCATCAGGAGCGGCAGCATCGTCTCGACTCCGGGGATACCGGAGGGGGCAGTCTGGAACGAGAGGGTCTTTTCACGGAGCGTGTGTGGGGCGTGGTCTGAGGCGATAACGTCGATCTTATCCCAGCAGGACCAGAGGCGGCGTCTGGTCTGCTCGTCCCTGAGCGGGGGGTTCACGCGGCCCCGGGCATCGTCTTCCTCGAAGACCTCATGTGAGAGGAAGAGGTGGTGCGGCGTCACCTCCACTGTGCCACGCGCGGCCTCGACCGAGGCAGCGGTGCTTGCATGACAGAAGTGGAGCCGCATACCCTCCGGGGCAATGGCGGAGACGGCTCGAAAGGCACGCACCTCCCCGGCGCCAGAGCGCGCGCTATCGTGGTCGCTGAGCGTTGCCGGAGCCGGGTCCAGGACCTCCTCGGCGTGGACTGTGGCGAGCCCCCCGAGGGCATGGATGCAGGCAAACAGTCCTCTGGTGGCCTCCGGGTCGAGCCCCTCACTGTAACTTGACGGTGCGGTGAAGATCTCCCCGAACGCCATCGCGCCGGCGTTCCACATCCCCACGAGATCGGCGTCTGGCACGACACCGGCGTTCACCGCAAACCCGCAGATCGCATGCCCCTCAGCCTCGTGAATACGGGCCCGGAGGAGTTCGGGCGTGGTGATGGGAGGGACGGTGTTTGGCTGGTCGACCACGACCGTCACCCCGCCGGCGACCGCGCTCATCGTGCCAGTCCGCCAGTCCTCCTTCTCTGCCTGTACTCCTCCTCGCATGTGGACGTGCATATCTACCGCTCCCGGGAGACAGATGAACCGGCTGCAGTCGATCGTCTCATCGGCATGCAGCGGCGCACCGACGTGCCTGACAAGACCCCCGGCGATGGTGAGATCTGCGCGGCGGCCTGTTGGGAGCGTCACGTTCCTGAGCACCAGGTCAGCAGTCATCCGTAGCATGCCTCCAGGTCGTCCCGGACTGCGTGATGCACCTCAACCATGTGGACAGGCAGGTAGCGCATCCCCGATTCCCTGACACATTCCCGGTCGATGGAGCGGTAGCAATTCTGGAGCCCTGCTGCCGTCGCGGTCGTAATGACCTGGTGCGCCCCGGGAACTGCCTTTTTGAAGTGAACGATCGCCATATCTGCGTTGACCGGTCCGGCAACCGGTACCGTCCTGATGATCCATCTCATAAGCCAGATATCAGAGAAGTGGTTTATCCTCGATCATGAAGAAGACCCCCGGTTTTAAACCGGAGGTGGTTGAACGAATTCTTCGGTTCACAGAAGCGGCAAGTCTGCAATAGCATTCACGGGTGCGTCCACTGTCTGATATACCTTTTTGCTTGTTCGGAGGTAGTGGGAAACGGTGCGTAGCGCCACAACGTCTATATGCGCCCTGAAATTGTTACCACCCAGGTGCGCCATAGCACCTCACGCGGGAGATCGCAAAGTGACTGCTCCCCATCCTCTCGTCGCGAACTTCTGCGTGCGGCCGGCGATCCCATACCAGGACTCACAGGATAAGGCGAAATAGGCCGCTATCCAGCCAGAATGAACTTTTTGGGCGCAAAAAGATATGGTTACCACTCATCAACAGACACGCGGGACCGGGTCACCGATCGGCGCCTCGATGAACCGCTCTCCGCCGATGGCTGTCCGCATGATCACGTAGGAACCCTCGACGACTTCACCGACGATCGCCGCGTCCCGTCCATAGGGGTGCGAGCGGAGCGCCGCAAGGACGGCCTCGGCATCGCCGGGTGCGACCCCCATGACGACCTTTCCTTCGTTTGCCACCTCAAGGGGATCGATGCCAAGCATACCGGCGGCGCTCAGAACGTTCTTCTGGAAGGGAAGGGTCTCTTCCTCGATGACGACGCCCACCCGGCTCTTCTTCGCCATCTCGTTGATGGCGTTGGCAAACCCACCCCGGGTCGGGTCTTTCATGGCGTGGATATCCCCGGCCGCGAGCGCACGCTCCACGAGCGTCCAGAGGGGAGCGACGTCAGAATGGATCTGGCCGCCGAAGTCGAAGCCCTCACGGTGGGCCATGATGGCAATGCCGTGGTCGCCGATGGTGCCGCTGACGATGATCTTATCGCCAGGTCTAAGCCCGTTGTCCCGCACCACCCGCTCGGCAACACCGATGCCAGCGGTGTTGATGATGATGGTATCAAGCGCACCCCGCTCGAGCACCTTGGTATCTCCCGTAACGAGGCTTGCCCCGCACTCGTCGAGTGCGGCATCCATCGACGCGACGATCCGCTCGAGGTCGGCGACGTCGAAGCCTTCGGGGATGACCATGCCACAGGAGAGTGCGATCGGCCTCCCGCCCATCATGGCAAGGTCGTTGACGGTCCCGCAGACAGCGATGCGCCCGATATCCCCGCCGGGGAAGAAGATCGGCGAGACGACATGGCTATCAGTCGTAAAAACAATATTCTGGCCGTTGAGCGGGATGACCGCTCCGTCATCGAGCGACTCAAGCCCGATCCCGCCGGCGTTGTTGTGCTCAAGGTTGGTGATGACGCGCAGGAGCTCGCCCATCACTTCGCCGCCGGCACCATGCATGAGGTTGACTTTCATTCTTCGTCCACTTCTATCTCTATATTTGTGACCACGATCTCCATCCCTGCAACAACCTCCGGGAGTTTCCCACACCGGGGGCAGACAAACCGCTCGTTCCCCACGTAGCCGCAGGAGCAGCGGGTGCGCACCTCGACGTCCCGGCACGAGAGCCGGGCGCCCGAGAAGAGCGGGTCACCCTCGATGATGATATTAAAGAGGAACTCCACCTGCTCGGGGTTTGCCATCGCCATCTTGCCGACGTCCACCGAGACGCGTTTAACCTCTTTTGCGTCATGATCGAGCGCCGCCCGGCGTGCGGTCGTGTAGATGTCGTAGGCGATGCTGTACTCGTGCATTACTCCTCCATCATCGCGGCGTGGACCTGCCTGAAGATCTCGCGAGTCTCGAGCCCCTCCTCTCTGCTGAGGCGCTGGATAGCAAACCCGACATGGACGAGCACGAAGTCCCCGACGCTCACGTCCACAAGGTCAAGCCTGACCTCCTGTCTCAGGTCCCCGAAGTCGACGACACCGATGTTGCCATCCTTGATCTCCAGCACCTCCGCGGGCATTGCGATACACATGCTATCTATCTCCCTCTTTTGATTTGTCCGGATGTCAGAAAAGGTTGCCCATGCTGCAGAGAGAGACCCGGGGATGAACCGTTTTGAGAGGACTGCGCTCCCCAGGGCCCTGCATCCAGGCAGCCCGGTGATCAAACCCGATTTTCGGAGAATACCGGCAACCGTCTCTCCAGACCATCACCAGATGCTAGCCCGGGCTCTCACCCGGGTATCGCGGCTGCCTGCGCCGATTCCGAATCATCTGACCGGATGAAGATCAAGGCATCAAACCAGAAGAGAGGGTATTGGTTTGATGGCCTCGGAAAGGAACCTTTCCGCGAAATATATCTATCTAGAGAGGCCACTACATCCTCATTGTGAACCTCCCGGATGCTGTCGTGACGATACTGGCCCTGATCGTCTTTACCGCAATCTTCTTCAGCCCTTCCCCGACCCTGCCGGACGCGGCCAGCTCGCCCGACCCCGCGCCCCCGCAGCCGGTCATCACCCAGGACCTCTCCTCTCTCCTCACTGAGGCCAGAGAGCGACTCCTTAGTGGCCAGCCCCTGAATATCACCTCTGTGCAGACCCCGGAAGTGCTTGACAATCCAGCTGTTCCTGACGGAGATGAGACCTCTCCTGTCGAGAATAGCACGCCGATCGTACCCGAACCCGACTACGATGACGACGAACTGGCAGCCCTGATCGAAAACAGCAGCGCTTCACTCATGCTACTCTCTCTGCAGAACACCCACGCCCTCTACTCCTGGGATGAGAAGTCGGTGAAGGAGAACGCGGCATCGCTCCACGCGCTTGCAAAGAATCTTCTCAGGGAGACAGAGAGGCTTGAGGTCTCAGACCTCCAGGAACCTGTGAAGACCGCGTTCACCCTCTCCCTCGAGTCGTATGTAGCAGCAGGCGAGACACTGCAGGGGAACGACCCTCTCAACGGGACCAGAGTGGATACGGCTCTCGGGGAGCTCCAGCGAGGTTCGGCCCATCTCCGCAAGGCGTTCGAGGGTCTGGATCGTCCGGTGCTGCATGTACCACAGGAGATCGTCGAGGTCAGTTTCCCTGAGTCCAGACCGCTCGCCGCATCCGACGCCGGGGAAGAACTGGCACTCCTGCAACGGTACCTCTATGAGGACCGTCACCGTGCAAACGACATCTCTCTGATGTTAGCCGGGGTAACAAAGATCAGGGTATACCGCCAGTCCGATGAGAGCACAGAGGTGATTACGGCGGATCCTGGAAGGATGTTCCTGCTGGTTGAGGTAAGGGTTACGAATCTGGGCCATAAAGGAGATAGTCGGGTATACAAGATCCAGACCCCGGGTATCAATGCATTCACCCTGCATTACCGTGACAACACCTATTCTCCGATAAAGCTCGCGCACGGGACATCGCTCGGCGAGCCGTACGATGCGACGACGCTGGACCGCCACGAGAAGAAGGTAGGATACATACTCTTTGATGTCCCGGAAGCGCTCCCCATCGACGAATGTTACGTGCGGGTGGACCTCGGTAGAGCGGATTCCCCGGTCTGGGCACTCGGAAAGACACTCTGACCTGGGGCGCGCGGGGCGGAACGGTAAGTTAGTTCCCTGGAGAGCAGGTGCGCCCCCGGCCTCACCGAGGGGGCCATGGTGGCCTACCGCGCCTCAGGGGGTTCCACCCGTAACAAATATCTCTCTGGTGCATAATACTCTAGGCAGTGGTATCGAGAAGTTCTCAAGCGGTGGTACTGCTTATGGCCGGTTGTATCGGGGTGATCCTGTTTCTGTATCCACTACTCCCGGAAGCGTTTGTGGCACTATCGCTTCATCCCCCGGTGAACGGGTCCGACATCGGCGGTCTTTCCGGGAACGAAACCCTCCCAGATCTCGAGACAGAAAATGAGACGGTACTCCTTCCTGAACCCCTAAACGACGACGAGAGGCTGGAAGCGCTGATCGCCAGAACGAGCGTCCCGCTCCTGGAACTTGCTGCAGGAGAGGTTTATTCTGCGCATATCCAGGACGATGCAGCACTCCGCGACCGGGCAGCCGATATCTGTTCCCTTGCAGGCAGTGCCCGTCTCGATGCTTCAGCCCTCGACGTATCGCCTGGAGTAGCGTCTGCTCACGCGGATTTTATCGCAGCCCTCGATGAGTTCATCGCAGCCGGCACCCTGCTTGACGGAAGTGTCCCCCTGAACCAGAGTGTGGTGGACGAAGCACTGGGCCGCCTGGTTCTCGGGGCCGAACACCTCTCCGGTGCCCTGCGGGGCTGCAGATCCCCTGATGCTGGCAGTCCAGAGACTGAGCCGGCTTCGATGAGTCGTGCAGTGGAGCCTGCTCCCGCATTCCCCGACGCCCTGCAGATCGGTGAACGGTTCTGTTACGATGATGCCAGCGGAGCAAACTCAGGTTCATTGATCGTCGTCCGAGTCAGGACACTGCAATCGTTCTATACCACCGGTCTGAAACCCCAGAAGTACACCGCAAAGCCCGGAGAATCCTTCCTGTTAGTCGCCATAAAAGCGACCCACCTTGGTCATAAGGGGGACGGCACGAACTCTCGTCTCCAGACTCCGCGGGAGAATGCCTTCACCCTCCACTATTCCGGAGAGACCTACCGCCCGATGCCAGCCCCGGGACCAACCAATCAGGGTGATTCCTACTCCACGAGCCTTCTTGAGCGACACGAATCTAGAGATGGGTATCTCTTCTTCGAGGTTCCAGAGGACTTTGATCCTTCCCACGCCTACCTAGAGGCAAACATCGGCAAGGCCCGCCCGGTCTGGCATCTCGACGAGGGAGTGACGGCATGATATCGGCGCGATCACGCCTCCCCTCGCCGCATGAACCAGGCGATGCCGGGTTCATGCAGGGGCGCTCATAGTCCGGCGCCCCATCATCAACGCCGTGACCCGGCCGGGCTGGTTCCGAAGCATGCCGGCGGCCACCCTTCGAAACTCACTGACGAACAGAAAGCCGCTTTGCTTGAAAAACTCCGGGAGAAAGAAGACTGGACAACCGCCGAAGTCCAGCACCGGATCCAGTCGCAGTTCGGCGTCGACTACAGTCTGGACCAGGTCCGGCGGATCCTCAAATCGTCTGGCATGTTCTCCGGGAAACCCTATCCGCGGGATTACCGCCGACCCCGGGATGCAGAACAGGTGCTCAAAAAAAAACTCCCGCGGATGAGCAAGAACACGGTGCCTGGGTTCCTTGACGAGTGTTCTCCCCAAACAACGGCCAATACCCAGCGCATGTGGTCGTTTGAGCGTACCCCGATGGTGAAAAATACCACCAAGATCCGCGCCAACACCTCTGGCATTCTTGTCGTCAATGACACCTCCACCATCACCTTTCGAGAGCGTTCAGGCAGGCAAACCCGGGGAAACGGCTGATCGTCGTGCTGGATAACTTCAGTTCGCACCACGCGGTGCTGGGCAAAGCGTAACGCCGCCAACAACAATATCCCGCCCGTGTATCTCCCGCCATACTCCCCGGATCTCAACCCCATCGAGCAGATCTGGCGGGCGATCAAGCGAGAGTCGCAGCGACCCTCATCATGAACTATGAGCACCTCACAACCGTAATTGCAAGGGCGTTTGAGATACTGGCAAGCAAAAAGAAGTTACCGGGAAAAGTGGGTGAAGACGTTCCTTAAGCCTTAAGTAGGCTTCAAAGCTGATGAGCGACTGACTATATAATGCTACGGTGCATATTCACCGCCTGGGGATGGAACAGCCCTTTGAGCCTGTGGAGATGAGACCGCTACATCACACCTCTGTGATGCAGGTATTGTCCATGATAGCCGGGAAGCCCCGTCCTTTAGGGCGGGGTAAGTTTCACATAGCCCCCCGTCGATAAAGCACCATGCAGGTGGTGTCGCTCCCTGAAGAAGAGGTATGCAGATCTTCTGCTCCTGGCCTGCCTCATCGGCTCTGCCGCCACGGCAGGCTGTATCGGGACACCGGAGGCGACACCCACCGCTCAGAAGACTACCTACCCGCCAGGCAGCAACCATCGTTCTCGGCCACCGTCACCGCGCTGGAGAAGCATTCCCCCGCACCGAATGTCCTGTTGCCTGGTATGACTGGAGCGGCGATGCACCCGGGAAGAACGCTGTCATCCGTTTCATGCCCGTCGACGGGGCCAGCATTGATACGGTCGACCGGGACCACCCGGGTCCCTCAGTTCCAGGCAGGCGAGACGACGATATTCACCATCGATCCGCTCCCGGGTGACTGCGATCAGCAAGTATCATGCCGAGACTGTGGTCGTGTACGATATCGCGTAAGCAGGCCTGGCAGGTGTCCCGAAGTAGTCATGTAACATTACCAAGGAGAGAAAAAGATGAAGATACTTGGAATTAATGGGAGTCCCCGCGGTTCGAAGAGCCAGACGCTCCGGCTTGTCCGGGCAGTCCTTGATGGAGCCAGAAGTGTCGGGGCCGATGTGGAATTCATGGATGTCTGCAAACTCGAGATCGAGTACTGTAACGGGTGCATGACCTGCTACGAGCAGGGAGAGTGCGTCAACATAGATGACTTTCTCGAACTCTACGAGAAGATGCTTGCAAGCGATGGAATCGTGCTCGGCTCGCCCAACTATGTCAACTCTGTCACCGCCCAGACAAAGACCATGCTCGACCGGATGTCGGACGCCATCCACTGCCAGATGTTCATCGGGAAGTATGGGTGCGCCGTCGCCACGGCAGGGGGATCGGGGGCTGATGAGGTCGTGGCCTACCTCAACGGCGTCCTCCAGACCCTGGGCGCGAACACCGTAGGCGGTGTCGGCGTGGTCCTCGGGGAAGACCCCGAGGCGATGATCGTGCCGGCGGAGGAGCGAGCCTACGAACTCGGCAAGCAACTCGTACGAGCCATCGAGAATAAAGAGACCTACCCGGAACAGGAGAGATTCCATGCCGAGATGCTCGAGCGAATGCGGGCCCTGGTCATGGCGAACAAGGACCGCTGGCCCCACCAGTATGAACACTGGAAGGCAACCGGGCGGATATCAGAGTAGCGGACCATTTCACTCTTGCCTGCATCGCGGGCTCGTCGTGATGGACCGGGATCAATAAGATCGGGGCATCTTACCCCGGATGCTCCCTATCGAAGGCAGGGGAGCAGTCACCAATGTTTCCACGTGAACTACCCTCCGCTTGCGCAGGGAGCCGTCACGCTCATGCCACCGCGAGCCCCGCAAAGGTGGAAAAAAGATAGTCGGTCTCCACCGGTTTCTCCGGCGTTACTCGTAGAGGACGGGCTCGTCGATCTTTGAGTACTCGATCAGCTCGGCTGGCCCAAAGTGGATACCAATCTCGCGTGCGGCGCTCGCGGGGGAGTCTGATGCGTGGATCACGTTCCGCCCGATATCAAGGCCAAAATCACCGCGGATCGAACCCGGTGCTGCCTCTGCGGGGTTTGTAGCGCCGATCATCCTGCGGACGACTGCGACTGCGTCTCTCCCTTCCCAGACCGTCAGGAAGCAGGGACCGCTCATGATGTAGGCCTTCAGCCCCGGGAAGAACGGTTTCTCGAGGTGCTCCCGGTACTGCTCGACAACCCGCTCTTCGGCGAGAAGCTCGAGTCTGGCTGCTGCAAGTTTCAGCCCCTTCGCCTCAAACCGGGAGATGATCTCGCCGACAAGTCCACGCTGGACGCCGTCGGGCTTGACCATCACAAACGTGCGCTCCATGCCTGATCACTCTTTGCCGCGGGCTCTCCGCCCAGCCGCGGTCCACTGGACACGGCGCGGCACCCGGCCGAGCCTGTAGTTCTTCTGGCACTTGCTGCTGCAGAAATAGTAGATAGTCCCGTCCCGCTTGACAAACATCTTGCCAGTACCAGGCTCCAGGACCCCCCCACAGAAACTGCAGATATATTGCTCGACCATGTTTTTTACCGCCTCGAGAGCTTCTTGGCTTCACGCTCAGTCTCGAGCAGCGAGAGGATGTCCCCCTCCCTGATGGGACCCACGGTGTTGCGGGTGATGATCCGCCCCTTGTTCGGCCCCTCAAGGACCCGGCACTTCACCTGCTGGGCTTCGCCATGCATCCCGGTGAGACCGATGATCTCGATGACTTCTGCGGGCGTTCCGTCGTTTGCCATAATCTAACACCTCACTCTCTCAGTGCAGCTATCTGTTTCGCGATCTCCCCGACGAGATCCTTTGCCTTACCGGGCTTGATGATAGCGGCGGCTGCAGAACCAACCTCAAGGCCGCTTGCAGCCCCGATATCGTTCTGCTTTGTTATGTAGACATAAGGAATCTGCTTCTCGTCGCAGAGCGGCGGCAGGTGCATCACAATCTCTTCAGGCTCAACATCCAGGCCAATAAGAACCAGCTGGGCGATGTTCCGTTCTACTGCTTTCGTTGCCTCGTTGGACCCTTTCTTCACCTTACCGGTATCTCTTGCTACCTCAAGGGCTTCAAGGGCCTTATTCTGGATCTCTTCTGGAGTCTCAAATTTCACGTATGCCTTTGCCATAACTCACCTCTTTCGGGGGCAGGTATCCCGCCCCGTCATCATTCATCAGTAGCGTAGCTGATCGAATGTGCTCTATTATGTCAATAGGACGAAAGATAAAGGTATGTCATTCGACCGCGCCGCGAGGAGGTGCGGCCCGGTCATCTTCGCGTCTCCTCGCATGAGCGTGGCCAGCAGTGGTGGACTGTCGCACCTGACGTTTCACCACGCACTTGTCGCCTCACACGGAAGGCTGCGGAGCTGCTACTCCATCGGTTCCAGATTACACGACTCTGTCAGGCCCCCTGCTCCGCCCCTGCTCCGGCGTTAGACGAAACAGTCCAACGGTATCACGCCGGGATCTGGTATATCTGGACGCCCTCAGCATCATAGATGAGTTCGAGTGCCTCGGTCGGGAGCGAGACGGCGTAGCGGTCTCGCTCCGCGGCGCCCACGTAGAGGAGGGTCGCGTTGTACGCCCGCGCAAGGTCGATGGCAAGCGACGGTTGCTCATATATCGCCCGCACATCAGCCATCCGCTTGCCTACACGCCCCTCCTCCCCCCGCCACATGTACTCGTGGAACGGCATCCCGATGATGGTCGGGATCCCGGTGAACGAGGATACCCGGGAGTAGTACGTGTAGTCCCCGCCCTCAGCCTCGATGATGATATGGTCGCCCGGGAGGTCACGGAGGAACGCGATCGCTGCCGCATCCCCGGGGTGCGACGCCTGAAGGTAGGCTGCCCCATCGAGGGTGCGACTCCCGTAGCCGAAGTCGATGTTGATCGCGAAGGGCGTGATGAGGAGAGCCACAATAACGAGCACCGGGAACACCCTCCCCGCCCGGGCAGGCAGGTGCCGGCCGACCCCGGCGCTCCGGAGCCAGTCCCCGACGACGATTGAACTTGCCGTCCCCATCAGAATCCAGGCCGGGAGATAGAACTTGAATACCGTGTTCATCCGGAAGTAGGTCTCGCCCATGTTGTCTTTGAGGTAGAGGAACTCGGTGGCGATGATCACCAGGAGCCCGAGGATCGCGAGGGTATCAGCGACCGAGAACCGGCGACGTACGACGAGGTAGACCAGCGGAACGACAGCGATGGCCGCGGCCGGGTAACCGACGAGCACGAACGGCACCGCGGCGAGCAGAAGGTAGGGGCGCCTCCAGATATCAGCGGCACAGGCGGCGATGAGCACTGCGAGGAAGAACCCGTGGACCAGCAGGAACTCCACCGGGGCTGAGGGTGCCGGGACGATCCCGATCCCCCCGATCCCGGGGCTGTTGAGGTGGAGGTAGAACGGGAGGTAGGTTGCGACCGCAAGCGGCGGCACGACCGCAAGCACCATCCAAGACCTCCTGTCATCCAGGGAGAAGCTCCCGTAGCGCCGCCAGATGAGGAACCCAAAGACCAGGGTGACCGGGGCGTAGACCAGCACGTCCCAGGAGTTGAACCCGGGCATCGACCCGAGGCTCAGGGCGGAAAGCCCGCAGAGGACCGCGCGTCCCCGCATCGAGAGGGTGCCCCAGCGCATGTAGGCAAAGACCAGCAGGAAGAGCAGGAACGCCTGGTTGAAGAGACCCATGACATGCGGGTGGACGTCGCCCCAGAGCATTGAGAAGAGGGGGTACTCGTTGATGGTGTTTGCTATTGTCCGGGTGCTATCCCAGAGGATCTCAGACCAGGGAGCCCCGGACAGGATGAGATAGACCGCAGAGGGGTTCGGGATGAAGAGCACGAGCACCGGGAGCCACCGGTAGCGGTCCAGGAGGAGGTGCCCGAGGGCGTAGAGCGAGACCGTGGCAAGCCCGAGCACGGTCGGGAGGACGAGATTGAACGTGACCGTTGAGGGCACGCCGGCCACAAGCCCGAGCGCCCCGCTCATCCAGTAGCCAACGTAGTAGTAGACATCCAGGGTCCCGCCCGCATACCAGGGGTCGAGCGGCGGCACGGTCGGATGACGCATGATCGACGCAAGGAACGCGTGATCCATGAACTTCTCGGCATAAGAGATGGTCGGGTTGATCCAGCGCACCTCGAGCATGAAGAGGAAGGGGATGAGGAAGGCAAGGTCCCAGCGGAGTGCTGACCGCAGACGTCCCTTCGTGTAGAACCCCTGCGATCCGGCGTAGGCGATCACCCCCACGAACGGCAGGAGGGCGAGCCAGACCGGAAGACCGAAAAGCCCGCCGTACCATGAGAAAAGCGTGAAGACGAGGATTGATGCCGGGTATGCGGCAGCGGCCGCGAGGCTGCCAAGGGTGCGGTCAAGCACCGGCCAGGCGCCGAGGTGGAGCACCTTGATGACCGCAAGCCAGGAGAGCACCGGGAGGATGACCTCACCCACCAGACGTCTCCTCCTTGATCTCCTCCCTCAAGACCTTCTTTAAGAGGTCTCGTGACCAGTCGCCGAAGTAGTAGATCGACCCGACACCCCCGACAACCGTGACCATATTCTTGATCAGGTGGTCGATGACCGCGATCAGCGTCGCCGTGGCCGCCGAAACGCCGGCAATCCCGAAGGTCAGCGCGAGCGCGAGTTCGTAGGTCCCCACGCCACCCGGCGTGACCGGGACTGCTTTCACGAGGTTGCCGATGACGATCCCGAGGACGACGATGCCAAACGGGACCGGCTCCCGGAACATCAGGACGACCGCGAAGCAGACCAGGATATCGACGACCCATATGAGGAGCGACGACCCGCTGAGCACAACGAGGGCCCGGCGGTTGAGGGAGGCCTGCTTCACCTCATCAAGCATCCTCCCGATGGCAATGATGATCCGGTTCTCTGACCTGATCCTGCCTGACCAGAGGAGGACCCCAAAGAAGGCGCCTCCTGCGGCGAGCGGGACGATGATGAGGGTGGTAAACCAGTCCGGGACGGCAAGGACCGCCAGAACGAACGGGAGCGCGATGACGCCGAGCAACGCGACCATCATGACATCAAAGATCCGCTCGACGACGATGGATGAGAACCCCTGCGAGTAGGTGGCGTCGTCACCGCGTTTGAGGATGAGCATCCGGACGAGGTCGCCGAGCCGCGCGGGAACGATGAGGTTTGCTGTCTGGGATATGAAGATACAAGCGGTCGAGAAGGTGAGGCTTTTTGGGATACCAAGCCCTCCCAGGATGAACCGGTACCGCAGTCCTCTGAGGATCCAGGCAACGACACAGACCGCGACGGCAGCAAAGAGGAACGGCAGCACGGCGTGTTCAAGCGTCAGCAGGAGGTCGTCCCATACGCGGTAAAGCATGTAAGCGACGATCCCGACCGCGGCCAGGGTGGGGATGACAACCGCGCTAACCTTTTTCCACATGGAGGTCCCACCAGAGGCGTATTACTGCCGATCCCATCTCGATGACGTCTCTTCGGCGCACTGTCGTCCCCTCTCCCTGCCGCCACCGTACCGGGAACTCCCGTATCCGGTAACCGTTTTTCTGCGCCCGCACCAGCACCTCGGTATCCCAGAACCAGTGGTCTGCCCTGACCGACGGGAGCAGATCGAGGAGGCGGTCGCGCCGAAACGCCTTGAACCCGCACTGGTGATCGTGGAGCGAACTCCTGAGGATCATCCTGACGAGCATGTTATACCCGCGGCTTGCGATCTCCCGACCGCCGCTCCGGGTGATATCACTCTCAGGAAGGAGGCGGGAGCCCGTCGCGATATCGTAGCCCTCGCGGATGGCGCCGACCAGCTGCCCGAGGTGTTGCATATCGGTTGCGAGGTCGACGTCGTAGTAGCAGACGATAGACCCCTCCGCCCCGGTAAACGCCCGGTTCAGCGCCCGGCCCCGTCCGAGCCGCTCGTCGCTGTGCATCAGGCGGACGCGGGGATCTCTGGTCTCATACTCCCTGACGAACTCGGTGCTCCCGTCGGTGCTCCCGTCTTCGGCGACGATCAACTCAAAACTCCCCGGTGCGATCGCTTCCAGCGCTGCAAGCGAACGCGGTATGGCAGCAGTGAGCGCTTCACGGTCGTTGTAAACGGGGAGGACCGCGCTCACCTCGATCTCACACATCCGGAAACCTCGCAAGGACTCGTTTTGCCACCTCTTCCCCGGCGATGACTGACCCGTTCATGCTCCGCTCCGGGTAGTTCGGGGGGCTGAACATCCCGGCGAGGAAGAGTCCGTGCTCCTCGTAGGCGGGCAGGCGGTCCCGGAGTCCAGTCGTGTAGACCGGGCCTGCATAGGGCTCGACTGCGAGCCGGTGCCAGTGCACCTCGTCTGCGCTGAGGGAGAACCGCCTGCAGAAGTCTGCAAGCATCGTCTGCTCAAAGCCCTCAGGGAGCCGGCCTGAGAAGTAGGAAGCAAGGTAGACGAGGTGTTCACCGTACCATGCAAGCGGTGCGAAGTTGGTATGCGAGACCACCGCACCGTAGGGTGCTGCGTCCTTCATGTTCAGCCAGTAGATACCGTCGGTGACGTCCCGGTCGAGGGCGAGGGTCATGCAGGCGGCACCCTGGTAGGGCACCGGGGCGATATCCACGCCAGCGAGGTCCGCGGTCACCTGCGGGGGGAGTGTTGATATGACGGCGTCGTAGACCTCTCCGTTGACGAGCCAGCCGCCGCCCTTCCGCCTGATCTCCCAGACCGGGGAGTCAAGCATGATTGAGGCGCCCAGCCTCTCGACCTCTTCCTGGAGCCGGGCGATGAGGTGCTGGAACCCTCCCCGAAGGTATCCCAGGCGCTCGCCCCCGGCACCACGGTCAGACCTGATCGCGATCCTGGATATGAGCCAGGCCGCGGAGACCTCGTTCCTGCGGTCCCCGAACTTGCTCTTTAAGAGCGGTTCGAAGAACGACGAGTAGATGCCGGGACCAAGGGTTTCCAGGATGTAATCTTCTGCGGTGACCTCATCGAGCGCCGAGACGTCGATCCGCCGGGAACGCAGGGTCAGCAGACCTAGCCGCACTTTCTCGGTGAACGTAAGGTGGGGGTAACGCAGGATCTCAAAGGGGGTGGTGAGCGGGTGGATGATCCCGTCGACATAATAGCCGGTGGACCCCAGGAGCCATTCCAGCCGGTCAGCCACCTGCAGGGTCTCGAGGAGGGCAAGCAGACGGCCATCCCCGGCAAAGCAGTGGTGGTAATACTCTTCGATCCAGTAGTCGCCGATCCGGTACGAACCAAGGCAACCGCCCGCGATGGGCCTTCGCTCGAAGAGGTCTACCTGGTGTGTACCGGCAAGGTTGAGAGCCGAGACCAGACCGGAGAGACCTCCCCCCACAACGCAGATCTTCATCTTTTTCAGGCAGGAGATCCCGGCCTGAAGGCCTGGGAGGAATGCCGTCTGCCCATCCCGGCATACCATTCTGTTCTCCGTGCGATTCTGGTCAGGATCATACAATCCTCCACCTTTGCGGTCTGGGTCACCCATCCTCCGGTGACAGCGTTAGGTAGCGACATCTTTCCTTTCAGGGTGCCTCCAATGTACGTCAATTCATGCTTGACGTGCCGAACCAGCGTTCCCCGGGTGAACCCGGGAGAGCGAGTACCCCCGTAGGGTTTCCGGATACCGCCCTTTGCAGGCTGCAACCGGTGCAACTGCCGCCGGAAAAACCGGATCGGTGTCCAGTAGTACAATCCCTGTTTAGCCGGGCGCTCCGCACCCGGGACGTCATCTGCTATTACCCACGCATCAACCGCGTGGGCAGCAAACACCGGTTTACTCTTCTGCTGAGTCTTCTTCAGGCCAAACCGCTCCCGGAGTTCTTTTCTCTCATACCCCGCACGCAGGTGTAGACCGAGTCCGCGATCCCTGATCGCTTGATAAAACCATTGTTTCTCGACCTCCAACGGTGAGAAGTTTTCGTTCCACCGCCGACAATTCTTCTTTGCCACCGCAAAAACATCCTCTACAACCACATCGGTGATCGGCAGGATCGTCTGGAGCTGGTCCAGAATTCGGATCCTGGTGTTCCACCGGGCAAACGTGCTCGGTGGCAGGAGCCGCCGGCCGCTGAGCCGGTTGTCGAACCGGGCAGGACGACGCCAGCACTTCCGGTGACGACGGGCGCGACGCAGCGTTCTTCGGGTTTCGATTGCTTTCTTGACGTGTTTTGGAGCCTCCAACATGCCGTTTGCGACAGTCTCTCTGGTCCCGACCACCGACCAGCCCTCAAACGAACTGTCGGGGTCGAGCCCGACGACCAGCGGTTGGTTGTCGGGTTCAACCGCGTAGGTCAGGATGATACAGAAGATACCGGGTTTGTTCCAGTACGGTTTTGCCTTCCCCTGCTTGAGGAGGAGACGGGCACGTGCCGGGGTCGTCGGCGTCAACGGTCTTCGATTGGTGTCTAAGACAGGTACACGCATGGCAGGTATTACTCCCTCCCGGTCGAACCGGGGTTACATTTCCCTTCGGAGTTGCGGGATGGGCTTAGTGCTCCAGAGAGCACGTCGGGTTTTGGCGTGCCCGGAAGAGGGACAGGCCAGGGAAGCACCCATCCGTTCTGGTAGCCCGAAACGCTGCTGCAATTGATCGATCGCCTCCTGGTCTACTGTTTGGTCTCGCTTAGCCGTTCACAAGCTGATCACAACGTGTGAAAATTATAAGAACGTTTTTGGATTAATATGGTATACAATCTCTTTATACATAAACGTCGATATTACTGATTACTTACGATGAGGGTGTGAAACTGAATGAGGGTCTTCTTCATAGGATTCGGTCAGGCCGGGGGAAAAGTCGTCGATATGTTTATAGAGCAGGATAGACGATTACAGACCCAGAACTTCAGGGGGATTGCGGTAAACACGGCCCGCACCGACCTGATGGGGCTTGAGCATATCGAGATGAAAGATCGGCTCCTGATAGGACAGACGGTAGTTAAGGGTCATGGTGTCGGGACCGATAATGTAACCGGGGCGCGGGTGACCGCCGATGAGATCGATACCATCATCAACGCCATCGACACAAGGGGCACGCATGATATCGATGCATTTGTCATCGTCGCCGGTCTCGGTGGCGGAACAGGTTCGGGAGGTTCGCCGGTCCTGGCCCGGCACTTAAAGCGTATATACCGGGAACCGGTCTACGCGATCGGGATCCTGCCCGCCCCCGAGGAGGGACGGCTTTACTCATATAACGCGGCTCGCTCATTGAGCACCCTGGTGAACGAGGCAGACAACACCTTTATTTTTGATAACAGTGCCTGGAAGAATGAGGGCGAGAGCGTCAAAGACGCCTACGCCCGGTTGAATGACGAGATCGTCCGTCGGTTTGGTGTGCTCTTCCGTGCAGGCGAGGTCAGCAAGGCAGGCGTCGGTGAGATGGTCGTGGACTCAAGCGAGGTTATCAATACCCTGCGTGGCGGCGGGATCAGCTCCGTTGGATACGCAATCAGCGAGAGGGTCGGCCCGCGGGTGAAGCAGTCACAGGGGCTCCTCTCAGGCCTGTTCAGGAAGAAGGATAAAGCCGAGGAGGTGTTGCTGACCGGGGAGGATAAGTCAGCAAAGATCATTGCTCTCGTCAGGCGAGCCATGCTCGGGCGTCTGACTCTGCCGTGCGACTACTCGACTGCAGAGCGGGCGCTGGTTCTCATTGCGGGCCCGCCCGATGAGATGGACCGGAAGGGTGTGGAGAAGGCGAAGAGCTGGGTGGAGGAGAATATCGCCGGTGTCGAGGTGCGGGGCGGGGATTATCCGGTGGATAGCGATTATGTTGCTGCCGTGGTGGTCCTTGCGACGATCGGAAACGCCCCCCGGATCACAGAACTCATGGAGGTTGCAAAGTCCACAAAAGAGGATGTCTTGAAATCCAAAGAGAAGCGTACTACCATGTTTGATGACGGTATAGAGCCATTATTCGAGTAAGGAGGCGTTTATGAAGGCAAACATCAGCAGATGGATCATTCTCCTGCTGGCACTGGTCTGTGTTGCACAGGCGGCAGCGGCGTTCGATGTCACGACAGCGACCGTCAACCCCCCAAGCGGCGACCTCGAGCCGGGCCAGCGCGTGACCGCGCATTTTGTGATCTCCTACAGCATGGATGTCAGCGGTCCGGATGATGAAGCGTTTGAGTTCAGCACCGGGTTGCAGGACCCCTCATGGTCGTTCGCCGTCTACCGTGATGGGATTCCCATCTATACCACCGAGAAGGCCGGATTCTACCCAAAATTGGGGGCGTTTGAACTCGCTTACAAGGACAGGGTTGAACTGGACGTCCAGCTCAGCGGTACGGTGCCCAAATCCTCGTCGGGGGAGGTGGAGGTGATCAAACTTGAGCATATCAGGAACAAGAACGTTGTGGATGACTACCGCATGACCCGCAAGGTCGTGAGCGCGGAGCAGGTAGCGGGCTCTCTCTCTGTCCAGCAGCAGCATCTCAAGGACCTGAAGGCTGATATCGATGCCAGGGCTGCAGAAGGCGTGGATGTCTCTGCCGCGCAGGCTAAGTACGATGCCGCCAGCAAGGCGCTCACCAGTGCTGCATCAGCAGGTCCCTCGAAGGCGGCAGAACATATCGCCACCGCTGCAAAGAATATAGATGAGGCGAGGGCGCTCCTGGATAAGGCATGGGCCGAGAAGGAGGTTGCTGATACCGGTGCGGCGCTTGAGTCGCTCGACGGCATGATAACCTACTTCATCGAGGACCGTTCCATGCGCAGCGACCCACGGGTAGTCTCTATCGTGACCAAGCGCGAGAGCGCTGTCCAGTTCTACTCCCAGGCAAAGGACGCCCTGAATGCTAAGAACTACCCGTTGGCGCGTTCAAAGGCGACCGAAGGTCTGAACAAGGCAAACGAAGCACTGGCCGATGCGGAGGCACTACGGAATGAGATCGGCGAGGGGTTCAGCCTCGGTAGCCTCCTCTATGTGGGTATCGGGATTGTCGTCATCCTTGTCGCCATCGTAGGGATAATGGTCTACCGGAAGAAGACCCGCTGGGACGAGCTTGGATAACGCCAGAAATAACCCTCTTTTCACACCCCGCCCCGGTTCTTGTAGAAGTCGTATCAAAATCAGAAACTGCGGCCGGTTTCGATGAACAATATTGTAGGCAAGAACAGGCCTATAATGGTAGTACCAGTGGAGGCTGTATCCCGCCGTTGAAATGGCGGGGATTAGCGCCGTTTGATCCTGAATTTGTGAATTCTGATGCGTGAGATAGAAGCGCCAGTACCTCACGCGAAGTCAGGTTATAAATCATCCAGGTTCGCCTGGACACCGCCCATGCACCGGGACTCTCAACCTGGCGCTCATCCGGGGAACACCTCAACGCCCCCGGGCCACCCCGTGGTGCAGCAACCCATCAGCATACGATTCAATCAGATCCCGCTGCGCAAGGCATGCCAGCCACTCCTCCGGGATCCCTGCCACGCCGTAGTAGGCCCCGGCGAGCTGTCCGTAGATGGCCCCGGTGGTATCGGCATCCTCACCGAGGTTCACTGCCATGAGGCATCCTTCCTCGAATGTGCTGCTCCGGGAAAACGCCCAGAGCGCCGCCTCAAGCGAGGCCACGACGTACCCCCGCCCCCTGATCTCGGGGGGCTCCCTGTGCAGGTAGGACCCCGCCGCGACCCTGTCGATCTCGTCGACGAGCGGGTGTTCCTCCCAGTATCCAGGGATCGGGGCGTATCTCTCCGAAAGCAGGACCTCCTTCGGTGTGCCGGTAAGAGCGCCGAGGATGAGCCCCCCGAAGTACCTGCAGGCATCGACGACTACCGGCAGTTTGTGCGTGGTCCGCGAACTCTCCCCTGATAACTCGATGGCGCGGAGAGGGTCGGCGGCGTAGAACATGGGCACCGGGGCGAGGCGCATCAGGGAGCCGTTGCCCGCTGATCTCTCGTCTGTCAGCCCGGGGAAGGGTTCCCGGGTGAGCATGAAACGCTGGAGCGCCTTTCGCGTCGTCATCCCGATATCAAAACAGGTCCCGGTGCATGAGAGGTACCCCTCCGTGAACCAGCGGGAGTAGCGTTCCAGCTGGTCAATAGGGTCAAACCCCCTCTTCTCGATCAGGCTCTCGGCGAGGCAGAGAGCAAGCGACGTGTCATCAGTCCACTCTCCCGGTTTGAGGTTATGGGATCCGCCGCCGAGCATCCCGGTGATGGGCTCAAACGTCCCGGGCGCCTTGAACTCGAGCGGTACCCCAAGGGCATCGCCGGTGGCCAGTCCGAGCAGGCAACCGCGATACCGGTCGATCAGTTCCATGATGATCCTCGGGCCGTCTTCCAGGAAGAGGGTTCCGGTTTGTTCCCGGCCACCACCCAAACACTGCCTCGATATCCGCCGTATCATAGATGTAGCCCCCGCCCTCTCTCACCACTCAAAGCCTGCCTCAGGATTTTTGCCTTTTCAGAAACCCCCGCTGCGATTGTCGCCCCTGCCAGAAGTAGGTTAACCGCGATGATCTTTGTGACCGGGCGTCTTTGAATATCGATGCAATTTCCGTAACGAGAACGTTTATCTGGCCATCTCCTGCCTGGCACGGCGGGAGGTCGTCACGGTAAGAACCCGGTCGTCGAATGGAAGATGGCGATCCAGGCGGCATCGATTGTCCGTCTTCTTGTGCGAGATCGCTTTGATGTCCGGGGCGTTCCCGACGATCACCGGGATCTGGTCTGCAAACAGATCGTAGACCTGTATCCAGTAATCACTGGTGGATTCACAGGCCACAACCGTGGTAGAGAACCCAGTCTTTCAGGAGGAGAAGATCATCTTGCGTCCGGATGAACCGCTCTTCTGCCGTGGTACCGTCCTGATCGACTACGGTAGCGACGATAAACTTCTTGTGGAGATCCAACCCACAGGTTTTTTTCCTCGCATACGTCATCACACGTGAATGTGGACAGAGGGATTGCCTCGAAGGTCAATTTCACATCCGTGTTCAAGACACAGTATGGCCTTCAATGGCAAAATGCGTTAGTTTTCATCACAGGATTTAGATCCTAAAATGTCCTCAACCTCCTCCACCCACACTTCTGCTCGAACTACTGCGAGAAAAGTATTTTCATCAGTTGAGCCTGTGGCCGAACGCGGCCTCATAGACGTTTTTATAGAAATCAGACAATTCTCTCTTTTCTCACGAAACCGCATGAGGCTGCCTCTCAGGCTCCACAGATGAAAACAATTTCCCTGATCGTAGGTGGTTGCAGGATAGACCCAACCTTCCTTTCCCCGTCTCACCCCGGGCAGGCGACCGTGGCGAGCATCGCGCCGGGGGGAGAGGGTGTCCCCCGGCCCGGCAGGAGGAGTTCCAGAACAGTCTCAGGACATCCTCGACCGCCAGGTATCCCCTGCTCCCCGGATGCTCCCGACCGCTTCGTGAGCAGACGGGGTAGCGTTCTCCGGCATACCACTTCCTGGATAGCCGGTCTCGACCGACTGCAGGATGTAGATCTCCCTCTGCATCTGGTTGTTGGCGCCGGTCAACCCAGCGTTCTTGATTAAAACGAGACCGCTGTCTTTATCGACGACGTACCGGATATCGAAGCTGGTCCCGAGGTTTGCATAGTAGTACACCTGCGCATTCCAGACCTGGCCTGCAAGTTCCAGCGGACCTTCGGCGACCAGGAAATCCTGGCCGAAGGCGGGATTCTCAAGGTCAACCCAGAACGGTATCAGCCCCATGCCCGGGTCTCCCGGTTGATACGACCATGTGCCCGTATACAGGATGCTTCCGTCAATACCGCTGATCACCACCGAGTCTCCGGAATAGCCGCCCGCGGCATCCCCGCCGGTGATCGTATCGGTCAGGAAGCCGTATACTCCAGTCCCCTCGTAATGCACCCACCGCTCCATCGGATCGTCGGGATCGATACCGTAGTATGGGGTTAATGCGGCCTGATATGTCACCGTCGTTCCGGGCTGCACCCAGGCGGGCGGGGCCATGGCGGAGACCTGACACGCAAGCAACGCCACCAGCAAACAGCCTGCCAGCAATCTTATCGATCTTCTCATTTGCTCGACCTCGGGCAGGCTATGGG
>LFRN01000096.1 GCA_001512375.1 Candidatus Methanoculleus thermohydrogenotrophicum | reverse complement strand
CCGGGAGTTTTGCATCCCGGAGGACGGCTTTCCACCGGGTATACGCCCGGGTACTGCCCCCCGGTAGGGGCGGGGGAGGAGCGCGGGCAGGGTGGGAGGGGGACAAAGGCCCAGTATGGTCTGTTAATTTGGAATCGATGCACTAGAAGGACGCAATAACTGCCCGGGAAGATAGAAGAAGATGCGAGGGGTGGGATTCGAACCCACGAACTCCTGCGAGAACGGACCCTAAATCCGTCGCCTTTGACCTGGCTCGGCAACCCTCGCGCATGAATGTGGTGGAATTAGATCCAGGGGCCTTCATAGTCTACTCTTTAGTCTCGCTTGGCCGTTCGCAAGCCCCACCCTCCAGGGTGGGGTAGTTTGACATCTGGTATGAGACCCTGAATCCGTCGCCTTTGACCTGGCCAGGCAACCTCGCCTGTATGTATCTCGGTGCCGGAGGCATTATATTTGTTCTCCAGCCTGGCCGACGAAGAGTCGGGGGGCGGGATCTTTCTTGCGATAGTCTTCCCGGGCGCCGCATTACCCCACGTACCTCAAACGTATCGATTCCCAACCATCGGATTCTATCAAACCCCGTTCCGGCCAGACTCTTCCCCGGACACTGGATCGGGGTCACGCCGGGGTGCGGACTGGGGAAACCCGCCCAAAAACGGTATGCTCTGTCCCCCGTCCGGGCAGCGCGCGGAGATGCGCAGGGATGCCCCCGGGATTGTGACCTCCGGAACAAACAGGTAGGACACCTGTATATCGCAAAAACCGACCGGTAATCTTCCCTTTTGGGAGAACCGGTTATTTGAAATCGATGCACCGGTCTCACACAAAGAGAGGACACGGGGGACCACACGCTCTTTGCGAACTTCACCGTGAAGCAAAGGTTTTGAGACCGCGATCCGG
>LFRN01000184.1 GCA_001512375.1 Candidatus Methanoculleus thermohydrogenotrophicum | reverse complement strand
CTCGGGGAGCGGCTCGGAAGGGCTGGCAAAGAGCATGTCAGACGGCATTTCCTGATCACCCGCCTCCTCTCTGATTACCTGGATATGCTCAGCGCGGAACTTGCGATACAGAGTACCTAGCTATAAAAGAAAAGAGAGGCGTATCTTCCTGGAGGCCGGGGCCGGTACAGGGTTCGACGGCCCCCCTCCAGGTCGCGCGGCAGATTGCATGTGGGTTTGAGCATCCGTTTTCGGCGGAGAGGATGCTCTGGTTATCCGGTCCTTCTCCTGATGCAGGACAGGCAGGTGAACAGGGCGGTGCGCGTCATGGGAAGGCGCATCCGATATTCTATCGTATTATTTTTGTGAGTGCAGGTCACAGGGCAGGTGTTTTTTTGATAGTGATGAGACTCCGAAAGGCTCAACGAAGTGCAACCGAATCAGTTGACGCGACCACCCCCTGATGATGGTAGAATACGCATGGGAATATATAATGATTTCTCCAGCCCGAGGCCGGCGTCGCTACCGCAGCGTGCTCCTCCACACTTCCAGGTTATCGAGGAGTACTCCTATAATATGACGGTGGAGGTGACCCCAGTTTCCGGGAAAGCATTCCGGATAAGCGGAGTTTTTTGGGCTGGCCTGGCTGTCCTCACTGTCTGTTTTGTGGCATCCTGGCGATCTCGATCGGGGCTGGCAGCCTGATCCCCGCGATGGTCTTTCCTTTCATCCGTTCGATGACCTGGTCAACGGCGCCAGGGGGCACTTCGACGGTGGAATAGGTCTCGTAGATGTTGATCGCGCCGATGGACCTGCCGGGAATTCCAGTCTCGCCCGCGAGTGCCCCGACGATATCCTTCGGCCTGATCTGGTGCTCCCTCCCGAGCGGGATCTGGAGGAGTGCCGGCCCCCCGGCTGGTCCGATCTCCTGTGGGAGGTCCTGGCTGCCCACGTCGAGTTCCAGTTTCAGGAGGGCGGCGGCAACCTCAAGCGACGTGTAGTCTTCGGATACGATCCGTTCAGCGAGGGTCATGTAGCGTTCGAGGCTGCCTTCGTCGATGACCTGCTGCACCCGGTCGACGAGTTTCCGCGTCCGGCTCTCCTCGACGTCTCCCGGCGTCGGGAGCGGGATGCGGCCGATCCTGATCTTTGTGTAGTCCTGGATCGTCCTGAGTTTGTAGTATTCTCTCGGGCCTACGAACGTGATGGCCCGCCCTGTGCGCCCGGCACGCGCCGTCCGGCCGATGCGGTGGATGTAGTACTCGATATCCTGCGGGACTTCGTAGTTGATGACCAGGTCGACGTCCTCGACATCGATGCCCCGGGCGGCGACGTCGGTGGCGACGAGGATATCGATGGTTCCTGCGCGGAACTTTGCCATCACCCGGTCCCGCTGGGACTGCTTCATGTCTCCGTGGAGGCCTTCGGCGAAGTAGCCCCGGGCCTGGAGGTGGGCAGTCAGGTCGTCGACGCCACGTTTGGTGTTTGAGAAGACGAGCGAGAGTTCAGGGTCATACATATCGAGCAGCCGGCAGAGGATCTCGAGTTTGTTCCTGCTCCGTACCTCAAGGTAGAGTTGCTCGATCTGCGGGACGGTCACTTCCCGGCGTGCGACCGATATGACCTCGGGGTTCTTCTGGAACCTCTTTGAGATCTCAAGGATCGGTCCGGGGAGGGTGGCCGAGAAGAGGATGGTCTGCCGGTCTCCCGGGGTCTCGTCGAGGATCTTCTCGATATCCTCCCGGAAGCCCATGTCCAGCATCTGGTCAGCCTCATCGAGGACGACCATCTTCACCGCGGCAAACGAGAGGGTCCCGCGGTCGAGGTGGTCGAGCACCCGCCCGGGCGTCCCGACGACGACCTGGGCGCCGCGGCGTAACCCGCGGAACTGCCGCTCGATCGGCTGGCCGCCATAGATTGGGAGGATGTTGAGGCCGCGGTGGTGCTTCGCCAGACGGGCGAACTCCTCGGCGGTCTGGATGGCGAGTTCCCGGGTGGGGGAGAGGACAAGGACCTGGGTCTCCCGATTCCCCACATCGACCTGCTCGATCGCCGGGACGCCGAACGCCGCCGTCTTCCCGGTCCCGGTCTGTGCCTGACCGGTGACGTCGCGTCCTTCGAGTATCACGGGTATTGTGCTTACCTGAATTGGTGTGGGCTCCTCAAAGCCCATATCTTGTATCGCCTGAAGCGTCTTTTGCGAGATATTGAAATCCTGGAAGGTAATGTTATTCTCCATTCACCCACTTCTTGGTGCTGATACCTCTTTATCTTGTGGGGCGTTCCGGTCCCCCGGGACTCCGTACCAGTTACCGTCGGCCTCTCCCGTAACAGATATCCGGCCGCCCGGTGTACTCCTACAGGGATGGATGCCCGGTCTTCTCCACCGCTGAGTGCTGCAGAGGTCTACCTGCGGTACGCTGCCGGGCGGCCGCAGCTCCGGGGGGTCATTCTGCCCGGACTCCTGCCCCACATGGCCTGCGGCGCCGCGTACCGCAGGCCCGGCCGCGTGAAGGTGCTCTTCGTCGCCGAGTCCCCGCCCTGGGCCGCCGGGCGGCAGGAGGTTCTCAGGCCCCGCGACTGCAAGCGCCCCGACTACCCCTACTTCTGGAACGATCGCTACGATACGCGGCACCGCCGGGCGATGGCGCCGCTCTCGGGCGGGCTTGCCGAGAACCTCTTCTGGCTGCTCGGGCTCGACGGGGAGTCGCGCCGGGAGAATCTGGAGCTCTTCGCTAGGGAGGGGTTCTTCCTGGTCGATACGGTGAAGTGCGTCTTCCGGAAGAACCGGAAACCGGCTATCCCGGCCGACCTCATCCGGGTGAGCGTCCGGGAGGTCCTTGCCCCGGAGGTTGCCGCTCTCGCCCCGGAGTACGTCGTCGTCCTCGGGAATACAGCGCTTGCAGGGCTTCGGGAGATTGAGCCCTACGCGAGCGCTCTTGCGGGGGTCGGGAAGATTACAGAGACCCCTCCTGAGGACCTCTTTGAGGAGCACCGCCTCCTCTGCGTGCCCTACCCGGGCGGGCACAACCGGCGCTACCTGGACCGGATCGAGTCGGTGTTTGCGGTCATCAGGGACCTGGTGTAGGCGGCCTTGCGCGGGGCTCCTGCGCATCTGGTATCTCACGCATCCGCTGTTGCCTCTCGCGATCTCGCGCGAAAGACGCGAAGTCCATGTATCTCCTCCCAACCGGAACCCTTCGCGTCCTCACGCGTGCTTCCGCGTGAGTCTTCAGTACAGGTAGGAGATATAATGCCTCTCGCGAAGAGCACAAAGACGCGAAGTCCGTGGGATTGTTACGCCCTCCTTCGCGATCCCCCGCGCGAGGCGGCGATCTGCACCAGGACCCACACGATACGGTGAATTGCTCCACTACCCGGCGAGTTTCCTCTTTCCCTCCTCGTAGAGTTCTTCTTTGTGCTTGCGCAGCCTCTCTGCCGTCGCCTGCTCCTCGGAGGTCCCCCGCTTCTCCAGTTCGACCCTCTTTGCTTCTTCCATCACGTCCCGGGGGCGGAGGTATCCGGAAGGCTCTGTCTCCGCCCGGGTCTCCTGGTACCGCTCTTCCTCTCTTCGCCTCTGCTCCTCTGCGACTGACCGGCCCGTCTCTCCACCCACCGGGATAACTCTCCCGCCGGTCTCGACGGTCTTCTTCAGCCGCACCTCAAGGACTCCGTTCTTGAAGGTTGCCCGTGCCTCCTCTTCTGTGACGTCTGTGGGGAGGGAGACCGTCCGGGAGATTGCACCGATCCTCCGCTCCCGCATATGGTATCCGGCCTGCTCCGCCTCTCGCGCCTCCTCCCGCCGGGCCGAGATCCGGAGTGTCCTCGAGTCGAGGAGCCGGACCGAGATGTTCTCCCTCTCCACGCCGGGTAGGTCGGCGACGACGATGACGTCTGTATCGTGTTCCCGGACATCGATCATCGTTCCGGCGCCGCCGAGCAGGGGTACCTGCTGTGTGGCCCCGGAGATGCGTTCCATCGTCTCGGCAAACTGCCTCTGCATATCCGCGAGCAGCTCGTCAAATTCAGCCCGGAGCCCGCGTGGTGTTCCTCTCCATGCCATTTATTCCTCTCTCCAGCCTCACTCTTCTCGCAGTTTCGGCAGGCTCACAGGGTGTGAACATGATATATAGGTTCCTGTGGGGAGGGATGCCGGCGGTGGAGTTTGTTTATGCCGGGGGCAGTGGCATTCTCTCATCTGGACTGGTATTCTCTGTGGGTTGGTGGGGGCCGGGGCCGCCTATCCTTCCGGGAGATGCCGCCCCTGCCTCCCGCCTCCGGCACGATTGACCAGGCGACTCTTTCAGCATTCCAGCAGGTTTTCAGCAGAATTTCAGCAGGTGCTGGAAGGATCGATCTCCCCGGAACGGCGCTGAATCAGAGAATACTAGTACAGAGAGAGACGCGTCTCTCTCTACTGATCATACTGTACAGCAAAAGAGAGACCCACCCAGTTCGACCGGTCTCCGGGTCTCCGGGGGTGTGCGTGTGTGCGAAACCCGGAATGCTGTAACCACAACCTGGATACCGCCTGATACACCCCCGAATGGGAATTCCCAGATTTAATCCGGCCGTTTGATTACAACGGGCTCCGTAAACCGCTGAAAACTGCTGAAAACTGCTGAAAACAGAGGGGGATTGCTGAAAGCACGTGCGGGGGGAGCCGTACCCCGGCCGGGGGTGCTGGAACGACTATGAGGAACATCTCAGTTTTTGCTGCCCCGGCGAAGGTCGAGATCGGCTGGTGTGGTGCGGGTCTCGATTCCCGGCCGGGTGATCGATGAGCGGTATACCCGTATCCTCATTGAACGGAAGGATCTGACGCTGATGGATGTGATTGCCCTCGATAAGGTGCAGAAGGGCTACCCCATCTCAAAGGAGGAGCGGGAACTCCTGCGGAAGAAGAACCTTATCGAGGGACGGCATCCGAACTTGTATGTTTCTGAGAGCGTGGCAGCCAAGACTGATACGCAGGCTGATTATATAAGAAATAGGTCGTTTGGCAGGGCATATTTCAAGGATATGGTGGTGGCGTACCTCCGGACATATCACGAGGCGAAGAGAGCGGAGATTGAAAAGCTGTTGCTGGACAAGGTATCCGATGCTTTGAACAAGGAGCAAAAGCGCCAGTTCATTAAAGATCTGCTGGTAACGTCTCAGATCTTCTGTAATTTGCCTGAGCCCTGTCTCCTTGCTTGATCATTCCT
>LFRN01000079.1:27646-30313 GCA_001512375.1 Candidatus Methanoculleus thermohydrogenotrophicum | reverse complement strand
GAAATTTTAGCTGAAATGGTCCACACTACTGCAAGAGCGAATACCAGCTTCCATAGCAACGGCAGATAATTGCGAATCATATGCATCACAAAAAGACGGTAGTCATCAGTCCGCTACCTCCTAACCACGCCGCCGTTCCCAGATGTAGAGGATGGGAAACGCGATGATACCGACGAGTATGATTCCCTGGAGAGTGGGAATGACCGGATACCCCAGTGCCAGACGGCGCAGAAGGACGATCCCAGCAGCCAGGAGGTAGAAGATAATCGATCGCGCGAAGGTGACGCGGTGCTCGCCGCCATCGGTGAAGACGATGCGCGTCAGGAGCAGGGCGATGATGACAAGGACGGGGAGCCAGAAGATCTGGTTGATGGAGCCTGCAAGGGACGCGTAGAGGTAGATCAGGAAGATCGTGACGAGAAGGGCGGCATCAACCCCCCTCTTTTATCAATTCAACTTGGATTCAGGGCCATTTCAACTTTACAGAACTTTCGTTACGCTACCTTACCCTACTCCTGCTCTGCATTCGCAGGAGAATTTTTCCGCACTGCACTTTTCTCCCATAATAGGTAAATAGCAATCATGGTAAGGAGACCCCCTATTGGACTTAGTTGCCAAGGTCCATCCCATTGCACGAAAAGTAATACTACTGTAACGGGGAGCCAGATCAAAATGCCTAAGAAGAAACTTTTAAGTCCAATTATGCCACGAGCTGCTTCAACACCGCCTAATTTCCGCCTGTACATCAAGTAGTCCCCGGAGGAGACAAGGAACACTATGGGACCAATATAAAGCCAGTTAATGACCGGATTTTGAATGCCGCCTAGGTGAGGGAAAAAAGAACGTTCAATGAGCCACAGGAAAACAATCCAGACAATTGCTAATAGTAGCGCGAGCATGTTTCCACTTGCCCTGCTTAGTTTCTCATTCGAATCCTTCTTCACTTAAATCATTCTCCATTCGGTGTACTGAAAAAGTTGGGCTTTAGGGAGTTCCAACATCCAGAGCGTCCCAAAGTGTATACGAGCTGATTCTGAAATATTTGGGTACACTCACCAACGTTGGTGGTATCGTTGGGACTAGAATGATCTGCCAGTCTTTTGCGTCCCAGAACCAGATGCAATCTTCCTCGTCGAGAAGAAGCCCAGAACTGGCACCGGTCAAACACAGTCCCAGAACTGCTCCAACCACCACTCCAATACCACCACCCTACACGGCTACCAATGACAGCGCCTGCAACAGTAGGTGCAGCGCGGCAATTGTCTCCGACGTTGCTTTAGATATGTGGCGGTGATAAAGCTTGTTGCCGGTTAGGGTAACATCCTCCCACGGTTGAACTGAATTTGACGAGTAATCGGGATGTGGGTACTTTATCCCGTAACCCTTTGCGAACCTCACGCCGTCCCAATCGTAATACTCCGCGGGTGTCGCTATCTCTTTGTTGATACTGCTGCTCAGTACCTCACTGGTTACACCCGGCTCAAGCGGATCGTAATCTGTAACAACAGTATTGATCAGCTCTCCTTTATAATACACTTCGGTTGTATACAGTCCCGCTTTCTCTGAAATCTTGTAGTGGATTGTTTCCTTTTCTTTTGTTGTTAAATCTTCAATTTGTTTTCGTATTCTCAAACACCTCGATCTTGAGAGGCTCTTCTTTTACTACCTGCCCTACGGTACTATCCGAAGCAAAGCCATTTACCTGACCCTGTGCGCCCATCACCGGCACCATCGCGACACTCACCAGCAGCACAGCGAAGAGCGCGGAGAGTGCCCGCATTCCAATGGTTCCATTCATTTGTTTTCCTCCTGTAACATCCCCGGAGGCAAAAGAAGCGTAATTTTAAATACACGGAATGCAAAGCTACTTTTCGCCTTTGGGTAGTGGGGAGCTCGCCCGGCCTTGGACGGATGGGGCGAGCCTCCGCGGTTTTGCCTGCAATCCACGACCTGACCATTACCGGGCAGGTTGTCCGAAGGGTTACAGACGTTTTACCCCTTCAGACGTTCCTCGGCATATACTTTTCGATCTTTAAAACGCTATAATCCCATGAATATTCATGAGTTTGAATGAGTAATCGAGCGTGATTCCGTTAAAAAAACCCAGTTTTCTCTCCCTTTCACCGCTCCGCCACGTCTTGAATGTGACGCTTCCGGTTAAACCCTGCGCGAATGACCGCCCCCAACAAGAGTTCATTGACCGCGTCGAGGTGCAGAGGAACACCGCGCACCAGGGCGGCGTGCACCCTGCCGAAGATGAGAGCACGACGATTGCCGCTGCACTTTCCGGGCGATAGAGGGAGGACGGGCGGAGTGCCGCAGGTGGCGGGGTTTGCCTCGCACCGGATCGCTTCCGGACCGCCCGGCACCATCGACCGCCGCTGTATCTCCCATTTCCACCCATACTCCTGTGTAGAGTGCTGAATGGACGAGTAAACGAGGGAAGCCCGGAGAAGAACAGATCGCAAAATATATATTGTCAACCAATGAGTGTTGACACATGTCTTCTCTCCCTCTGAACGACAGGCAGTTTGCGTTCTGGCGCCTCCGCTGCACCGGCCTCCCCAATGTCGGTACCGCGAACCGCTTCAGCATATCCCGCCAGGCGGTCTCAGGCGCTGCTTGCATTCCGGGAGGCCATGTGATGTCCATTATGAAGACGATACG
>LFRN01000079.1:27007-27547 GCA_001512375.1 Candidatus Methanoculleus thermohydrogenotrophicum | reverse complement strand
CGGCAGCCTTTCTCCTGATTGAGGATGCTCCGGGGTATCCGACCGTATGGACGGGTTTTGCCATCGGGGCGGGAGCGGTCATCGGCTTCCTGCTCGTCTACCGGAAGCAGTATGCACGGGTTGCCGCCGGTGAGTTCATTGAGGCCGACATGACCGGAGGGCAGCGCACCATCCGGCGCCTGAGCGTGCCGGCGGCCGCCGTTATTTTCGTCGCCTTCATGGCGTTTTTCGTCCTGAGCGGTATGCCCGGCTGGATTGTCCGGTTCATGCTGGCCCTGAGCCTCATAGCCTGGGCCCTGTACGGCGTTACGATCCTCTGGGAGCGGGAGAACCGTAAAATCTTGATCGCGGAGAAAGGGTCGATGTATGCTCTGGATGCGGAATATGGCGGTGAAGTTCCCCCGGGCGGCATGCAGGCGGATGGACAGGAGTAGAACATGATACGAACAGAAAACCTCACGAAGGTATACAACGGGAAGACGGCCGTCGACGGCCTGGACCTCGAAGTCGGGGAAGGCGAGATCTTCGGCTTCCTCGGCC
>LFRN01000079.1:6901-26901 GCA_001512375.1 Candidatus Methanoculleus thermohydrogenotrophicum | reverse complement strand
TGACCGGCGAACAGAACCTGGATTACTTCGCCCGGTTCTACGGGATGGATGCGAAGGAACGCAAGGAGCGGATCGCCGAACTTCTCGACCTGGTCCACCTCGGCGGCGTCACCCAGAAGGCCGGAGAATACTCCCGCGGGATGAAACAGCGGCTCGGGCTTGCCCAGGCGCTGATCAACGACCCCAAAGTACTCTTCCTCGACGAACCGACGGCGAACCTCGACCCCGAAGGCGTCCGGGAGTACCGGGACCTCGTCGAACGCCTCGCCGGCGAGGGAAAGACGGTCTTCGTCTCCTCCCACATCCTCTCCGAGGTCCGGGCGGTCTGCCGGACCGTCGGACTCCTTGCGAAGGGAAAACTCGTCGCGCAGGGAACGCTTGAAGCAGTCGCCCGGACGCTCGCACCCGCCGACGGCGACGCCGTTCGGATCGTCGTCGAGACCCAAGAGCACCTGCCGGACATCGAAGACCCCGAGATCCTCGCCCTCGAGCGGGACGGGAACCGGGCGATCTTCCGGGCGAAGACCGACATCCGGGACCGGCTTGCAGCGCCTCCCTCTTCGAACAGGGGATTCACGTCCGGGAGATGCGCCTCGAAGAGCCGGACATCGAGGACGTCTTCATGGCGGTCTACCGGAGGTAAGGAATGGCACTCGATCGATTGCTCAACGTAGCACGCAAAGAGTTCTCCGACCACATCACCAGCAGGCGGTTCATCATCATCCTGGCCCTGTTCCTGGTGATATCCGCGGTCAGCATCCACGAAGGCATCGAACTGTATAACACCCGCCTGGAGATGTATAACGAGCAGCTCCAGCAGATGACAACAGAGATCGAGGGCCTTTACCCGGGCCAGATGCCCGAGAAACCCTCGATCATGCTCGTCTTCCTGTTCATGATGAGCTACATGACGGCCCTCGGTAGTATCCTTGCTCTTGCCGTCGGGTTTGACCTGGTCTCAAAGGAGAAGGAGTCCCGGTCGCTCAAGTCACTCCTCTCCCACCCGGTCTACCGCGACGAGATCATCAACGGCAAGGTGCTCGGGGGCGTCGGCGCGCTCGGGTTTGCCATGGCGCTCTCGCTTGCCCTCTCGCTTGCGATGCTCCTCGTCTTCTCGGTCGTCCCGACGCTGGATGAGTTCGCCGCCATCCTGATCTTCGGGGCGGCCTCGCTCGGCCTCCTGCTCGCCTACTTCGCCATCGCGCTTGCGATGTCGACGGTAGCAAAAGAGAGCGGGAACGCGTTGATCTACACGCTCGTCATCGTAGCCGTCGTCACCACGCTCCTCCCGATGTTCGGGACGATGGCCGTGGATGTTTTCGCCGGCGACCCCCCCGAACCACCGGAGACGGTGGCCCCGATGCCGACCCCGGCACAGAGTTCCGGTGGGAGATACGTCACCGCCGACGACCCCCGTGAGATCGATCCGGCGTGGAAAGATTACGAGGAGGCGAGAAAGGCTTATATTGAGAAGCGACGGCTCATCAGCGATATCTCCAACATTCTCTCGCCGCAGATGAACTACGTGGTGGTCTCATTGACGGTGATGGATCCCGGGTCCTCGACGATGTACACGGCCTACGGCGCGGTGCAGACGGAGCCCGGTGGGCTTGCCGACGCCCTCGGCCGGGTCTGGATGAACATCGCCGCGCTCATCGTCTTCCCGGCGGCCTTCTTCGCCGCGACCTACGTGAAGTTCATGCGAATGGATATCAGGTGAAGATCGGGCACCTGCATCGCAACCTACCCGATCACCTTAATAAGCCCGTGCCTTGGTTCAAGCAGCTCGCCGCCCCGCTTCAGGTGCTCGATGGTCTCCTCGATCCTGTCGCGGGAGAATCCCTGCTGCACCAGGACCTCGATGACCTCGTCGACCTTCGCCTGGCCGCCGGCGTCCCCGGAGAGGTTCCTGATGGTCTCCTTGACCGATCTGATGATGTCACGCCTGGACTTCGGGACCCCGGTCACGAGTTTGTCGATATCGAAACTCCCGCTCTCGGCATCGTAGGCGACCTGCCTGAGACAGGAATCAACGATCCGGAGGACCCGGTCGGTATCCTCGGTATCAATGGTGTCTGAGAGCCGCATCCGGGCGCTCGCCTCGGCAAGCCTGACCAGCGCCTCGAGCTGGCGGGCGGTCACCGGGACCGGTTTGTTCCCGGTTGCGAGGCTGCGGAGCCGCATGTAGTAGGAGATCAGCGCCTCCTGCGCCCCGTCAGAGAGGATGGGGAAACAGGTCCGCTTTGCATAGGCGATATACTTCCGCAGGAGCGAGGGCTCAATGTCGGGGGTGACCGGCGCAAGCGCACGCTGGATGTACTCTTCGTCGACGCCTGGCAGGGGCGAGTACTTATGCTGCTTGATCAGCTCGCCGACTCTGTGAGTCTTGATGATGTGACTGGCGATGGCCTCGTCACGCTCGGCCTCAGGCTGGTCGGTCATCACGAAGATGAGGTCGAACCGCGAGAGGAGTGAGGGGGGCATGTTGATCTGCTCGGCGATCGGGACGAACTGGTCAAACCGGCCCAGTTTCGGGTTCGCCGCACCGAGGAGCGCGCACCGGGACTTCAGGGTCGCGGTGATACCGGCTTTGGCGACCGAGATCGATTGCTGCTCCATCGCCTCGTGCAGCGCGCTCCGGTCCTCCTTCGCCATCTTATCCATCTCATCGACGGCAGCAATCCCCATATCTGCAAGGACCAGCGCACCGGCCTCAAGCGTCCAGCGGCCGTCGCCGAACTCGTCTTTGACGGCTGTCGCTGTCAACCCGGCCGAGGTTGATGACTTCCCGCTTGTGTAGATCCCGCGGGGCGAGAGTTTCACGACGTAGCGGAGGATCTGACTCTTTGCTATACCCGGGTCACCGACCAGGAGGACGTGGATGTCGCCGCGGAGCCTGGATCCGTCGGGCATCTCCTTTGGGATCCCGCCAAAGAGCTGGAGCGCGATCGCCTCCTTCACGTCATCGGTGCCGTAGATCGTCGGTGCGATCGACCGGATGATCTTCTTGTAGATCATCGGATCGCGGGCGAGCGCTTTGATCTCGGCCTCGTCCTCCTCGGTGATCGCGATCTCCTCAAACTCCTTCTCTGCGATCTCGATGGAGTTGCATTCAAGGTAGATATCAAAGAGCGTGCTCTTCTGGCCGTAGTTGATCCTCTGCACAGATCGCAGGATACCGTTCACCACAACCCGGTCGCCAGGCGCAACCAGCCCGGTGAGGTCGTCGGTGACGTCGACATCGAGCGTCTGGGGCTGCTCGCCGCCTCTGAGCCCTTCAGGCGATTCCTGGACTCGGATCTTCTGGGTATCAACAAACCGGCACCGGTTCATAACGAGGTCGAGGCGGGTCTTGCGCTCACAGTTCGGGCAGAAATCCGGTTCATCGAACCGGCCGTAGCCCTGGGCGACAGGATCGGTGAGTTTTCCGCAGGTCCTGCATCGGAAAACCGCGCTGACGATCCGGGGACGCACCTCGGTCGTCTTCCTGATGATCCCCTCGATGGCGACAAGGGTGTTGATCTGTTCAGCCCTGATGTCCCGGACATCGGTCCTCTGCGGCAGGTTCGTGAACCTGATATTGATATGCTCGGGGTCCTCGCCATCCTTGAGCTTGATGAGCTTGTTCTGGATGATCGCATCTCTGATATCCCCGATGACCTTCCCCGGGCTGCGCAGGAGTTCAAACGCCAGCCGGTTATTCAGGATCGTCCGGTAATCTATGGTGAGCGACCGACTATGGGGGTACTCGCGGGAGAGCTCGGCCAGTTCCCGCCTGTACTGCTTCTTTAAAAACCTCGTCCACTCACCGACGACGTCGGTGACCTCGACAGTTACCTCTTCAGGCACGGCCTCTCACCGATGTTGGTCTGCCGCGAGGACGAACCGGGCGAGCAATGCCTCCATCTGGATCTCGCTGCTTGCTCCCTCTGAGAGACGAAAATCGGTCTCGCCGAGGGCATCGATCAGTTTCACTTTGAGCGTCCGGTCGAGATCACGCCTGACCACCGCCCGATAACACTGGTTAATGAGCTCGTTTGGGGCGATACCCCTGTCACGGATCAGTTCAGAGAGTAATCGTTCGGCCTCGTCGAACCGCCCCTCCATCGAGAGGTCGAGGAGTTCCTCGATCTCCTCAGGGCGTGCCGTCGCGGTGATCTCGTAGATCATCTTCTCATCGATCACGGGCTGGAGGATGGCAGCCCCCTGCAGGGCGTTGATAGCCTTTCTCATATCCCCGGAGGCGACATAGACGATAGCGTCAAGCGCCTTTGCCGTGACGGTGAGCCCCTCGATCGCGGCGATCCTTGTGATCTCTTCGATGATCGCATCCCGGTCAAGTGGCCTGAACCGGTAGATGGCGCACCGGCTCTGGATGGGGTCGATGATCTTTGAGGAGTAGTTGCACGAGAGGATGAACCGACAGGTCCGCGCGTAGGTCTCCATCGTCCTCCGCAGGGCCGCCTGGGCATCAGTGGTGAGCGCGTCCGCCTCATCCAGGAAGAGGATCTTGAACGTCGCACCGGCAAGCGGCGAGGTCCTGGCAAACTCCTTGATCTGGTTCCTGACGACGTCGATCCCGCGCTCATCAGAGGCGTTCATCTCCCGGAAGTTCATCTGCCAGGATTCGCCAAAGAGTTCCCGCGCGAGTGCCACCGCAGCGGTTGTCTTACCGATCCCGGCACTCCCGGTGAAGAGGAGGTGCGGCAGAGTGCCAGTCTTCACGTAGGATTGAAGGCGCACCACGATGTCCTTCTGTCCGACCATCTCGTCGAGTCTCCGGGGCCGATACTTCTCTATCCAGATGGTGTGGTTACCTTCCATTCAGTTAGAGATACGTGCTCGTTCATCGTAAAAGGATCGTCTTTTCCTCCCGGGGATCTTTTTAGAGGCTGAGGGAGAATAGTACAGTACTGAATCTGTAAAAATGTGGGTGTTTTAGGTGGAGATCGCTCAGACCGGGCACCGGTCTACCCACTCACTTCGTAGATATGATGTTTATGGGACCTGCAGAACGGGTATTTGCGCGGGAGTTTGCCGCCGCGCGGCATACGGCAGAATCCGGGGACGCAAGATATGTGGTGACGCCAGGGGGCGCCTGGTGCCGCCGCATTTTCATCATCGGCGCCCTCACCGAGCGGAGAGGGGGCAGCGACATCATGCAGGCACGGATCGCCGACCCCACCGACACGTTCAGGGTCTCGGCTGACTGGCGGAACCCTGATGCGGTCGAGACGCTCGGTTATATCGAACCACCTGCGTTTGTCGCCGTCACCGGCCGGGCGACGCTCGTCGGGTCAGGCCCCCGGGCATACGCGGCGGTGGAGGTCGAGGCTGTCAACGTGGTGAACTCCACCGTCCGCGACCTCTGGGTGCAGAGGACCGCCGCCGTGACGCTCGACCGCCTCGAAGGGATGCGGGCGGCCCTCGAGGGTAGAGACGGTGGGCGGATGGCGACTGCCATCCGGCTCTACGGAATCGGGGAAGCGGAGATCCAGGGCATGGCCGGGATGGTGCGGACAGCGCTTGGAAGTCTTCGCTCGGGGGTCCCCCTCGACGATATCGCGCCCGTCATCGGGCGTGACCTCCTCCTTGCCGCCCTCCGGGAGGGGGGAGGCGAGCAGGGCGTCCCCCTCGAGGATGCCGTCGTCCTCGGCGTGCGGTCAGGCCTCTCAGCGCGCGACGCCCGGGCAGCGCTTGAGGAACTCCTCGCTGAAGGGGAATGCTACCAGCCCACACCGAGCATGGTAAAACTATTGTAACACGCACGATATGCGCCTACACTTTGTTGAGAACGGTCCGGCCCTCCTGGTCGAGCATGACCGGCGCGTGCTGGTCATCGCCGATCTGCACATAGGCATCGAGTCTGGCCTTGAACGTCACGGCGTCCACATCACGAGCCGAAGCACCGCCCGGACAGACCGGGCGCTCGCCTGCATCGAGGAGACAGAGCCTGACCTTCTTCTCCTCCTCGGCGACGTCAAGCACAACGTCCCGGTCACGAGCAGGCAGGAGTACCGGGAACTCCCGGGAATCCTCGAGGCGTTCCGGGACCGCGTGCCGCTCCATGTCGCGCCGGGAAACCATGATGGTGGCATCGGCCGGTTCCTCGAGCCCGGAGAACTTCTGCCCCCTGGCGGTGCGCTCATCGACGGTGTCGGCTACCTCCATGGCCACACCCACCCCGACCCCAGGCTCTTCGGCCACCTCATCATCCTCGGTCACCACCACCCGGTCGTCTCGCTCATCGATTCGGTCGGGTGTGCTGCACGCGCCCGGCCGGCCTACCTCTACTCGGGGCTCGCCGCATCCTGCCTCCCTGAGGAGACACCGCCGGAGAGCCGCAGCCGGCTCCTCTTCGTCCCGGCCTTTAACGAGTTTGCCGGGGGTATCGATGTCGGGAGGCTGTGGGGGAGTGGGCTTGGTCCTCTCTCCCGGTGCATAGATGAGAAGACTGCGGAGGTGTTTTTAGCGGATGGCACATACGTCGGCTCCCCTGCCACGCTCTGCCCCGGAGACCGCGGCTGATCTCCTCGATCCCCGGGTGCGGGAGGTCGCCCGGAGACGCGGCTTTGCCGAACTCTCGGAGGCCCAGGAGCAGGCCATCCCGCTACTCCTTGAGGGGAGAAATCTGATCCTGGTAGCGCCGACCGGCACCGGAAAGACTGAGAGCGCAGCCTTCCCGGTCTTCGACCGGCTCCTCAGGGTCGCTGGACCCGGGTTTAAGGCTCTCTACATAACCCCCCTCCGGTCGCTGAACCGGGATATCCTCGCGCGGATGCAATGGTGGTGCCGGGAACTCGGGCTCTCGGTCGGGGTTAGGCACGGGGATACCCCACAGAACGAACGAAGGAAACAGTCGCTGAGCCCGCCCGATCTGCTCATCACGACACCCGAGACCCTGCAGGCGCTCTTCATGGGCAGGCGCCTCCGCGAGCACTTGAAGAATGTCAGATACGTCATCGTCGACGAGATCCACGAACTCGCAGACAGCAAACGGGGAGCCCAGCTCGCGGTGGCGCTCGAACGGCTTGCCGCCTACGCTGGGGAGTTCCAGCGGATCGGGCTCTCTGCGACCGTCGGGAACCCGGACGAGATCGGCCGGTTCCTCTGCGGGGCCCGGCCGTTTGCGCTTGTCGAGGTGTCGGTCGCAAGTCACCTTGACATCAGCGTCAGGTTTGCCGGAGAAGACTTCGCCGCCCAGACCCGGGCCGTCGACAGATGTCTGGACGCACCCGGCTCCACCCTGGTCTTCGTCAACACACGGGTGACCGCTGAGGCTCTCGGGCACCAGATCTTCCCCCGTGGTGATGTCGAAGTCCACCATGGATCGCTTTCCCGGGACGTCAGGGTCGATGCCGAGGAACGGTTCAGGAACGGCGAGATCCGGACGCTCATCGCCACATCCTCGATGGAGCTCGGGATCGATATCGGGCACATCGAGCACGTCGTCCAGTTCAGCTCTCCCCGACAGGTCTCGCGCCTGGTGCAGCGGGTCGGCCGGGCCGGCCACCGCCTCGATGCAGTCTCGCGGGGCACCATCCTCGCCACGGGTTTTGACGATCTCCTGGAATCGCTCGTGATCGCGCGCCGGGCGAAGGCAAACGAGTGCGAGCAGATCGTCCCACCTTCCGGCGCCGCAGACGTGCTCGCCAACCAGGTAGCGGCGATCGCGGTCGAGTACGGGGAGATCGAGGTATCCCGCGTCCGCGAGATCGTCGAGCGGTCGAGCGTCTTTGCCGGGTGCGGGCCGCTGCTTGATGCCGTCTGCAGGCAGATGGCGGAACACCGGCTGATCAGGCTCGATGGCTCCCGGATCATCAGGACCGGGCGGGCACGGCGCTACCTCATTGAGAACCTCTCGATGATCCACGATGAACGGAAGATGGAGATCTTCGATATCGTCTCGCGCCGGACGGTCGGGACCCTGGACGAGTCGTTCGTCGTTGGGTGGATGCATACCGGCGCGGTCTTTATCACGAAGGGCCAGCTCTGGCGGGTGCTCGAGATAGGGGACGGGCAGGTCACGGTCGAGCCGGCCACCAGGGCGAAGGGTGAGGTTCCGTCGTGGGAGGGGGAGCAGATCCCGGTGCCGTTCGCCGTCGCCCGGGAGGTCGGGGCGCTCCGGAGGACCCGGGAGTTCGACCGGTATTCAAGCGATCCCGGCGCGATTCGGTACGCAGAAGAGATGCTTGCCCGGATGGATCAGGGCAACTTCCCGGTCGCCTCAGATCGGCTCATCACCCTCGAGAACGCGGATGAGGGTGTGGTCTGCAACGTTTGTGGTGGGCATAAGGCAAACGAGGCGCTGGCCCGGGGGCTCTCGGTCCTTCTCTCGGCCCGCTACGGGACGACCGTCGGAATTGAGGTCGGTGCCTACCGATTCCTCCTTCGCCTGCCTGAGAACGTCCGGGCGCTCGAAGTCCAGGAGACCATTGCCGGGCTGGAGCCCGCACACCTCCCCGGGGTCCTGAAACTCGCCCTGAAGCGGACGGCGCTCTTTAAGTGGAAACTGGTGCAGGTGGCGAAGAAGTTTGGTGCCATCGACGCTGATGCTGACTACGAGCGGTTCAGCATCCACCGACTCATCAGTCTCTTTGACGAGACTGTTATCGCGGACGAAGCCTACCGGGAGCTCTTCAGCGACTACATGGATGTGGACGCAGCGCAGGAGATCCTCTCTGCGGTCAGGGACGGCCGGATAGCCCTCGTTGTCGGCGGGTTGAGCCCGATCGGGAGCGAGGGTCTCTCGTCATCACGGGACATGGTCCCGCCGCCCCTGATCGATCAGGCGGTGATCGCGACGCTGATGCGCCGCCTCGAGAAGGAGGATGTCGTCCTCTTCTGCATGCACTGCCGGAAGTGGAAGAGCAGGACTGTGGTGGAGCGGGTCCCTGACCGGCCACAGTGCCCGCTCTGCAATGCCCGCCTCATCGCTGCGCTCAAACCCTGGGATGAGCAGTTCATCCCGGCGATGAGGAAGAAGAACATGTCTGAGGAGGAGCGGGCGATCGAGATCAGGTTCCTGCGGAACGCAAACATCGTCCTCTCCAGCGGGAAGAAGGCGGTGACCGCCCTCGCCGCAAAGGGCGTCGGCCCGGAGGCGGCGTCCCGGATCCTGGCAACCCTGGCCGAAGGGGACGCGTTCTATCGCGAGATCCTGAAAGCCGAGCGGAACTACGTCAGAACGCATCGGTTCTGGTAGGGAACGGGGGCCGGTGCATCGATTCTCGATAGAGTACATTCAAGGAAAGCGAACATTGAGTCAGATTTCGCACTGGACTCCTGTAATCCTCCAACATCCGGGGTTCTACTCTTTCACCAGGAAACATCAGCTCCGCATCCGGCAGAGGTCCCGCGTCGCCCGGAGCACGTAGAGGGTCTCGTCCTCGAGTGGCTCAGAATCGACGATGAATGAGACAAATCCCTGACGGGAGAAGAGTTCCCGCACCGCGTCAGGGTCGGTCAGTGAGGAAACGAGCAGCAGGATCCGTCCGAACGGCGAGAGCACCCGGCCGGCGTCGGTGACGAACCGTTCAATCACCGCCCTCCCCGTAGGCCCTCCATCGAGGGCGTACTCCAGCCAGTCATCGATCCGCTCCCGGGGAAGCGTCGGCAGGTAGGGCGGGTTGAATATGATGAGATCGAAGGGGCCCGATAGTCCTGAAACAAGGTCGGTCCGGACCGCCGCAACGCCGCGGGCACGGGTGCACCTCACCGCATGGGGATTGATATCGGTCGCGACCACGCTCGCCGCCCGGTTCGTCAGCCCGACCGCAACATAGCCGCTCCCGGTCCCGACCTCCAGCACCCGGTCGGTCGGACGAACCTCCCGGAGCGCCGCCCGAAGAAGGAGAAATGAATCCTCGGCAGGAGGATAGACCTGGTCCCTCATCGCGTCAGCCGTTTGCCGGCAGTTCGTCATTCAGGCACCTGCTTATCCGGTTTGCTATCAGCGCAAACTCTTCAAGCATCAGGTCCTCGGGCCGCTGCCGCAGGAGATCATCAGGCAGGCCCGCGATCGCCCGCTCGATCGCCTCAGGCTCAAACGTACCCTTGCCGCTCCGGAGCCCTTTCCGGATGGTCTTCCGCCGGTGGGAGAAGAGCACCCTGACGACGTCCGCGTAGACCTGCCGATCCACAAGCGGATACGGTGGTTCGTGCGGCGTGATCCTGACCACCCAGGAGCGGACCTGGGGTTTCGGGCGGAAGGAGTTCGGCGAGAGTTCAAGCAGTGGTTTTACTGAAGCGTACGTCTGCACCATCACCGAGAGCCGTCCGACGCCGGGCGTCCCGGGCTGCGCTATCATCCGCCGGGCAAACTCCTTCTGATACATCAGGACCGCAACCTCAAACCCTGACTCCAGCAGCCGGAATGTTATCTTTGAAGAGGCGGAGTAGGGGAGATTCGCGACAACAATATCGAACGGCGGGAGGTCCACCTTTGTTGCATCGCCCGGGATGACCTCGAGGCGTCCCTCCATGATCTCGTCAGCAAACAGTAACTCAAGTTCGTCCACGAGAGCTGGGTCGATCTCTACTGCAACCACTCTTGCACCCCGGTCAAGGAGGGCGCGGGTGAGGACCCCTTCACCAGGTCCTATCTCGAGCACCCTCCGGCCGGAAACGTCAACAAAACCGGCGATCTTCTCGACAGCTCTCTGGTCGATGAGAAAGTGCTGATCTCTCGGAGCACTCATTTCTGTGTAAAGATGTGGTATTTCTCGTTCGGATCCTCAATCTCGCGCAGGATCCGGCTGATAATCATACGTTCTGGATGCGGTATCGACTTGATCCGCCGGGAGATATCCTCAAAACTCTCGAACGGCTTCTTCTCTCGCTCCTCAATCACTTCCCACATCAGTTTCTTCCCGATGCCAGGGAGCAGATGGAGCATATGGAACTTCGGCGTGATAGGGAGAGACTTATTGAAGAAGTCGACAAATCGCTTCTCGTTCTCGAGGACGATCTGCTCGACCACAAACGGGAGTTCCAGTTTTGCCGTCGCTGTCAGGTCGTCGTAGCTGATCCGCCGCTTAACACGTTCGATCTTATCCCGTTCCTCATCGCCGATGTAGACGCGGTCATGGATCTGGATATCAGCACCCGGTTTCGGGACGAGCTCGAGTAGTTTGAACTGATCCACTCCGACCGCGAGGACGATGGGTTCACGCTTATAAACCGGACGCGGGTCATCGGCATACCCCATGGGGAGTATATCGATGACTACCGCGTTCACCTCTTTCTTTTCGGTCTTCATTGACACCACCCCTTCTGTTAGAAGTGGGTCATTACCAGATCAAGGATCTCGTCGAGCTCTTCCGTCGTGAGGTTGAACCGTTCTTTAGCATAAATTGCTCGCAGTTCGTCCCGGGTCCGCGGCATCAGGTTCGCGATGCGGTAGGCGATCTCCTCCTTCATCTTCTCAAGCTTCATGAGTTCGTTGACCAGGTCGCGGGCCTTCTCAGCAGATGTCTTTGCGAGATGATTGGCATGCTCGATGCTCTTACGAAGTTCGTAGGACATCTCCTCTCCAGACTCGAGCCGGGCTGCTTCCACGGCGAGAAGAGTATCACGTAGTTCGGGAAGCAGTATCGGCTCTTCGCTAACGATTCGTTTCACTTTCATGCCAATCACTACCGTTGAGGATTATACCCTCTGCGCTCTTAGATGTTGCGGTCTGGCAATCACCTGTTTTACCGTATCGCCGTCCCTGATCTCGAGTATCCATGCGCGTCCGCGCCGTCCGATGACCGTGCCCGTCTTCCCATGGAATCTCCGGTGTGGCATGCCCTTCTGGACACTCGGCTCGACCACGACATGCACCCTCTGCCCGATCTCGAACTCCTGAATCACCGAGGATACCGGGGGAATACCGCGTCTTCGGAGATCCTTCTTGAACTTATACCGCGTCTTCTTGCGTGGTCCGTTGTGATGTGCCATAAGATTCACTCACCATACTCGTTCGTTGTTTTGACCTGCACCACATCGAGGCTAACAACACGTGCGGTGCGCCCCAGGATCTGGGCGAGGCTGGGCCGGGTCCTGCCGCCGTCACCTGATACCAGTTCCTTGATGTAGAGGCCTGCTTCGCCGACGACCTCAACCCGGTACCGGCCGTCAATTCTGCCTGTACACTGGATATCGATGACCTGTCGTTCCCGAACTCTATCTGCCCGCCGGTGTGACACCCGTATTGGGGTGCGCTGTCGTATTGTTACACCTTTTAGCTGATCGAGGGCCGCCCTGAACTCATCTGGCGTTACAGGGCCGTCGATCTCGACCAAGATCCTGTATTTTTTATACGCTTTGTCTGATTTAAGGGTTTGCACCATTTTCCGGTCCGCCCATCCGGTCAGGTGGACTGCCACCCTGCCTTCGGCCTTTCGGTTAATCTCCTCCTCGAGCGCCACGAGGTCCACCGACCGTTTTCGCGGTGCTTCGACCTCCATCACGAAGGGGCGGCCCGATCCGAGCATCCGGGCATCGATATCCTCCCTGCCGGCGCCGTGCAGGATGGCATCTCTGGCGTCAAAGGCCTCGATCACCGGCCGTCCGATCAGCTCCTCAACCGAGTCCGCATACTGCTTTCCGGTGAAGCCACACCGCTCACACCCGACTCCCCTGCAGGCCCGGCAGTCCCAGCGGGTCTGCGGGATCCCCCGCTCATACTTCAGGTAGCGGCCGGCAAAGAAGACGGGGTTTACCTGTATCTCGACGGTCTCCGCCGCGAGATCGAGGATCGCCACAATATCAGGTCTGGTGAAGTCAGCCTCCTTTCCTGTCAGCTCCGAGACAGCCTTACCGACCTCCCGGTTCATCTCCGCCTTCAGGGGTTCGGGGTCGCGCAGGGATAGGTCGCTCCAGACCATCTCCTCACTCTCTGCCATGAGTGGCGGCACCCTTGTCCCGATAAGAAATGTCTTGAACTCGATCCCCTGCACCGCCTCCGCAACCTTCGCGGCCCAGGCATCTATGCGGGAGAGCTCGCCGCCGCAGATCCAGCAGGATTCTGGCGCTGGTTCCCGGTGCGGTTCGTTCACCACGATCTCGTGTGTGATCCGAAGCGCCCTGCCCCGCTCCTCGTTTGTCAGTCCAAACGACCGCTTGCCAAAGAATCGCCCAAGACAGTGGTTGCAGGTATCGCCATACCCAAGGATCGCTTCTATCTCTTCAATGATATCCATCCAGATTCCCTCCGGTCCATCTCGTTTAAGAGAATGGTGATGGTGTGATCGGCATGCAGGGAGAGCGGCCCCACCGAGTAGCGGTCGCGCCCCTCGAGCATCTCCTGCTCTTCAGGGGTAAATTCCTGGTGATCGGAGAGGAGGTAGGCTTCCGGCAATGCCGGGGCTCTCCTGATATCCTCCCCCGCCTCATCGAGGACCGCAAACGGGATCCCCGAGAGGAGGCGCGAGAGTCCGCCGCGGCGGACGTAGACGCCGGGGGTTGACTCCCGGAACTCATCCCCGCAGGGGATCGAGAGTGCTTTCTTGATCAGGGCGGCGCTGCTCCGCTCGTCTGGCGAGAGGTAGCGGACCTCACTTCCCCGGAAGAGGATGGTCTTTGGTGGGTCGGGTTCTCCGCAGAGGATGAGGTAACACTCGACATCCCGGCGGAGGTCGTGGGAAAGAAAGAACGAGGAGTTGATGCAGCGGCAGAGGATATCCATCCTCCCGGCGCTCCCCGGGAGATCGTTGAGGCTGAACGTGCCGCTCGTTGCGGCACGGTGGCCCACGACGGCAAACCGCTTCATCGCTTACGGGGTCCTGCCGAACTTCTTCATCATGCGCTGCATGTTGAACTTACCGCCACCCATACCCCGCATGCCTTTCAGGGCGCGCTGCATCGTCTTGTAGTACTTGATGAGATCCCGGACGTCTTCCGGCGCCACCCCGGCACCGTGAGCAATACGCTGGACCCGGGAACTCCCAATAATCGCTGGATCGTCAAGTTCCTGAGGCGTCATCGAGTCCATGATCACCTTGTAGCGCGCCATCTTGGTGCTGGTGATATCGTAGGCGTCGTCTGGGATCTGCATGCCGCCGAGGGGGAGCATACTCATGATCTGCTTCAAGGGCCCCATCTTGTTCAACGCCTCAAGCTGTTTGTACATATCGCGGAGCGTGAACTTGCCCTTGAGCATGGCGTTGACATCGATATCCTCGACCGAGACCGCCTCTTCGGCCCGTTCGACGAGCGCTTTTAAGTCACCCATCCCGAGCAACCGGGATATGAATCCATCCGGGTTAAACCGCTCGAGGTCCTCGATCGTCTCGCCGCTCCCGATGAAGACGATCCCGCTCTGCGTCTCCGCAACGGCCGAGAGGGCACCGCCGCCCTTCGCGGTGCCGTCCATCTTGGTGACGAGGACACCATCGATCCCGATCGCCTCATGGAACCGGCGGGCCTGTTCACTCGCCTGCTGCCCGAGCGCCGCGTCGATCACCAACCACCGGTGGTCTGCGTGCGAGATCCTGTTGATGTTGACAATCTCCTCGATCAGGTGCTCTTCGAGGGCATGCCTTCCCTGGGTATCGATGATGACTACTTCATACTGTTTGCGGAACCGGGGTAACCCTTCCCTGACGATCGCGAGCGCGTCTGTCTCATCCGGGTCACCGAAACAGGGGACGCCGATCCGGTCGCAGAGTGTTTTGAGCTGGTCATATGCACCGGGCCGGAAGGTATCGGCGCAGATCACCCCGACCCGCAGCCCTTTCCGCTGGAAGAAGCGGGCGAGTTTTGCGGTCGTCGTCGTCTTCCCGCTCCCCTGCAGCCCCGCCATCAGGATCGTCTGGGGCCCGAGCGTCACCTCGCCCGGCGTCCCCATCAGTCGGACGAGTTCCTGGTAGACGATCCGCAGGACATGCTCTCTTGCGCCCATCCCTTTCGGCGGCTCCTCTTCGAGAGCCCGCTGTTTGATCGCCTGCGAAAGTTGCATCACGAGTTTGACGTTGACGTCGGCCTGCAGGAGCGCCCGCTGCAGGTCGCGCACCAGTTCATCGACCGCGGCCCGATCGATCACCGTCTTACCGGCGAGTTTTTTGACCGCGTCTTTCAAGGATGTGCTAAGATTATCGAGCATCAGGTCCCATCTCCCAGCAGTTCGTTCACCACAACCCGGGGCTCGAACGGCAGGATATCATCGTACCCCTGGCCGGTCCCGAGGAAGAGGATCGGTTTTCCGATGGTATGCGCGATCGATATGGCGGCGCCTCCTTTGGGATCCATATCAGCCTTCGTCAGGACGACCGCGTCGGTGCCGACCGTCCGGTTGAACTCATCAGCCCTGATGACCGCATCGTTCCCTGCCACCGCCTCATCGACGTAGACGACGAGATCGGGTTTCATGACCCGCCGGATCTTCTCGAGCTGGTTCATGAGGTTCGCCCGGTTATGGAACCGGCCGGCGGTATCAGCGAGGACGACATCGATGCTATGCGCTCTCGCATACTGGACCGCGTCGAAGAGGACCGCGGAGGGATCGGCGCCCGCCTGGTGATGGATCACCTTGATCCCGAGGCGGTCGGCATGGGTCCTGAGCTGCTCAATTGCCCCTGCACGGAAGGTATCCCCTGCGCCGATGACCACCGAGAAACCGTTCTTCTGGAGGTAGTGGCCGACCTTTGCGACGGTTGTTGTCTTCCCGGTCCCGTTCACGCCGGTAAAGAGTATTTTCACGGGCCGCTCGCTCTCCCTGACGTAGTCGAGCAGGTCAAGACCTTCACCCAGCACCCCGCAGAGCGCGGACCGGAGGGTGGAGGTGACCAGATCATCAACTGATGAGCCGATCTTTTTGTGCCGACCTACCAGGTCTTTGCGCATCCGGGCGATGATCTCATCTGTGACCGGGAGTGCGACGTCGTTCTCGAGGAGGATCATCTCAAGTTCAAAAAGAGGCTCCTCGATATCCTTCTCCTGGAGAAGGATCTCCCGGTCCCGGACAAGGACTTTCACCTTGTTGAAGAGCGTGGGCTTATCCCGCTCCTCCGCGGGTGCTTCCTCCTCCCGAGGGGGCGCTGGGAGGGGTTGGGGCTCTGCCGGCTGCTCTGCTGGTTGTGGAGCCGGTTCGGCTTCAGCAGCCTCCTCGATATTCGAGGCAAATTTCGTCTTTACATTCTGAAGTTTCTTCTTTAAGGAATCAAACATCAGGATCCGCTCTGGCCTGCCCGGGACTGCCGGGCACCCTGGTAGGCAGCCTCGAGGCGCCGCGAGATCTGCGTTGCCTGCCCCTGCAGTTGCTCAATGGAGCCTGCGACCTTCTTTCCCAGTGCCTCGAGTTCCGTTATCCGATCCTGGAGGTACTCCACCGCGTCCGCGCTTGCTCGCTCGACAGAGACGCCGGCCCCGAGGTTTACCAGGACATGCCCCGCGTCGAGCACCTTCACCCGGAGAAGAGCGCCCCCCCCGATGGGAAGAAGAACGATCCCGTCCTCACTCTCCTGGAGAGCCTGGATGGACTCGATTGCGGCAGCGGATTCAAGGCGCTGCTGTTCGATCATCGCAAGCTGTTGCGTCAGGATCTCTATCTGCTGCCCGTACTCGTTCAAATATATCTGGAGAGTCTGTATCTCGCGGGGATCTACCTGCTCCACGTTATTCACCCGCTACTACGTTAATCGACTCGATGGTGATATAATTTCTCTTCAGGCGGTGTTTGCTCCCGATATCAGCAAGAACCCGCTCCCTCGCCTGGTTCTCGTTCGGGGCCGTGACTACCTTCCGGTAGGGTTTCCACTCGTTTTTGATCATACACGCGCCCACAACTTCAAACGTCTGGTTCTCCATGACTCATTCACTCCAAAAACCCAAGTACTTCCTCTATTCGTCCCAGCTCAAACCCGCTCGTAAAGGATCCTGCAATATACCCCTTGCTGTTCGCAAGGAGCCCGGTGCCGACGAGGCCGGTGCCCATGTTTACCGAACCAAGACCGATGGGAAGGTCAACCACCCGCTCAAGGGCGGCGATCTCTGTCTCCTTGGCCCTCGGATGGACGAGGATCCCCTTATTGGTTGCGTATCCAGCCATACCGACGGTCTTGATGCCCCCCAGCGAGAGCCGGACCACCGGCACTGAGAGGAACGATCCGATCTCTTCAGCAACGTCGATCTCCATGTCGGGATGGACGGCAGCGACATGGTCGTTGGCGAGGATCACGTTGCCTGCCGCGTTCATGGATCCCTCAAGTATGAGAACGTCCCGGTGTTCCTTGAGGGTCGCCACCTCGTCGGGGGTCGCAAGGTTGCTGACGACCAGGCCCTGGCTGTTCCCCGCGACAAGCGAGCCGATGATGATGCTCCCCTGGATAGAGGTGGCCACGATATCGACATCGAGTTCTTCCGCGAGAGCGTCAGTGAACTCCCGCGGCGCCCCCGGGTAGACGATTGCCACGTCCTCAAAGACGCGGGCGTAAACGCCGATGTTTGGGTCGCCGTCGAGATCGATCGTTCCCGTCATTTCACTCCTCGGCAAGCTCGGCCTGGACCTGCCCATCCTCGAACTTCATCGCGCGGACGCGAATCTTTCGCGGGGGCTTTCCACTGCCGTTCTCCCAGACTTTCTCGTTAATGCTCTGATCCAGTTTGACGTCCTCGCTCTTCATGTGTCGTTCGAGGAACGTCCTGATATCCTTGATGGCGGTGTTGCCCCGTTTCCGCCGGGGCGCGCGCTTCACCTCGCGGAGAGGGATGACATAGATATGCTCCTTCAATGCCTCTGCCATAGTTCTACACCTTTAAGGTACTCCGCCTCCAGTTGCGCCGCTTCGGATGCGACACAACCGTACGGTTGGTCCTGATCATCACCCATGCCGGCACGCGGCGGTTCTGCTCGCATGCCTTCGCCAGCCGGATCTTCCGGCCCTTCGTTAACTTGCTCATAACACTCTCTCTCCAGTAATCTTTCAGGTCTCCCTCCTGCCGACCACCAGCGAATGCAGGTGGCGGGGAGGAAAGAACAACGCCGGATCGATGCCGCGAGCACGGACAGCCCGGCGGATCTCCTGCTCATAGTCACCGCTCCCGATACTGCCAGCCTCCCCATACTGCACCACGAGCAGCTTCCCTGCGAGGCGCTCCACCTCCGGTTTCCCGTAACCGAGGAGCGGTCTGACATAGGAGCAGCCGGTGGTAGCCTCCAGGTGCTGCACTTCAGACCGTTCGAGCCGGGGGACCCGGTCGTCCCGGCGGGTACCGTCGCCGATGATTGTATACTCGCCCGCAAGGGTCTTGATCGCCGCCCGATGGATCATGTTGATCGCATCGTTTGGATAACCGCACGAGAGGAGCAGGTCGACGGCCTCCTCCAGGAGGTCTCTCCCGAGCACCCTTCTCCGGAAGGGGAGGTTCAGGGCGGCCGCTGCAGCCTGTACCCCCGGGACCTCCCGGTCGGGGTCGAAGACACAGGTATTCAACTCCACACCATAATCACGCGCAAGCAGGATCGCCGCCAGCGCGCTGTCTTTCCCTCCCGAGAAGAGCACACCCGCCTCCATTATTTTCGTGTAATCCTGTAATCTTTCTTCGCCGGTGTTAGCTGTGCAAGCAGGCTCCTGAGCTGTTCATCGGTGATTCGCTGCCGGATCCTCCCGCTCTGGGCCAGCATCACCAGCTGCTGCTCAACCGCTCTCGCAAACTCTGGTCGGGTCAACTTGATGGTATTGAGCCTCTCCCTCGCTTCAGGCTCGAGGATCTCCATAAGTGCGAGGCGGATCTGCGCTTCGATCTGCTGCTGGCGCAAAGCCTCTTCTTCCAGTGCCTGCTGCTCCATCGCCTGCTGTTGCAGCTGTTCCATCCGCTGGCGGCGGAGTTCCGCGAGTTCGTCGTCTACCATCAATCATCCCTCCTCTGAATTAGTATTTCGCAAGTCCTGGTGCAATTCTGGTGGCCTCAGTTTTCAGGCTGTGTGCGACGTTGTCTATGAACGACCTGCCAGCCGCGGTGACCACCCGCCCCTCACCGGTACGTGAGACATAACCAGCCGCCTCGAGCTGTTGAAGAACCTTCCTGATGATCGAACCGCTTCCCCGTCGGAACTGCGAGGGGGCTGAACCCCGATCACGTTTGCCACCGTAGATGGTGCGCATCTTCTGGGTCCCGATCGGGCCATCGATATAGACGCGCCGGAAGACCGACGCCGCACGCACATACCACCAGTCATCGTTCTCGGGAGGCATCTGTTTATGTACCCCCGTCTTCGCAAAACCGGCCCAGTCCGGGGGCTGAATATGCGGGTTTTTTTTGAGTTCTTCTGCTACCTGCCGGATAAGCATATCCGCAGGAATGTCGTATACAGTTGTCATAGATGAACCTCACTATAGCTAATAGTCTTTACATATTCGTCCAGTAGTGTTTTATATATTTCGAGAATCGCGGCCTGGCGATCGGCTCCGCCGCTCAGCGAGGACAAGTGTCCGTCCCCGGACATCCAGGAGATCCGCATCGGCCGATGCCGCTATTCTCCGAGGATCGACCTCCGTATTCCGGAGCCACCTGACCTTCACGACCTTCCGGACCTTGAGCTGGCGCCGGATCTCATCGATTATGACGCTCGTTACCCCCCGCTTCCCGATCCAGACGGTGGGCCTGAGATCCTGGAACGATTCTTTGCTCATGGCCGAGGCCTCCTCCCGACCGGGTACCTTGACTGGTGCCCGCAGGCAAGACAGGTGACGACCACGCGACCCCGGTGGATCCTGACTCGTGCATTCGACCCCGGAACCAGGTAGGTGTTGCACCGGCGGCAGAACTGGCGTCTCAGGTGACGATCTATCCGTATCCGATGACGCATGCCAATCTTTCGTGCCAGTTCCACGCAGCGGTTGCTCCATAGGGGGTTTTCAGGGTAGAACTCCGCTGCACGTGCAAAGAGGATCTCGATCCTCTCCCGTGCGAGCCTCCGGGAGGCCGATTTTCGAGTTATATTTGCCATGGTGCGATCCGCCCATCAGATGTTAAGTCTTGAGATTGAGGGAAAAGTATAAGAATTTGATGCCGGG
>LFRN01000079.1:6249-6859 GCA_001512375.1 Candidatus Methanoculleus thermohydrogenotrophicum | reverse complement strand
CGATTCATCGTCGTCAGGGAGGACCGGCACGCATCGCTGGATGACGATGGGGCCGGTATCCGTCCCCTCATCCACGAGGTGAACGGTACATCCCGCAACCTTCACCCCATACTCGATCGCCTGCCGCTGGGCATGCAGGCCGGCGAATGCCGGGAGCAGGGCAGGGTGGATGTTCATTATCCGGCCCGGGAACTCGTGCACGATAGCGGGGCCGAGGATCCGCATGTAGCCTGCGAGGACAAAGAGGTCTGCCCGGCAGTTTCGCATCGCAGCAAGGAGCACCTCTTCATAGGCGGCCTTCGAGGGGAACCGCGCATAATCAATGACCGTCACCGGCACGTCGGCAGCCCTGGCCCGCTCTATCGCGTATGCGCGGGGATTGTCAGTTATAAGGCCGATGCAGATCGCTGGGATATCCCCCGCCGCGATGGCATCAATCACTGCCTGGAAGTTTGATCCTCTCCCCGAGGCGAGCACTGCAATTCTTTTTTTGTGAACAGATATCCCTGGGTTCATAAGTATCAGGCAGGAGACCCCCTGCGCAAGCTTGGGGAGGAATGCCGTCTGCCTATCCCGGCATACCATTCTGTTCTCCATGCGATTCTGGTCA
>LFRN01000079.1:0-6078 GCA_001512375.1 Candidatus Methanoculleus thermohydrogenotrophicum | reverse complement strand
TCTTCATGCCGAACCAGTCCCGGAGTTCTTTTGTCTCATATCCCGCGCGCGCAGGTGTAGATTCGAGTCTGCGATCCCTGATCGCTTGATAAAACCATCGTTTCCCGGCCTCCAACGGTGAGAAGTTTTTGTTCCACCGCTGACAATTCTTCTTTGTCACTGCCGCGACATCCTCCACGACCACGGCCGAGATCGGCAGGATCTTCTGGAACTGGTCCAGAATTCGGATCCTGGCGTTCCACCGGGCAAACGTGCTCGGTGGCAGGAATCGCCGGCCGCTGAGCCGGTTGTTGAACCGGGCAGGACGACGCCAGCACTTCCGGTGACGACGGCCGCGACGCATGGTCCTTCGAGTTTCAACTGCTTTCTTGACGTGTTTTGGAGCCTCCGACATACCGTTTGCGACAGTCTCTCTGGTCCCGACCACCGACCAGCCCTCAAACGAACTGCCGGGGTCGAGCCCGACAACCAATCGCTGGTTATTATCCGGCTGTACTTCATAGGTCGGGATGATACAGAAGATGCCAGGTTTGTTCCAGTACGGCTTCGCCTTCCCCTGCTTGAGGAGGAGACGGGCACGTGCCGGGGTCGTCGGCATCAACGGTCTTCGATTGGTATCTGATACAGGTACACGCATGGCAGGTATTACCTTCTCCCGGTCGAACCGGGGTTACATTCCCCTTCGGCGTTGCGAGACGGGCTTAGTGCTCCAGAGAGCAGATCGGGTTTTGGCGTGCTCGGAAGAGGGACAGGCCAGGGAAGCACCCACCCGTTCATGTAGCCCGAAACGCTGCTGCAATTGATCGCCTCCGGGTCTACTGTTTGGTCTCGCTTGGCCGTTCGCAAGCCACCGGTTTCAACCGGTGGTAGTTGACCGGTGCATCCTCATCCAGACTCTTTTGGCTCGTCAGGGGGGGCGATGATCATCTTCACCTTGACGATACGCCGCCCCCGCATCTGCGCCACCACGAGCTCGATGTTGCTTTCCTCTATCCTGACCACCTCACCACGGCGGGGAATATGCCCCAGCCGGTCGATAACAAGGCCGCCGATGGTCTCGTACGAGTCAGTCAGCGGGAGATTGAGGTTCAGGTCCTCGTTGAGGTGTTCCACCCATGCCCGCGCATCAACCAGGTAAACCCCCTCCTCAATCTGCTGTACTTCAGGCTCCTCCTCATCGAACTCGTCCATGATCTCACCTACCAGTTCTTCAAGTATATCTTCGACTGTCACGATGCCGGCAAATGAGCCGTACTCGTCGAGGACGACCGCCATATGCTGTTTTTTCACCTGCAGTTCCTTTAAGAGTTCGTCGATCTTCTTGCTCTCGGGGACGAAGTAGGGCTCGTACATCAGGTCTTTGATCGTCACGTCCATCTGCCGACGGAAGGCTGCCGCAAAGATGTCCTTGACGTTTAAGAGGCCGACGACATTATCGATCTGCTCGTGATAGACCGGGATCCGGGAAAAACCGGTCTCGTTGAAGATGGAGAGGGCGTTCTCGAGCGTGCTTGTGTCCTCGATCATGACGACATCGACCCGGGGTGTCATTACCTCGCGGACCGTCGTGTCGCCGAAGCGCAACACTGAATAGAGCATCTCCCGCTCTTCTTCCTCGATGGTCCCCTCCACCTCGCCGACATCGATCCACTCCTTGATCTCCTCTTCGGTGACGACCGGTTCGGTCACCCCGGGCCTGGGGGCGAACTGCTGCTTGATGCGGTCAGAGATCCAGAGCACAGGGTAGATCACCTTTGAGAGGTAGAGGATGGGCCGGGCGACGCGGAGCGCCACTTCCTCAGTATGGCGGGAGGCGTACATCTTCGGTCCGATCTCGCCGAAGATCAGCATCAGGATAACGGTGACACCGGTCGCTATCCCGATACCAACGTCGCCGTAGATGCCGATGGCGATCGCGGTTGCGAGTGACGCCGCGGCGATGTTGACGACGTTGTTACCAATGAGGATGGTGATCAGGACGTCATCAGTCGACCGTTTCAGGGTGTCGAGCGCTTCTGCTCCGCTTCGACCCTGGTTGAGGAGCGCATGAACTTTCGCCCGGGTTATCGATATGAGAGCAACTTCTGAACTTGAGAAGAAACCCGAGAGGAGTAAACAGATAAAGAATAATATAATCTCTATGGTCACAAGGTCTACGACTACCATTTACTCCACGCCGCAGTTAACGGCTCTGTATCTATTATCCAATAAATTGTTGAGGATATATAAATTATGTTGTGCGCAGAGATTATAAAACCAGCGCTTCAGCGGAATATCGCTTCTAATACCTCCAATTCCTGCGTCAGGAGCACAATCTTCTCCTCTGAGGAGAGGGGGCCTGGAAAAGTCAAATCTTCGAGTTCCAGGGTGAGGTATCCATCGTAGCCGCGGTCGGCAAGTTCTGCGAGTACCCGGGTAGCAGAGGAGTCGTTGTGGATGGGGTGATGAGGCCGCCCGTTTCCACCAATCGCGCTTACATGGATGTTTGCTATCCGGTCTATACAGAGGTCGATGAATCGAACCACTTCTTCGCAGGATGTCATCATGGCGTGTCCCATATCCAGCGTGAACCAGAGCCAGGGTTCTCGTTCGAGCACCTCGGCAGCGTCCTCTGCCGTGGAGAGCAGGGAGTTGATCCGGGGCTCCAGGTTCTCGATCGCCACTTTCACCTCCGTCTGCCCTGCGGCCTCCCGGAGCCGGGCGATGTAGTCCTCGAACCGCCGGTAGTCGTAAGCGCTCGGGTGGCGTTTTGCCGTCCGTCTGCCGGGATGGACGGTGACCACATCCGCACCCACCCGCCCCGCCATCCGGATCGCCTCGATGGCGAAATCAACTGATATCCTGGCAACCCTTGGGTTGACGGAACAGGGATTCAGGTCGAGCGACGGTGCATGAACGTTGATCGGCGAGAGTTCCGGGTGATCAGCGATACACTGTGCAAGCTCGTCTTCGGGGAGGTTACGAAACCAGAAGTGCGGTGTCTCGACCCAGAACTCGAGGCTGTCGAGACCCGCCTCGGCGACGTAGTCAAAGATATGGTCGCACGGGTACTCATGGAAGAACATTGTCGAGACGGCGAAACGACCCATAATACTACTTGATATAAATCATTGGTCTAATAGATTTGTGATGATGTTGCGCGGGCCTTCCAGCCGTCCAGACCATTTCGGAACCCAGATTCTCGGGGTTTCAGAGGTCTCGAGGCTTATCTGTGACCTCCTCGACGATAATCGCCTGCGCCAGATCTGGGTTCGGGGGGAGGTGACCAACTATAAGAACCATGTCTCCGGTCACCGCTACTTCTCGCTCAGCGAGCAGGACGGGAGGGATTCTGCGATGATCAACTGCGTCATGTGGCGCACCTACGCCTCAGGGCTTGGCTTTACACCAAAAAATGGTATGGATGTCCTTGCCTGGGGATCCGTGGAGGTCTACGAACCGCACGGAAGGTACCAGCTGATTGTCCGGGAGATGCTTCCGGCAGGCCTTGGTGAGCGTCACCTGCTGGTCGAGCGCTGGAGATGCGAGCTCGAGGCCGAGGGGCTCTTCTCCCCCGAGCGGAAGCAGTCCCTGCCCGCCTTCCCGCGCCGGGTCGGTGTGGTTACCTCCCCGACCGGTGCTGCGGTGAGGGATATCCTCTCAGTCATCTCCCGGCGGTATCCAGCCACTGAGGTGATTCTCTCCCCAACGGCTGTCCAGGGTGACGGGGCGCATACCGAGATCGCGGAAGCGATCCGGAGGATCGACGGGCTCGCAGACGTGATCATCGTCGGCCGCGGCGGTGGGAGTTTTGAGGACCTCTTTCCCTTCAACCACCCGGACGTTGTGCGGGCTGTCGCCGCTTGCGGGACGCCGGTGATCAGCGCCGTCGGGCATGAGGTGGATGTCACGCTCTGCGATTTTGCCGCGGATCTGCGGGCGCCGACACCGTCGGCCGCGGCGGAACGGGCCGTGCCCGATCGCCAGGAAGTGCTCCAGGAACTGCGCGGATACGAGAAGAGGATGGAAGCGCTCCTCTCTCACCGCATCGAGGCCCTGGGGCGCGAGGTCGGGGATCTGCGGGCGCGTATGCATCCCCGGCGACTCGAACGCAGGGTTCACGAACGGATGCAGCGCCTCGCCGAGCATGAGGAACTGCTCAGGCGGGCTGCGCTTTCCCGGGTGCGGCAGGAGCGCTCCAGGCTCGCTGAGGTCCGGGCGGATCTCGAGGGGAAGGACCCGCTCGCAATCCTCGACCGGGGCTACTGCATCGTTGAGTCGGACGGGAAGATCGTGAAGAATGCTGGAGACCTCAGTCCGGGGGAACGTGCGGTTCTGCGGATGAAGGGGGGCCAGTGCAGGGCTATTGTGGAGGAGATCACCTATGACAAAGACATTTGAAGAGATGCTCGAAGAACTGCGGGAGATTGTCCGGAAGCTGGAAGACGGAGGTGGAAGCCTTGAAGAGAGTATCGCCATGTACGAGCGCGGCGCCCTCCTCGTGAAACAGTGCGAGGATCTCCTCAACGAGGCCGAGATGAAACTCACCGAGCTTGGTCGGGACCGTTGAACCGGTAGAATCCTGGTGGGATGCCGATCTCGAACCGCACGCCCTCGCCCGGTTCCCCGGTCTCCTCTATGGTGATGTCGGTGATCGCGAGGATCTCCCGGACAAGAAAGAGCCCAAGCCCGGTCTGCCTCCCAACCCCTCGCCTGAATATCTCCTCTTTTTCCGGGTAGGGTATGCCGATGCCGTTGTCCTCGTAGATGATGCTGATTCCCGGATCTGATTCTTCAGGAAAGACCCGTATCTGGGTGACGCCTCCGCCGTGCCGGAGCGAGTTATCGATGAGGTTTGCAAAGACCCTGACGATGAGGGGGTCGGCATAGACCTCAAGATCACCGGTCCGCACCTCGACGGTGATCTGCCCGGAATCGAGCCCGGCCGCCGCCTGCCTGATGATATCTGAGACGTCCTGCCACTTCGGGGAAGTTACACCGATATCCCGGTACTCCCCGGTGAAGATCATGTAACGCCTTATATCACGGATTGCTTCCTCCTCTTTCTGATAGTACCAGAGCAGTTCCGGGTCGTCAGTCTGCTCACGGGAGAGGTCAATGTAGCCAGAGAGCACGTTAAGCCGGTTTAAGATGTCGTGTCGGGTCACGTCAGAGAGCAGGTTGAGTTTCCGGTTCGCGAGGAGGAGCGCTTCCTTCGCCATCCGTGCGTCGCTGATGTCCCGGCCCACCGACTGGTACTCGATGACAGAGCCCTGTTCATCGAAGAACGCCATATCGGTCCACTGATGCCACTGGGTCCTGCCATCAGTTGTGACCACCCGGTGATTGGTCGTCAATACCGGGTGATCCGGGGTGAGAGAGGTAAAGGTCTGCTGGATCCGGGCCAGGTCGTCGGCCGGGACGGCTGAGGCGTAATGCCGCCCGATGAGGTCTCCTCGTGGAGTCCCGGTATATTGGCCGTAGACATCGTTCACGAAGGTGATGGTACCGTCCGGGCGCCAGCGGCAGATCATCTCGGTCTGACCCTGAATGACTCTCCGACACACTTCCCCGCTTTTCTGGAGGGCTTTTTCGGCCTTCCGGCGGTCTGAGATGTCACAGATGTGGATGGAGATGCCCTCACGGGTGGGAATGGCGCGCACCTCAAAGAAGTGGTCTTGACCATGCAGGTGAAACCTGCACTCATTCGCGCCGGGCCGACCGGTCTCGAGGACCTCCCGAAAGAGCCCGATAATCGTCTCATTTCGGAGATCAGGGTAGGCGTCGTAGATGCTCTTTCCGAGGACCTCCTCGGGGTTGCCAGAGAGGCGGGCCGCCGCTCGATTCCGGGAGATGATACGCCCCTCCCGGTCCAGGGTGATGAAGGCGTCGCTGATGTTCGCGGTCAGTTCCTGGTAGTACTCCCTGCTCTCGCGGAGAGTTTCTTCAACCTCTTTCTGCCCAGATCGATCGTGGATGGACCAGAGGTACTCGACCATCCCGCCGGCGGGGTCGCGTGAGATTGAGACCGCCACGGCGGCCGGGAAGGTGCTGCCGTCTCGCCTGAGTATCGAGAACTCCTGCACCGGGACCTCTTTG
>LFRN01000163.1:594-2778 GCA_001512375.1 Candidatus Methanoculleus thermohydrogenotrophicum | reverse complement strand
GTCTACATACTTTTTCAGGACATCAAGGGTTACCTGGCCGGCGACCAGAACGCATCACGCCAGAGTACCTGTTTGACTTCCGGGAAGGTTCGCCGGATTTTCCCGGGAGGTGACGGTCTTCAGGGCGTTGATGTACTTCGGGAGATCCAGAGTGGGCCCGGCCTTGAACAGCATATAGAAGTGATCCGTGCTGCACTCAATATCGGTGACCTCAACCCCGAAGGTCTGAGATATGTTGTGAATCTTGGTTTTCAGGAGATCCACATACCGATCATCGACATAGACCGCTCGCCGGTACTTGACGCACTGCACAAGATGGTAGTGCAAGGCATAGCATAGACCGAATGAGCACCTTTGTCGAGTCGGTAGTCCATAGTTAGGACTGAACGGGGGAAACTATGAAGGTTGCCATGGTTCGATGACGGCTCTCATCCCCCGGCCTGCGCAAGGGGACTTCTCGTCTGTTGAGTTAAAATGGTGGGATGAGCCATATCTTGATCTTGAACCCATATCGGCACAACCCACGCCCCCATGCTCAAACAGGCAACCTTATTATACATCCCCGCATGTAGCAGGTAGCACGAACCCGGAGAGAGTGATAACATGGACACGTTCGAGCGACTGGTGCAGAGGATGATGCAGATGCCCCTTGCCGAGCGCATCAATACCCTCCGGGCTGAGCGGGCGAAGTGCATCTGCACGAACTGCCCGACCTTCACCGAATGCGCAAAAAACTTGGAGCAGAGTTTCTTCTGCTTTACCGGCATGAGCATCATTTGCATCAGTCACGAGGTCAGATGCCTCTGCCCCACATGCCCGGTCCCGCTGGAGACCGGGCTTCTGCACACAGCATTCTACTGCACGCGCGGCGACGAGAAGGCCCGGAGGTACGATCAGTTCCTGGCCTCCAGGCAGGAGCCGGCCGGGAGAGGTGATGAAGATCCTGGTCGTCATGGAGGCCCCGGAAAGGATAGGCAACACCTGCCAGGCGGCGAAGAGGGTTGAGGATGCGACGCGCTCCTTAGTGAACGTTTGAGTTCGAGCCTCCCTTCCATGGGCGGTGATGTATCAGTTGCATCCTGGCAGCGATGCCGCCCGCTTACTACTACACGAGCGTCCCGGTAGCCCGTCCACGCACGGTGCTGTGAGGAGGATCACCTGGCGGTGCAACAGGCAAAAGATCCTGAGAGACCCTGCCGGGATCCACCGCACCTACCCGGCCGTCCCCGATGAAACCCTCGAGAAGACCTCGAGGTTCCTGCTCCCCACCTTTCCATTCCGCAGGAAGTAGTACTCAAGCAGTCTATCCTTGTTCTCAGTATACGAGAACCAGTAGTTCAACCGGTAGGTCTCCTTCGTGTAGCCCTCCAGGGCCGGGTAGGTGTCAGCGTCGTGGGTGATCACGAGATCAAAGTCGCCTGCGTAGATCGTCGACTCATCCACCTTCTTACTGTAATAACTCAGTTTCGAGGCCTGGTCGCCCCGGTAGTACCAGGGCAATGGCCAGTAGGTCTCGCTCGCGACAGCCACGCGGTCTGCGGCATCGATCTTCGCAAAAACATCCCGCAGGTCTTCGGAGTTCTGCACCTGCACGATGGGTTCGTTGATATCTGCCGGGGTGAACGCCACGTGGAACGTCATGGCGACCAGGAAGACGCTCGCCGCAACAGCGATGATCGCCTTTCTCGTTGTCATCGCGTAGACCGCGACGAAGATCATCGGCAGGAGCTGGTGGAGGATCAGCCACGGCACCTTCTCGCCGATATAGGCGTAGGCAGCAAGCGAAAGAAGCATCCAGAATATCGCAAACCTGGCAAACTCCTCCTGCCGGTTGACTGGCCCAACTTCCCTGCCGCGGTTGAAGAGCCCGCGGAATCGGTCCCGCAAACTCCGGGTCTCCGGTGCGATGGGGATCTCCTCCTCCCCCATCGCGGCTCCCTCTGCATCCATCTCCGTGGGGTGACTCCGCCACCTCTTGGTGATGCCCGGGACATCGAAGAACTGCAGGACACCCACGACGGCGAGGGCCAGGATCGGGATCTCGTAGAGTATGAAGAGCAGGATATAGAAGTACGGTGGCCCCCCGAGCCGCTGCATCTGGTGCATGGCGGTCCAGTGTTCGATTGCCCGGAGCCACCCGTCCAGAAGCACCTCTGGATGGGCACCGAACGACGAGTAGAAGAC
>LFRN01000163.1:0-555 GCA_001512375.1 Candidatus Methanoculleus thermohydrogenotrophicum | reverse complement strand
TGAACACCCCAAAGATCAGGAGGACGATCGGCATGTTCTCCTTTGCAGACATCCCGAAACCCGCCGCTGCCCCAGCAAGCAGTGCATATCTCACCTGCCCCCGCTCGAAGTAGTAGAGGAGGGCGACAAGCAGCGCCATCGTGAAGAAAGCGATATAGATATCATTCCTGAGGAACCGCGAGAAGTAGACCATATTCGGCGAGACCGCAAGGAAGAGCGCCGCAACCAGGGTCTGTTTCTGGTCAAGGTAGCCGAGTCTGTAGATCGGGTAGAGCAGCGGGACGATCAGGGTGCCGAAGAGCGCTGGAAGGATCCTGCCTACAAGATCGGAGTCCCCGAGGAGCGAGAATATCCCGGCCGTTGTATAGTAGAGGAACGGCCCATGGTACATGGGGTCGTAGATATAGGTCCCCTCGGTCAGCAGTCGATACGAGAACCACGCGTGGATAGCCTCGTCGTGGTGAAACAATTTCAGGTCGAGAAAGTAAAAACGAAGGGCGATTGTGACCAGGAGTATGAGGAGAAAAACCCCCTCAAACGAGAATCGTTCACGAA
>LFRN01000129.1 GCA_001512375.1 Candidatus Methanoculleus thermohydrogenotrophicum | reverse complement strand
CTTTTTGCTGTCAGTATCTCGAACGCCCTTGCAATTACGGTTGTGAGGTGCTCATAATTCATTATGAAGGTCGCTGCGACCTCTCGCTTGATCGCCCGCCAGATCTGCTCGATGGGATTGAGATCCGGGGAGTATGGCGGGAGATACACGAGCTGGATATTGTTTTTGGCGGCGTTACGCTTTGACCAGCACCGCGTGGTGCGAACTGAGGTTATCCAGCACGACGATCAGCCGTTTCCCCGGGTTTGCTTGCCTGAACGCTCTCGAAAGGTGATGGTGGAGGTGCCATTGACGACAAGAATGCCGAAGGTGTTGGCGCGGATCTTGGTGGTATTTTTCACCATCGGGGTAGCTCAAACGACCACATGCGCCGGGTATTGGCCGTTGTTTGAGGAGAGCACTCATCCAAGAACCCAGGCACCGTGTTCTTGCTCATCCGCGGGAGTTTTTTTGAGTACCTGTTCTGCATCCCGGGGTCGGCGGTAATCCCGCGGATAGGGTTTCCCA
>LFRN01000052.1:14240-17178 GCA_001512375.1 Candidatus Methanoculleus thermohydrogenotrophicum | reverse complement strand
AAGATTCTCAAAGCAGCGGAGGAGGAAACGAAAATCTCCGAGACCCCAGGGGGACAGGGAAAGCATGGGAGAAAGAAACAGTCGAAAGCAAAGAATCTCCTGGATCGTTGTCGCAAGTACCAGGAAGAGATCCTGGTATTCATGAAGGATTTCACCATCCCCTTCACCAACAATCAGGCCGAGAGAGACCTTCGGATGATGAAGCTGAAACAGAAGATCTCCGGAGTATTCCGGAGTGAGGAGGGGGCTATGAATTTCTGCAGGGTCAGAGGATTCATATCGACGATCAAGAAGCATGATCGCCCGGTATTACCGGAACTGAGAAGGGTGTTTGAGGGAACACCCTTCATGCCGACGGCGGCTCATCGGGTGCCCTGAATAGTTACCTTTTTTGAACCTTGAGTTCCTCATACCTCTATGGCTGGGCGTGAACAGATCGCGATCGTCAGGCACGTTCCCCTTTCTGTCCTGAATAAACAGATCAAGCACCCCAAAGGATTGCCCCAGGTGATCCCGCGCCTCGTGTTTATTCGGCTACGGTAGAAGGGAATGAGCGTTGTCGACGCTGCGGAAGCTGTTGGGGTCTCTCATCAGACCGGTTACAACTGGCAGAAACGCTGGAACGAGGAGGGGCCGGTCGGGCTGGTTCCGAAGTATGCCGGCGGCCACCCTTCGAAACTCACTGACGAGCAGAAAGCCGCTTTGCTTGAAAAACTCCGGGAGAAAGAAGACTGGACGACCGCCGAAGTCCAGCACCGGATCTAGTCGCAGTTCGGCGTCAGTTACAGTCTGGACCAGGTCCGGCGGATCCTCAAATCGTTTGGCATGTTCTCCGGGAAACCCTATCCGCGGGATTACCGCCGACCCCAGCATGCAGAACAGGTGCTCCCTGCAGAAGGTGTTTCACCTCTTCTTCAAAACTGTCAAGGTTTGCTGCACAGGCTGAAACGGACTGCATCAGGGTTGCCTTGACCGGGGAACACCCAAAGAGGTCCGTGAAGATCTCCGCTGAACGTTCATACGGAAGCAACTGGTAGATGCAGAAGTAAACCATCAACGCCCGGATATTGTAGCCGTATTGGAGGTGAGCCGGAACCTCCTCGGGGAATGACCCTTCATGTATCCGACCACAGTGTGGGCAGACGACCGTTTCAGCGTGATGTTCAGTAACAACTATCCGGAGCGGGGGAATGTCATGAACCTGTCTCTTCTGAACAGAGGAGGCAGGGACGAGAACAAGGGATGAACCACATTCTTCACAGACATCTGCGCGGTGTGTCTGGATGATGTCCGGGGTCTCACACCATTCAATCGTCCGGCCTTCATGTCCTTTCTTGACCACCAGGACGTTTCCCGGTCTTTTTACGCTCCCTCTGAGGTCGTTTGAAGCCATCGGTGGATGGGGGACGACTGCTGTTTTGACTGTTCATGGTGAAACGTCGTTCGAGTTCAGCGATCCGGGCCTGTTGTTGCTTCACCAATTCTTCCAGACGCTGGATGATCGTGACGATCGCTTCAGGGTTGTTCTGTATCAGTGCAAGAATATCGTCACGTTCCATGATGACATAACCTGAATATCCATTTATCTCTCATTATATAAAGATCTAACGGTTGTATGGGCGTATTTTCAGAAATGGGGGATTGTGATGTGATGGGTAAGAGCAAGGGATCAGTGAAGGGGGTCCTGACCTGTTACAAAAACAGAATGATTGGGGTTTTGGTCCAGGAGAAGGGACTGGGGGGTTTGAGCCAGGGTCGTTTTCATCGGTGCGCAAAGAACGCATCCACCCGGCCGTCGGTCACCGAGTCGACCCGCGCAAACCCAACCCGCTCGAACTGGACGACGCGGTCCACCTCTCCTGCGACCAGCGGCTCGCAGAACCCCTCGACGTCCCCCTCCTGCGTATGAAGGGTACAGGGGATCTTCGCGTCCGCCGGCAGCCACTGGATGATCGGCGCCTTCTCGCGCCTGGCATCCTCAAGCGACTCCCCAGCGTAGGTAAGATGCGGAACGTCCCCGTCCCACGCGATCCTGACATTGTAGAGATCTTTTAACCTGACCATGCTCCGCCCCTCAATATCTCTCTTCGGGAGGAGAACCCTTCCCTCGGTGACCAGAGTCCTGACCCCCCGGGAGGGATCGTTCGGGTGGAGGGCGGCGCGGGCCTCGTGGCGGGGAGCCCCTTCCACGACAACCTCGACCGGGTCAGGCACAAAGAAGTAGCGGTTCGCCTTTGGGTCGATGATCTCCTTGTTCCGGGCATAGAGGTTCTCCCACGAGAACGTAATATCGGTATCCCCTATCCCAATATCGAGCATGGCCTCCCGGACCGCCTCAGGCTGAATTCCCCGGCGCGCGATCGCCCGGAGCGTGCCCAGGTGGACATCGTCCCAGCCTGTGTAGACACCGTTCCTGATCCCCTCCCGCATACTCGACGTCGAGAGGACGACCCCCGATATCCCCATCCGGCCGTAGTGGTAGTAGACCGGCGGCTTCCAGCCGAAGTAGCCGAAGATGTACCGCTGTCTTCCGGTATTTGCGATGTGGTCCTTCCCGCGGATCACGTGGGTGATCCCGAGCAGGTGGTCATCCACCGCGACCGAGAAGTTCATCAGCGGAAAGACCGTCGCGTCCACGCGGGGATGGATGGGCGTATTCACGATCCGCATCGCCGAGTAATCCCGCATCGCCGGGTCGGGATGGGCGAGGTCTGTCTTCACCCTGACAGTCGCGTCACCCTCGTAGAACTCACCGTCGAGCATATGCTGCCAGAGGTCCAGATTCTCCTCCGTCGTCTGCCCCCGGCAGGGACACGCCTTCTTCTTGAGTTTGAGTTCCCTGAACCTCTCAGCGTCGCAGACGCAGACATAAGCACCGCCGAGCTCGATGAGTCTCTGGCACCAGTCGTAGTAGATATCAAGCCGGTCGCTCTGGTAG
>LFRN01000052.1:1988-14229 GCA_001512375.1 Candidatus Methanoculleus thermohydrogenotrophicum | reverse complement strand
GGATCGACCCTTCGCGGGTCCGTATCCTCGATGCGGAGGATATACCGCCCCCCGTACCGCCTGACATAATAGTCGTTCAGGATAGAGGCGCGGGCGTGACCGAGGTGCAGCGGCCCACTCGGGTTTGGCGCAAACCGCATCACAACGCCGTTCTCCGCCCCCTCAAGGGCAGGGAGCTCCCTCGAGTGTTCACGGGTCTCGGTGAGTTCGTTCAGGAGTTCGGGAGCGATCTCTAAAAGACGACTCTTCCGTTCAGGGCCGGTCATCGCCGCCACCTCCGCGATCACCCTCTGCGCAAGAGGGCCGATCTCGCGGACCCGGCTCCGGAACTCAGGGTGCTTCCCGAGCACCGTGCCGATGACCGCCCCGCTCTTTGGGGCACTGTTATGTTTCACTGCGTTCTGCAGAGCGTAGATGAAGAGCAGATGCTCGAGATCAGTGGTCATAATCTCAGAAACCCCGGTTTATGAAGAAGTCCGCGATCTCCCCAAGCAGGCGCTTCTCCTCGGAGTCAGGGAGGACCGAGAGTGCCGCCTTTGCCACGCCCGCCCGCTCGACCGCCGTTGCTCTGACCTCATCGATGACGCCTGCGTCCTCGAGCCGGGCGATCAGGCCGTCGATCTCAGCGCCCGAGAGATCCCTCCGATACGGCGCGAGGTCCAGCCCCTTCTGCCGTGCCTTGATCGCGATCAAGGTCTGTTTCCCCTCCCTGATATCTGATGCACGGTCCTTCCCGCTCTCTTCGCTGCTTGCGTAGAGATCGATCAGGTCGTCCTGTATCTGGAAGGCGATACCGCTGTTCACCCCAAACTGGTAGAGGGCGTCGGCCTGGATCGGGTTTGCGCCTGCAAGGATCCCGCCGATTGCGGCAGCCGCGCCATAGAGCACACCGGTCTTCTTGCTGACCATCTCCAGGTACTCCGCCTCAGAGACGTCTTCTCTCGCCGCGAACGCGATATCCATGCTCTGCCCCTCGCAGATCTCGGTGCATGTCCGGGCAAGCATCTTCACCGCGTGGACTTTTTCGTGATTCCCGGCATCAGAGAGGCAGATAAACTCAAACGCCTTCGCATACAGCACATCCCCGGCAAGGATAGCCGTTGGTTCGCCCCAGATTGTGTGCACCGTCGGGACACCGCGCCGGGTGACATCTCCGTCCATGATGTCGTCATGGATCAGGGTGAAGTTGTGCGTCAGTTCAAGTGCGAGAGCCGCAGGGATCAGGTCATCCGAACTCCCCTCCTTCACCGCATCCGCAGCGAGGATAACAACCGCCGGACGGAGCCTTTTGCCACCCGCAAGCAGCAGGTGGGCGCTCGCCCGGAAGAGGTCACCGTAAACGTCCCCAAAGTAACGGTTGATCACCTTGTCCATCCTGTCAGCATTCTTCTCCAGGTAGGCTTCAAGCGTCGTCATACCATCTCTCCTATTTCACCAGAACCTTCTGTCCGTTCCGCAGGATATGGAGATCATTCCCGAGGGTATACCCGAGATCCTCTGCAAACCTCGCATAACCGCCGGTCATATCGATATCACCATGGGCGGGGATGACATGCTGGGGGCTTATGAGGTGCAGGAACTCGTAGTGGTCCTCCCGGTATGCGTGGCCCGAGACATGCAGCTCATCAAAGATCCGCACGCCTGCCATCCTGGCACGGGCCTCAAGCAGATAGCGCTGCCCGCGGTTCATCGGATTCGGGATCACTTTGGCTGAGAAGAGGATCTTGTCGCCCTTCTCCAGTCTATATGGGGTATCTCCCATCACCACCCTTGTCAGGATAGCTCCCGGCTCCCCCTGGTGACCGGTGACGATCGGGAGGAACCTGTCTTTCCCGGTCTTCATGATCCGCCGCAGCGTCCGGTCAACGGTCCGGCGGTTGCCGAACATCGAGAGCGTGTCAGGGAACGCGACCAGTTTCAGTTGTTCAGCAGCCGAACTGTAGCGTTCCATCGACCGCCCGAGCAGGACCGGTTTCCTGCCGATCTCGTGAGCGCACTCGGCGATGGTCTTGATGCGCGAGATGTGCGACGAGAACGTCGAGACAAATATACCGCTCTTATCATCCTCGTAACTGGTGATGGTGTCCCGAACCAGGTCACGCGCGATCTTCTCGCTCGGGCAGCGTCCCTTGTTCTCAATGTTTGTGCTCTCGACGATCAGGGCGAGTACGCCTTCCTTCGCGATCTGACGCAGTCGGGCGAAGTCCGGTGGTTCCCCGAGCACCGGCGTCCGGTCAAGTTTGAAGTCGTTTGCGTAGATGACCGCGCCCCGCGGCGTGTGCAGGACCGGAAAGACGGTATCGATGATCGAGTGCTGGCTCCGCACGAACTCGAGCGTGAGATGTGGGGAGATGGTATAGCGCTGCCCGGTCCTCAGGGCGAAGAGTTTATTGTTCACCCCGAACTTCTGTTCACCCGCAATCTGCTGCCTGATCAGTTCTGTGGTATAGGGTGTGCTGATGATCGGGGCGTTGTAGCGGTGCGCGAGTTTCGGTATCGCGCCGATATGGTCCAGGTGCCCGTGCGAACAGACGATCGCCTTGACACTCCCTTCTACTGCATTCATGATGGTGTCATCAGGAATGGCCTTCATCTCGATCAGGTCCAGGGAATGCATGCTCTCAATATCAGCATCCTCGTGGATCATCACCTGGTCGAGGCGCAGGCCCATATCAAAGATGACAATTTCCTTCCCGCAGCGGACGGCAGTCATATTTCTGCCGACTTCGTCATATCCGCCCACTGCTATAATCTCAATATCCATATATCCTCCTTGTGGATTTTTAGTTGATCTCTTCAATCATCTGCCGGGTCAATCCGGTTATATACGTCCGTGCGTGCCCGAGTTCCCGTATCGTCCGGGATCCCGTCAGGAACATCGCAACGCGGAGTTCGCGGTGAATCGCCTCGATGGCTGCAAAGAGCGCGTCATCGCTCACCATGGCCGCCTTTAAGAGAGGGAGCGCCATACCCCCCAGATCCGCCCCTAGCGCGATTGCACTTGCTATATCTATTCCTGAACGCAGCCCGCCCGTTGCAATAATTGGGCCTCCTGTCGTCCGCACCTCGCAGAGGCTCACCACCGTCGGTATGCCCCAGGAGAGAAACGCTTTCCCGAGTTTGACGAGACCGGGGTCTTTTGCCCGGAGGCACTCGACTTTTGCCCAGGAAGTCCCTCCATATCCACCGATATCGATGGCGCTTGCTCCTGCTTCCCAGATTGCCCTCGCAGTTTCGGCTGATATGCCCGAACCAGTTTCCTTCACGATGACCGGGTAGGAGAACTCATCGCAGAGGTTGCACAGTGCTTCAAGGCACCCTGTCGCATTGTGATCGCCTTCCGGCTGAATCGCTTCCTGGAGCGAGTTGACATGGATGGCGATCGCATCTGCATCGATCATCTCGACAGCCCGTTCTGCCCACTCAATACCGTGGTCGCGGAGCTGGATGATCCCTAGGTTTGCGCAGAGGAAGGCATGTGGCGCCTCCTCCCGCACGACGACGAAACTCTCTTCCAGTTCGGGATTCTCCAGTGCCGCTCGCTGAGAACCGACACCCATACCGAGGTTATACCGTTCGGCGGCACATGCGAGCCGCCGGTTCACCTCGTGGGTGTCCGGGTGTCCTCCGGTCATCGCTGCAATGAAGAGCGGGGAGGCGAGTGTTGCGCCGAGGAACCGGGTCCCGGTCTCGATCGCATCCATATCGCATTCCGGGAAGGCGTTATGAACCAGCCGCACATCCCCGAATCCGGCGTCACCGGCCTCAACGGGTTCCTCAGAACATATGACGAGGTGATCCCGTTTCCGTGATGATGTGGCGGTCTTTGCTCTCATGATACGCCTCTTCTGGTCACGATCGTCCCGCCATGCTCCGCGCCGTCCAGGAACCGGCCGACCTTCGAGACATGGAAGATATGCGAATCGATGCCGGCATCGGCAAGTGCCAGGAGTTCCCTGATCTTGCCCTGCATGCCCCCGGTCACATCGGTGTTTCCCGATCCGCCGATCTCAAGCGTCTCTGCCACATTCCGGTCGATACGCGGAACGACCGACCCGTTCTGCAGGACGCCTGCGACGTCGGTCGCAAGCCCCACACGCCTGCTCCTGAGAGCGATGGCAAGCCGGGTCACCAGCTGATCGCCCGATACGATGCACGCTCCCTTCAGGCGGTCCATCACCACATCGCCGTGCAGCACGGGAACAATGCCGTGTCTGATCATTTCGGCGATGTGGCGGGTCTCCAGCGAGGCCAGACGTCCACCTTCGGCGAGAGCCAGATCAAGGGGATGGATGCCGATCGCCTCGACGCCCGCATCCCGCAGGGCGTCGACGACCGCGGCGTTCAGGCGCAGGACGGCAGCGTGTGTGTGGTAGACTCCGGGAACAGTCTCTGTCGTGAGGCCGTCGTTGATGCGGTAACGCCGGGCCTCAGGGTGCCCGCAAGACCCCGCACCATGGACAAGCACAAGTGCCGCCAGGGCGCCCCGTGCGGCTATCTGGTCCACAATCTCGCGCAGGCGAGCGTGATCGATTGCACATCCCCCCGACTTGTCGGTGATCACGCTCCCTCCCAGTTTCAGTATCACGGTCTCAGTCATGCTTCTCTTTTCTTGCGCCGACGGTGTCGATGGTGGTGATGATCGCCCTTCCATCGCAGGCCTCAATGGCACCGGCGACCCGGTTCTTTGCGCGCTTTGGGCAGAGGGCGATGATGCACCCCCCGCCGCCAGCCCCGGTGATCTTCGCCCCATAGGCGCCGCTTGCCCGTGCGGCAAGCATAAGTCTACTGCTTGCGGGGTGCCCCACGCCGAGCGCTTCCAGGAGGGCGTTGTTTATGTCCATACACTGTCCCAGTTTCTTTGGGTTGTGGATGTTGTGGAGAGCGGCAAGTGTCACGGCCTCGATGGCGTCCAGGATCGGGTTTGCGATCTCGGGGTGTTTCTTCCGTAGGTTCCCGACCATCTCTACCATCTTTGCGGTGCTGTGCGGCACCATGGTATTCCCCACAACAAGCTGCAGCCCCTGTGGAGGTAGCCTCCGCCTGGAGTCGCCGCTGATGAGCACAATCCCGCCGTTTGTGGAGACGTAGGTGTCGGTGGGGCTTGCCCGCCCTCTCTGGACTTTCTTCTCGATAGCAAACGCCATATCCGCGATATCCTCACGGGTGTGCCCGAGGTTGAACTCATCGTTGATCGCACAGAGGGTCGCCACCGTCACCGCTGCCGACGACCCGAGCCCTGATGAACTCTGGAGTTGCGAACGGACGTAGACGCTCCCCCTGACACCCATCCGCTTGAAACACTCGTTGATGTAGGGCGATCTTGGTCGTGCTGGGTTGCGGGATTTCCTCACCGTGACAAAGACACGGGGCTTGATCGCCATCGCTACCCCGGGTTTCCCGTAGACCACTGCATGCTCGCCGAAGAGGAAGACCTTGCCCGGCGCGCTCCACGTTGCCAATTACACCACCGCTATCGCCGCATACCCCACTACCTGATTGAAATCTCCTGTCACATCGCCGCTGGTCGTGTACTGCAGTAGTTCCCCTCGCTCTGCACCGAGTCTCTGGCAGGTGATGCACATGGTCGCGATCGGGCCGTAGCCGCATACCGTGGCGCCGGTCTCCAGGAGCCGGCGGTAAAACTCCCGTACATCCAGGTTTTTGAGCGCATCGATCACGTAAAGGTCCTGCCTGCGGGCAACCTCGTCCGGGACATAGTGAGAGAAGTCGCTCGAGGCGACGACCCGCACGTTCCTTCCCGTCTCTTTTATCGCCCGGAGCAGGTGCTCTGCAAGGTTTATCGCTGCCGTGTAATCCTGGTCTCCCATCATGATGGGCGCAATCCTCGCCCTCGGGAACCGGTATTTGATGATAGGCGCCTGTACCTCGATAGAGTGCTCATTCCGGTGCGATATCTCATCTATCCTGATATCCAGCGCTTCGATAAACCGTGTATCGACATCGACAATCCCAAGCGGTGTCTCCCATGGCACGGCAGAGGCACAGGTCATATACCCCCGGTGGCTCGGACCGATGACAACAAATGTGCCGTCAAAATCAGGTGGTATGGTAGAGAAGGCACGGGCTCCAGTCTCCCCTGAGTAGATGTAGCCTGCGTGAGGAGCAACAATGCCCCGGGCATCGATGCGTGGAGCTTTTTTCTGAAAGAACGCCTCCAACAATTGCTCCAGATGCCGGGGCTCGGCAGGATAGAACATTCCTGCTACACTGCATGGCCGCATATCCATCAATGTTTGAGCTTCTGTGCCTCTGTGTCTTATAACTCTGTCTCAAAGTCTTCGGGCGTGAGCGATGTGGTCACTCCACGCAGGCGGAGCACCTCCTTTGTCAGGAGGTAGTAGATCATCGAGAGCGCCTTTCTGCCCTTGTTGTTGGTGGGGATGACCAGGTCGACATACTTGGTCATGTTGTTGGTGTCGCAGAGAGCGACGATGGGGATGCCTGTCTGGACCGCCTCGTTGATCGCCTGTGCATCACCGATGGGGTCGGTCACCACAATCACGTCCGGCTCGATGTACTTGTCCAGGCGGTGGTTGGTGAGCATTCCAGGGATGAAGCGGCCGATGACCGCCATACCGCCGATGGCATCAGCGAACATCTTCGCCGGGTACTGGCCGTACTGCCGGGAGGTGACGACCAGGATCTTCGCCGGTTCATACTGTGCGAGGAACTTCGCAGCGGTCTTGATCCGCTCGTCGGTGGCCTGGATGTCCAGGATGTACAGCCCATCTCCGCGGACGCGGTAGATGAACTTCATCATATCCTTGCTCTTCTGCTGGGTGCCGATGTGCACACCTGCTGCGAGGTACTCTTCCACGGGTATCAGTGGTTCTTTCAGTTCGATTTCCAGTTCGTTTCCAGTCAAGCTAGATCAGCTCCTCTATACGAATCAGTTCATTCAGTTTGGCGATCCGTTCCCCGCCGACAGCACCGGTCTTGAGGAATATACATTCGAACGCAGTGGCCAGATGGGCGATCGTCTCATCGGTAGTTTCTCCTGACCGGTGACTCATGACCGTCTCCATGCCGCTCCTCTGGGCGAGGCGTATCGCCTCGAAGGTCTCGGTGAGCGTTCCTATCTGGTTTGGTTTGATCAGTACGCAGTTTGCCGCGTGGGTCTCAACACCCTTTGTTATCCGTTCAACGTTGGTCACGAAGAGGTCGTCTCCACAGATCAGGCAGCGATCCCCCACCGCTGCTGTCAGGTCAGCGAACCCCTCGAAATCCTCCTCGTAGAGGGGGTCTTCGATGTAGATGAGGTTGTAGCGGTCGACCAGGTCAGCCATGTAGGCGATCTGTTCCTCGCGGGTCCGTATAGCATCTTTGTAGTGATACTGGTTACCGTCCCAGAGTTCGCTTGCCGCCACGTCGATCCCCATACGGATCTCGACATTCGTCTCGTCAGAGACGGTAGCGATCGCTTCGCTGACGATCTCAAACGCCTCGGTATCGGATATCGCGGGTGCCCAGGCACCTTCATCCCCTTTCCCTGAGAGTTTGCCCTGCGTCTGCAGGATCTTCTTCACTGCCCTGTGAACAGCAGCGTTCACGAAGACTCCCTCCGATGCGCCGGAAGCGCCGGTGGGAACCACCAGGAATTCCTGGATGGACGTGGCGCCCTGCGCGTGCGCGCCTCCGCCGATGATGTTGCCCAGGGGCAGGGGCGTCTTATCGGCGAATACGCCGCCCAGGTAGCGGAAGAGTTCGAGATCGAGAGACGATGCAGCTGCTTTTGCGCACGCAAGTGAGAGTGCTACCGCAATGTTTGCACCGATCGAACTAAAGTTGGGTGTTCCGTCGATCTCCCGCAGCCGTGCGTCGAACGTGATCTGGTCGCGAGCATCCTCACCGATGAGTGATGGAATCAGGTTCTTCTCTGCATCCTCGATAGCCTGGCGTGGCGGCCGCACCCTGGCCTCATAGGTCCCGGTGCTGGCGCCGCTGGGTGCCGCAGCCCGGCCAAAGCCCCAACGTGTGTGGATTTCGGCCTCGACGGTCTCGTTTCCCCGGCTGTCCAGGATAGTCCTCAAGGTAATCTCTTCGATGGTCGTCATCAGATCACTACTTTCTCTTCACCGTTATAGGGATCACGCCCTGATCAAACTCTTCCAGTGCGATCTCAAGCGGTTCGGTTTTTGTTGTTTTGACCAAAATCGGTGCACCCATCGATATCTGCAGAGCGCGGGCCCCTATAATCCGCGCTCGTTCGTATCGAGTATAAGATTCCATCGTGCGGCCTCAAAACCTTTTAATAATAAAATGGGGTCGCTGAGATTTGAACTCAGGTTACAGCGTCCCGAACGCCATAGGATGGTCCAGGCTACCCTACGACCCCTCACTGATACGGATTCAGGTCCTCCACTATTTCTTTGTGCGTCAGCAGCATCCGCCTGCAACAGTATCGTTCCACGCCGAGGTCGTCGAGGATCCGACCAGGATCCTCGCCTGCATCCCGCCGCTCTTGAAACTCTTTCCAGGCCGGGGAGATGACCTTACCGCATGTAAAACATCGTACGGGTATCATAATAATGTACCTGCTTTCCTTATATCCCTTTTCTCCTCACCGGTAGGATTTCTGGAACCTTGCCCGTGCACCCGGGCCGTGCGGCTTCTTGGGCTCCTTCTGCCGTGAATCATTTACGAGCAGAGTGCGGTCGTATGCCAAGAAGGCGTCTTTGATCAGTGGATCGTTGTGCCACTCCACAATGCCGCGCGCCAGTGCTGTGCGCACCGCCTCGGCCTGGCCCATTGCGCCGCCGCCTGTGACATTGATTGTCGCATCGACGCCATCGAGTGCGTTTGGAATCAGCAGTAGCGGCTCGGCGATCTTCATGCGCATCAGTTCAGTCCCGTAGATCTCCAGAGGCACGGAGTTGATGCGGATCCGACCGTTGCCGGGTTTCAGGGTCGCCCGGGCGATTGCTGTCTTTCTCTTACCGCTGGTATTGATGATCTTTGCCATTCCATCACCTCATTTTAATATTTTGCTCCGAGGTTGGTGCTGATGGCTCCAACCGTTATGTACTTCGGGGTGCTCAGCCGGCTGATGTGAGCCGCTTCCAGGGATTCGCGCTCCATCCCGGAAAACTCAGCCGGAACACCGACATAGACCTTGATCCGCTTGAACGCTTCGATACCACGTTTGCGCTTGTACGGGAGCATGCCCCGGATGGTGCGCTTGACTATGTGATCGGGCCGCCGCGGGTAGAATGGACCTCCTTCGCGGGAGCCCCGGTTGCGCTTCTTGTAGTAGGTCTCAAGCACGTGCGCGCGGTCCCCGGAGACGATTGCTTTCTCTGCGTTCACGATGGCGATCTCTTCGCCGGCGAGCGCGCGCCCTGCGACGACGCTGGCCATCCTTCCGAGCAGTAATCCGTCTGCATCGATAACCGTAACCATTCGTCTCACCTGAGGATCCGGACCCCACTCCCTTTCGGGTTATCTCGAATGAGGTCTTCGATGGTCATGCATGTTCCGTTGGCGCGGATGATCTTGTTCATCGCGGCCTCGGAGAAGTCGAGCGCGGCGACCTTCACCGGCAGGCTGACCGCACCGCTGCCGAGCACCTTGCCTGGCACCAGGATCGTCTCGCCCTCGTTTGCATACCGATCGATCTTGCTGAGGTTCACCTCGGCGTAGTTCTTCCGGGGCGCATCCAGTCTCTTTGCGATCTCACGCCAGATATTCGCCTCATGTACGCGCGACGCGTCTCTCAGCGTCACGATGAGGGCTGCAAGCCGGGGGTTCGTCTTATTCGTGGTTCTCTTCGTCATTCAATCCCCTCTCCCGTTATCTCGTTTATCACGTCTACCAGGTCATCTGATGTTTTCTGGATGTATTGTAGCGCTCTCTCGATGATCTCCCGGGCAGGCATCGATCCGTCACCTTCCACCACAAAGATAAACCGGTTCTCATCAGCACCGACATGGATAGCCGGCTCTGTGCCGATGCCGCCGGCAAGGCATGCCCGCTCGCAGAGTCTGCAGAGGGAGCAGAGTTCCAGTCGCCCTCCGATGACCCGAACCTTCCCATCCCCAGGCTCGAGCACGCCTCGTGGGCATTCATCGATGCACATGCCACATCCGTCACACTTCTCGGTTACGGTGATCGATGGATAGTTTTTATAGCCGCAGGCGGTCGTCGCCTGCCACTTGGCATGCTCTTTCCCGGTGTTGAGGATGGCGTGTGCTTCGAGCACGACCTTCTGGTCTTTGTCGAGGGTGATGATAGGGATCTTCTCCTCTGCCGGTGCGGCATCGGGGTCCTGAGGTATCAGATCGCTAGAGTAGACTGTCCCTGGTCCTTCGACGGAGAGTGTGTAGGTTGCGGTGCAGAGCGGGCAGCCCGCGCCTTCACAGGTGCACTCGCTGCGCCGCACGTAGCGGTCCAGGTCGGTTCGCAGGGGTATGAGCCCCAGCCGGTGCGCCAGCATCTCGTCAAAGAGAACGCTCGAGTTGTCGTAGATACGGACGTCCTCGATGGCGAGTGTCGGCACTTCGCTGATCATTGCCCGCCGTAACATGTTGGCAAACGATGTGGATACGCCGCTTATGGTGAACTTAGCGACCCTCTCGTCCAGTCGAGAAAACGCTATCTCCATTACACTCTCCTGCCTCTCCGGCCGCCCTTGGCGCGGATGTTGTCGTGGGGCACCGGGGTAACATCCTCAATGCGGCCGATCTTCATCCCTGCACGGGCGAGGGCGCGGATCGCCGCCTGGGCTCCAGGGCCGGGGCTTCGCTGTTTCCCTCGACCGGGTGCGCGCACTCTCACGTGGACGCCGGTGATACCCTTGTCGCGCGCGTTCTGCGCGACCTGGGTTGCCATCTGCATGGCTGCGTAAGGTGAGCTCTCGTTGCGGTCCTGTTTTACTACCATGCCGCCGCTGCTCTTGGTCACCGTCTCGGCCCCTGAGAGGTCGGTGATGGTGATGATGGTGTTGTTGAAGGAGGCATAGATGTGCGCGATGCCCCATTTTTCGTCTGCCATGGTGTTACCTCACTCCTGCACGGGAGATCCTGGCTCTCTCCGGGTGAACGCTGTTCGTAAACGGAGAAGGACCGTAGTAGCTGATCTCAGGCTCCTCGGCTCTCTCGACCCGGTAACTCGGCACGGTCACGCGGCGACCAGAGATCGCGATGTGCCCGTGGGTGATGAACTGGCGGGCCTGCTTGGGTGAGCGTGCAAGTCCCTTCCTGTAGACCAGCGTCTGGAGGCGGCGGTCGAGCTGCTGCTCGACCTTCAGGGCGAGGATGTCGTCGAGATCGGCGTCTTCACCAACGAGGCCGTAGCGATGAAGGTGGTTGATGAGTTGTTTTTTCTTCTTCTCATACTCTTCGGGGTTGATCCCCGCCGACCGCATCGCCACCAGCTCGCGGGCGGCAGTCCGGTACTTTCGCATGACGCTCTGGGCTTTCCAGACCTCACGTTTGTTCCTGAGGCCGTATTCGATGATGAGCCGCTTTTCGTCCTCGATTCTTGTCTTCTCAAACCGCCGCTTGGGCGTCGCGTACTGTTTATAGTTCTTTCCGGGATATCCCACTCAATCACCACTCTATACTTTCCTTCTGCTGACGCCGACGATCATGCCTGTTCTTCCGGAGGACTTGGTGCGCTGGCCGCGGACCTTCTGTCCGGTCTCGTGCCTGATGCCACGGTAGCTGCGCATCTTGCGCATACGGTTGACGTCGTCGTTGTTCGCCATGGTGAGATCGGTCCCGAGAAGATGGCGGGGTTCTCCGGTGTAGACGTCCTTTGGACGGTTTACCATCCACTCAGGCACCTGCTCGGTGTAGGTGTCGACGACGCTTGCAATCCGCCCAATCGATTCATCGTCCAGTTTGCCGAGCACGGCGTGGGGATCCACACCGGCAAGCGTGGCGATGGTGCGTGACGTGTGTCGACCAATGCCCTTGATGCCGGTCAGTGCGATGTGCACGGCCTTCGTGCCGTCGAGATCAGTATTCCTGATTCGAACAAAGTATCTTATCTCTTCTTCGTCCATGTGCTCGCCTCATCATCGACGTTGTCGGTGAAAGCGTTGAGGGAGGGATTTGAACCCTCGAGTCCCAGAGGGACACAGGTTTAGCAAACCTGCGCCATACCAGGCTTGGCTACCTCAACATAGAATTTCGCATCTTTCGATACTCGCAACACCTGGGTGCTGCTCCAGATACAGCATTCTGTTACTTGTGCCTACAAGTTTTAGTGAGGTACG
>LFRN01000052.1:0-1927 GCA_001512375.1 Candidatus Methanoculleus thermohydrogenotrophicum | reverse complement strand
ATACCTTTCCGAGCGAACCGGTCGTGCTCTCATCGCGTGCTTCCTGGTGGAGCATTTCACCTTAACTTGAGGCTGCGCGGGATGTGATCTCCAGCCGCTCGCAGAAGTGCGCGGGAGGGCACGAAGGGTGGGCTGTGAGGGGAGAAAGAACACAGACTTCGCGAAGGGGCTGTGCAGAGGGTGGCAATCCTACGGTTTTCTGCGGGCGGCCCGCTCGACGCCGCTCCCGATGAGTGCTGACGCGACAATAGGCAGTGCAATCGTGGCATCACAGAAGCACTGGACACGGAGAGACTCCGGCGCCTCCTTGCCCCAGCTGATTGCTTCCTCAAACGTGCATCCTGAGAGTCCGCCCCAGTGAGGGGCATCGGTGGTGTACTGGATAGCGTAGGCATGTCCACCGAGATGCTGCTCGTGAATCGAGGCGATGACCTGGGTCTGCTGGATGAAGTTCTTCGGCACGCCACCGCCGATGTAGATGACACCGGTCTTCTGCGACTCTTCGACCATGCGCGTAATCTCATCAGTATCGGCGAGCTGGTCAACATCGACGTCGATCCCGCGCCGGCGTGCCATGACGAGGCCGATGCCGATGGAGGAGTCGCCAAGAGCCGGGATGAAGATCGGGACGTCGCGCTCAGCGCAGGTGGCGACGAGCGAGCGCCCTTCCGGTCTCTGTTCGCGGAGCCAGTCCCCGAGGCGTCGGATGAACTCCCGCGAAGATCCGCGGAACGGTGCGATCTCGTCGGCAAACCGGGCGATCTCTGCATCAACGCTCCGGAACTCCTCTTCGTATGCAAAGACATCGTAGATGCGGTCGATCCCCTCCTCAAAGAGCGCCGCGTCGTCTGCGTGGTGGTGGCCGATGTAGTGCCGGACGCCGAGATGCTCGCAGGTGTCGTGGAAGATGTTTGCGCCGGTGGAGACAAGGACATCGATGTAGCGATGCCTGACGAGTTCGATGAGTATGTTCTGCATACCTGCCGGGATCATCGCGCCCGACAGCCCCATGAATATCGTGCAGTCCGGATCTCTGACCATCCTGGTCCAGACGCCGAGTGACTCCCCGAGTTTTCTTCCCTGGAAACCGGTCCTGCTCATGGACTCAAGGAGCACCGTTACATCTTTGTTCGGTTTGACTGGCTGCGTTGGTTTCATGGAAACACCAGGTATTTGTTTCTGGTTGCGGAACCTTAATGATTGGTGCCGGAGCGGGGCAGAAAGTCCCTGATACGGAGACGTGAGCAGAAAACCCCTTCCGCGAACTTCCACGCGAGGCCGCATCGCCGTCTCCACACCCCTGCCTCGCGCGTTGCCGCAAGGTGCGCGAACGGTGCGGATGCGGAAATAGGAGAGGTGACCGGTCCGCTACCTCACTTCGCGGACTTCCCCGTGTGACCTCCCTCCCCGTCTGTTGTTGGCTCTTCTCCCGGTCCCGACCGGTCCGGGATGCCTGCGATCCTCCGCGCATATTTCTGCGCCGCCGGGTAGGCTGGCGCAAGGATCGCAGAGAGGTTCTCACCCCGGATCGAGAACGGGGAGTCGCCGAGCATCTTCAGGACCTCTCCTTCGTTCGAGACGTTCCCGGTGATGTTGATACCAAACCCGGCAAGCGTACCATCACCCCCCCAGAAGCGATCTGCGGAGAGGCTGACCCGTTCCACCGTTGCCTCAGGCTCAGCTGCCGCCCTCCGCTCCCTGAGCGCTTCCATAACCTCATCCCTGCTTCGCCCCCGGAGGGTGAAGATGAGGAAGGGGTCTTCGTCAAACCGCTCTGCGAGGAGGTAGTAGACCGCTGCGATGTGTTTACAGGGGTTCTCCCAGTCAGGGCAGGTGCAGTCAGTCCTGATATCCTTTTTTGAGGTGGGAAAGAGAGACACCCCCGCCTCAGAAAAGAGTTCCTCGACCTCGTGCGGCACAACACCTG
>LFRN01000113.1 GCA_001512375.1 Candidatus Methanoculleus thermohydrogenotrophicum | reverse complement strand
CGGATCAGGCGCTGGTTGCAGACATGGATCAAAACGGGGCTAATCCCCGCCATTTCGATGGCGGGCTACAGCCTGTCGTCGAATAGGAAGAGGGTGTTACCACCCTTCCCCCTCCAGGAACCCTACGTGCGGCTTTCGCCGCATACGAATCGCGCATTCTGCTACCCGTTTGAGGGCGGCCGCGCAACAACGGATGATTTCTTCTTGCGTTGCCGATTCTGGCTCAGGTGTGTCACCCTGGTTTCACCTGTTCGATATAATGATCCTTTCGATGATTCAGCGTCATTTAGCTGGCAGATGGAAGAGATCAGGGTTCTGCTCTTCTCCACGTTCCCCCGCAGGCCTCACACACCCCCGTTTCCGGGAGTGCATGCCGCGGTAGGTACATCTTAAACGGATAAGATGGCGGTTCGACCCGCAATCCTCGATATAGCTTCTTGCCGCACGCCACCGATACCCTTATAGGCCGTTCTCGCCCAGAATACATTTATCGCGATCATCCGGAAGCACTGCGGAAGAGGCTGGCTCACGCGTGGCCCTGGTGAATCCCCGAAACACATCACAGCAGTGCTCCCGATGTGGAATGATTGTCAAA
>LFRN01000056.1:2076-6477 GCA_001512375.1 Candidatus Methanoculleus thermohydrogenotrophicum | reverse complement strand
GGAGGTGGCGGCAATCGCCGCGGTGGTCGAAGTGTATCTCCAGAAAAACACGAAGTGACCGCGCTCACCAATTTTTTGGGAGTCATAAGGTTTATTTGTCAAAACGTCATTGTTATAGTGCACTTTGTGTGCTGCGGTGGCCTAGCTGGTTAGGGCGCCAGACTCATAGGGTTTTCGAGAGAACGGAGCGTCCAATCCTGGGATATCTGGAGGTCGTGGGTTCGGATCCCACCCGCAGCATCGTTTTAGCAGATTTGGTATCCAATTTAAAAAATAAACCTTTTCCTTCGAGATCGCTCTTTCACGATCCCACTCAACTTCTAAGCGTGAACTACCCCCCGCTTGCGCGAGCGGGCTTCCCGCGAGTGTCCTGGAATTTCCAGGCCTGTTTGTCGCAGATTATGATAGTGCTCTAGTGCATCGATTCCAAATTAACAGACTCTACCGGGCCTTCGTCCCCTCCCCCACGGAGCGCTCCCATCCGTCCCCCCACCCTGCCCGCGCTCCTCCCCCCGCCCCTACCGGGGGGGCAGTGCCCGGGCGTATATCCGGTGGAAAGCCGTCCTCCAGGATGCAAACCCCTGGATAGTGTGAAAAAGGTCGATACTCTCCTCCGTTGAGAGTGCCGGTAATTGAGAATCATTGCACTAGCCATCTGTAACGATTCCCTGGCAGTTCAGGTTGCTCAAGGAGATGATTGCAGAAGAAGAATAGAATCTGGAATTCGTTCACCCTGTAGGCCAGAGCGGCGAGACCAGAGCCGCGGACGACAACATACATCACACCCCCACAACCCCAGGTACGATCCGGGGGAGAGTACCCGTGGCCGTCTAGGTGCGCCGGGAGGAGATGTGCGAATTCGTCGCGAGACTCGAAGGAGTGCTCCCGCTGCTCCGGGAGCGGTTCGGCGTCGCGAGGATTGGCATCTTCGGGTCCGCCGCCCGGGGAGAGGAGCGGCCCAAGAGCGATGTGGATGTGCTGGTCGAGTTTGCGCCGGGGCAGACGACATTCCGGAATTTCATGGGGCTGGCGTTCTATCTGGAAGATCTCTTCGGGCGCCGGGTGGATCTTGTCACCGTCGGTGGCCTCGACCCGCTCATTCAGCCGTACGTGGAACAGGAGGTAGTCTGGTGTGAAGCGTGATTCTATTTTCCTCGACCATCTCCTTCCCCATTCCCTTCTGTGCGCCTCAGAGAGCAAGCGCCGTATTCTCTCGATAAACCGACCGGCATGCTCATCACCGATGTCGCGCAGTCACATCACACATGCCTAATGAAAACGGTATCGAAACACTCTTTGGAAAGGACATAGAATCCCTCGATAATGAGCTGTGCGGAAGTGACGGGTGCAAAGGTGCCGGGGAGATAGAGCGATGAGGGATAAGCGCTTGAGAAACTGGAGGGCCGACAATGCGTGAACCTATACTAAAAGAACTCCATTTGCAAAATATATTGTCGTTTGGGCCGGATACCAAACCGATTCCGCTCGGGCCGCTCAATGTGTTGATCGGCCCCAACGGTTCGGGTAAGTCCAACCTGCTTGAAGCGATCAGTCTGCTGCGAGCAGCGCCCAGAGACCTTTCTGCACCGGTCAAGGAGGCCGGGGGCGTCCGCGACTGGCTATGGAAAGGTACAAAGAATCCTACAGCTACTATCGAGGCGATTATTGCGAACCCGGATCGTCCGGAGATGCCCACCCGACACAGTTTTTCATTTGTGGAGCATGGCAGGCGATTTGAAGTGACGGCGGAACGGATTGAGAACCAGGAGCCGTTTCCTTCATACGAGGAACCTTTCTTCTTTTATCGAAACGAAAACGGGCATATCAGGCTGAAGGAGAAACCGCAGTATCAGGATAGAATATCTTCGGAGCGGGGAGGGAGTGAAGAGAGAGAACTTCCGAGAGAGAAGATCGACCCGGAGAAATCTGTTCTTTCGCAGGTCCGCGACCCTGAGCGTTACCCGATACTTGCCTATCTGACAGAGGTTTACGGTTCGTTTCGCCTCTATCGGGAATGGACGTTCGGGCGCTATACCCCTCCGCGGCAACCGCAGAAAGCCGACCTTCCCACCGGATATCTGCTAGAAACGTGCGAAAATTTACCCCTTGTATTAAATTCACTGCGGCCTCGTGCCAGATCCGAGATTCTTGAAGCATTGAACAATCTTTACCCCGAGATTGATGACTTCAATGTTCAGATCGAGGGGGGGTGGGTTCAACTCTACCTGGAAGAAGGACGTTTCAACATCCCGGCAACCCGCCTTTCCGACGGTACGTTACGGTATCTCTGCCTGATAGCGATCCTGTGCCACCCTGCCCCTCCGCCGCTGGTCTGCATCGAGGAGCCTGAATTAGGCCTACACCCCGATATTCTGCCTCATCTGGCGGATATGATGATCGCAGCATCAAAACGCTGTCAGTTGATCGTGACAACGCATTCGGATGTGCTGGTGGACGCCCTGACCAGGACACCTGAGTCGGTTATTGTGTGCGAGAAGAAGGATGGGAAAACCGAGATGCGGCGTCTGAATCGCGAGAAACTCGCACAATGGCTGGACAAGTATCGTCTGGGCGAGCTCTGGCTCAAGGGTGAGATAGGGGGGACCCGCTGGTGAAAGCGAAGATATACCTGGAAGGCGGGGGCGATTCCAGGGAGTTACGTATTCGTTGCCGCGCGGGCTTCAGAAAATTGCTGGAGTCGGCAGGTTTCAAGGGACAGATGCCGCAACTCATTGCCTGTGGCGGCCGTAACTCAACCTATGATGATTTTACGGTAGCACACATGAACACCGGTGCAGATTACATCGCTATGCTGATAGATAGCGAAGAGCCTGTGATGGACCCGGAAAAGACCTGGGATCATCTCAGAGCACAAGATGGCTGGGCACAGCCTGATGGAAGTAACGATGAGCAGGTGCTGTTCATGACGACCTGCATGGAGACCTGGATTGCAAGCGACGCGGATACCCTCCGGCAGCACTATGGCAGTTGTTTCCGGCAATCTGCTTTGCCGTCGCATCACAATATTGAGCAACGCGATCGTCATGACATTCAGGAGAGACTGAATGAGGCTACGTGCAACTGTGCAGGCGCCTATCAAAAGAATGTGCGTTCCTTCGAGGTGCTGGGTAAACTCAACCCTGCTGCACTTGAGCCTTTAGCGTCGTTCCAGCGCACAAAACGGATCTTGCATGAGAAACTGCAAAAATAGAGCTCACGGATGTCTGCCCTGACAGGGACGAGAGAAGCAGCTCTCACGTGAAACCGTTGAATGGGGATCTATTATGCTCCAAAAGTCTGGTTTTAGGGGCTCATTAGAGCATCGCCATGATCTGGAGCGGATGACCGCTCCACCAAAACCCCTCAGCACTCGATGCCTTCGCGGGATCTGATCCCTTCATTGAAGTAGTGTTTGACCTCTCTCATCTCGGTAACCAGGTCGGCGGCGTCGATTATCTCCTGCGGGGCATACCTCCCGGTGAGCACCACCTCGACACGGGGGTCTCTCCTCCCCAGTACCTCAATGACGTCCTCTACCCCAAAGAGACCGTAGAAGAGCGCCACGTTGACCTCATCAAGCACCACCAGGTCGTACTCGCCTGACTGCAAAACCCTGTCGCACCGTGCAAGCCCCTCGCGGGCGGCCCTGCAATCTTCCTCCTCAGGTTCGCGGTCGATAAAACATCCGCGTCCGAACTGGACGATCTCGAAGTTCGGGAGGATTTCTCCTGCTTTCAGTTCGCTGTATTCCCAGTCCTTGATGAACTGGCCAAAGAAGACCCGTTTGCCGGCACAGACACACCTGAGCGATATCCCCAGTGCCGCGGTCGTCTTCCCTTTGCCATTACCTGTGTAAACATGAATATATCCTCGTTCCATCAACCAGAACTCCTCCTGACGAGATTCTTCAGATACCCGAGGGTTTTGTTTCATCTGCACTTATAGAGATTGTATTGAGCCCAGAGAAGACCTGGCTCGTGGGAGTCACGCAAGCCACCCTGCTTGCGTCTCGCCAGCCCCCGCTCCGTCCAGTCCGGGTCCCGCTCAAAGCCGCCTGCGATGCCGTCTCCGGCGTTCCCCGGGTATATGATAGACCAGTTCCATGCTCATCTGAGACCTACCGGGAGGTGAGGGGGCGGCAGGGTACCGCACGATAAAGGCACCAGGCGCCAGCCAGACCTTCCTCTCACGGTGGGCGATCTCACTGGGAAGAGACATTTTATATGTAGCCCGGTACCCGCCACATCAGCACCAGGAGAGGTACAATGCCCCGCAGATCGCCACCCCCGGGCGGGCACCCCGTGGTCCTCCAGAACCTGCCTGGCCTCCTGAAGAGCCCTGCAACCCGGGGTGATGAGCCATGACGCCCCCCAGCCCTCTGCTGGCTGGTGCAGCTGCCGC
>LFRN01000056.1:0-1851 GCA_001512375.1 Candidatus Methanoculleus thermohydrogenotrophicum | reverse complement strand
ATGCGGGGGCTCACCCGCCGCTCGACCAACCGGATAGGGAATTTCTGGGTGGATATGACCCGATCTGTCCTCTATATCCTGCTCCCGCTTGCCCTCGCCGCCGCCCTCCTGCTCGCTTCCCAGGGGGTCATCCAGAACCTGGACGCCCCCGTCACGGCCGGACCGCAGACGATCCCCATGGGCCCGGTCGCCTCCCAGGTAGCGATCAAGCTCCTCGGCACCAACGGGGGCGGGTTCTTCGCCGCAAACTCAGCGCACCCCTACGAGAACCCAACCGCGGTGACCAACCTCATCGAGGCGTTCCTGATTCTCCTCGTTCCGGCCGCCCTCCCCTTTGTCTTTGGCCGGATGAGCGGGGCCATGCGGCAGGGCTGGGCCATCTACGCCGTGATGCTCACGATCTACGCTGCAGCCTTCGGCGCCCTCTACACCGCAGAACTCGCCGGAAACCCGCTCATGAACGATCTCGGGGTCTCAGGGATCTCCATGGAGGGAAAGGAGGTCAGGTTCGGCCCCCTGGGCACGGCGCTCTTTGCCACATCAACAACAGCGACATCCTGTGGCGCGGTCGACGCCATGCACGACTCGCTCACCCCACTCGGGGGCATGATCCCGATGATCCTGATCCTCCTCGGCGAGGTCGTCTTCGGTGGGGTGGGTTCGGGGTTCTACACCATCACCGGGTTTTTGATCGTCGCCGTCTTCATCGCCGGGCTGATGATCGGCCGGACCCCTGAGTTCCTCGGCAAGAAGGTCGAGGCTGTGGAGATGCAGATGGCCGTCGTCACCGTTCTCATTCCTGGAATGATCGTGCTCCTCCTCTCTGGCATCGCGCTCGCCCTGCCGGCGGCGATGGGAAACCCTGGTCCGCATGGGCTCTCCGAGGTAGTCTACGCCTTTGCGTCGATGGCAAACAATAACGGGAGCGCTTTTTCCGGGCTTGACGCCACCAGGCCATTCTATCTTATCGCAGGCACGCTCGCGATGGCTCTCGGGAAATTCGTCCCTGCCGTTGCCATGCTGGTCCTCGCAGGCTCGATGGCAGAGAAACGAGCCGTCCCCCCGGGACCGGGGACGCTCCCAACCACGTCTCCGACGTTTGTGGTCTGGACAGTTCTCATCATCTTGCTCGTCGGTGGGCTCACGTTCTTCCCGCTCCTGGCGATGGGACCGGTTGCAGAATACCTGATGATGGCAGGCGGGGTGTGAGCAGATGGCCAGGAAACGATACCCTCACATCGCCGCGTTTGAGCCTGACCTGATCCGTGGGGCCCTCCTCGGCGCCGTGTTGAAGCTGGATCCCCGGAGCCTGGTCAGGAACCCGGTGATCTTCCTCGTAGAGGTCGGCGGTATCATCACAACCCTGATCGCCCTCACCGGCGGGGGCTTCTTCCCCGGCATGGTCTCGCTCTGGCTCTGGCTGACCGTGTTCTTTGCAAACTTCGCCGAGTCTCTCTCAGAAGGCCGCGGGAAGGCACGGGCCGCATCGCTCCGGGAGTCGAGAACTGCCGTCCCGGCCCGCAGGCTCAGAGAAGAGGCGTTCGATGCCACGGCCGTCGAGGTGCCCTCCTCAGACCTCAGGCCCGGCGATCTCGTCCTGGTGCGGGAGGGCGAGGTCATCCCGGGCGACGGCGAGGTGGTGAAGGGCGCCGCCCTGGTCAACGAGGCGGCCATAACCGGCGAGTCTGCCCCGGTGGTGCGTGAGGCAGGCGGCGACCGGAGCGCCGTGACCGGGGGAACCACCGTGATCGCAAATGCGATCATCGTCAGGATCACCGCCGAGCCCGGGCAGACGTTCCTCGATCGGATGATCGCCATGGTCGAGGGAGCGGAGCGGCGCAAGACCCCAAA
>LFRN01000058.1 GCA_001512375.1 Candidatus Methanoculleus thermohydrogenotrophicum | reverse complement strand
TCGGCGAAGGGCGGATAGTCCCGGCCGTAGGTCACCTCCAGCACAAGACCCCTGACCTCTCCAGCGCTCCGGTTGACGATCTCGTCCCTGACCCTGGCAAAGCAGACCCCGCTCTTCCCTGGCCCCGGGCTATCCCGGTAGCGGAGGTCGTCAAACGCCAGCTGGGCTTCCTCCCCCGCATCTCCCTCCGGGACGAGGAGGTAGCCAAACGCTTTTGACCGCTCGTAGATCGCGAGATCCAGGGGATGGAGCAACCTCCAGAAGTTCCCCTCGCTCTTCTGGAGCGGGATGCTGGTCCCGTCCTGGACCCGCAGGGCCCACGGCCTGCTCCTGAGTTCCTGCACCCGCCGGGCGCCCATCGTCGACTCGTAGTCGGTGATGAAGAGAAGACGCGAGATCTCGGGCATATCGGCGTCCCAGGGGCGCGGGAACTCAAACTTCTCAGGCCATCGCACGAGACTGCCCCTCACCCGTTCCCGGAGGCCGTCAAGGACACTGCCCGTCGCAAGCAGCCGCCGTGATAGC
>LFRN01000133.1 GCA_001512375.1 Candidatus Methanoculleus thermohydrogenotrophicum | reverse complement strand
CGGGATGGCGGCCCCTGTCAGGGTAAGGAGACACAGGATAGTAAGGACGCCAAAAACCTTTCCTAAAGTCATTTTCATCACCTGTCTCTGTTGCATCCCTGTGCTCATGACTGAAGAACGATCCCGATGAGTGGCACGGTGAAAGCGGGTTCGAGCGTGTTGTGGCTGATCTGTTTCTGTATGCTGCCCGATATGGCACTGGGAGCTGGGAATTCGGGCTGTTGTCGAAGTATTCCAGGCTGGCCATATGCGTGTCACAGAGCGGTACCCCGTAGAGGTAGGTATATATATAATTTCGTGAATAAAAATTATAGAGCCCTAAATACGGAGAGAATACGGAGACAAGGCCACCAGGAGGATCATTTTACCTTATATTGGGTAATAAGAAGTTGTAGGCAGTCAGTTTTCCTCGCGTCCCGGACACGGCTTTTATGGGGATGGGGCATGAGGAGCGCATCCCGGGTCCCCGTCCGGTTACCGTCAGGCGCGGAGAGGTGGAAGATGTAGTGGCTGGAATTGTCTGGATTGTGGTTGAGCAGTGCAAGAGGCCAACATGAAGACCGCTCCTGTAATTTCCTGTCACAAAAAAGAGGAGTATCTTCCAGGCAGGGTTTTCAACCTGCTCTGCAGCATCGAGCTCACTGTTCCCCTATCCTGATGCAGGGATCACATCACCTGTATCAGCATCCCAGTACTTACGGAATAGCCATACCATTCACCATTGGCAGTCATGATCAGGATAAGATCGGGGGTACCTGGATCCTTGTAAAATGTCAATCCGCGCGCTGGATCCTTGGCTGTTAACCACCCCGGCATGAGCGGATCATCCTGCCATTGAAGATTGGCTATGTCGTCGGCTGTTATGGTAAGACCATCGGCCGGAGGAGCAGGCGGTACCGGAGTAGGCGATACCGGAGTAGGCGATACCGGAGTAGGCGATACCGGAGTAGGCGATA
>LFRN01000263.1:17886-18781 GCA_001512375.1 Candidatus Methanoculleus thermohydrogenotrophicum | reverse complement strand
ATCTCAATAACCGGGAGCGGGTTTAACCCGGATACGCTCACCGTCCCGATAGACAGCACGGTGACCTGGATCAACGCCGCCGACACAAATCAGACCATCACGATCACGGGGCCGACCGGGTCCATCGACCTCGGGGCGATTGCGCCTGGTGACTCGGCCGATTATACTTTCAGCACAGCAGGTAATTACGCCTACGAATCAGAAGAGACCGGATTTGACGGGACGATCACCGTCACTGAGAACATAACCGCATAAAAACCTCTTTCCTGCGCGTACCGGTGGGTGCGGGGCTAATCCCCTACGCCCGACGGTATGCCGCGGCAGCCTGCACCAGCCCCTCAGCAAACCCTGCCGTGAAGTAGGCGTGGGTGTACTGCCCGACCGCGTTCTGCACGATGAGTCCGTCCCGGCCGTCGTCGATCCCCCGACCCTGGAGGAGTTCCAGCGCGAACCTCGCATCGGGAGCGCATTCAAGCCGTGAGTAGTGGAACTCGTGGCCCCGGAAGGAGGAGCCGGGTGCAAGCACCGGTGTCGCGCCGACCACCCGGGCCTCCACGTAGCCGAGAGCCTGGATGCGGTCGGTCATCATGGCCGTCGCCGGGAGGACCCCTACCATCGGGTAGCCGCCATCAGGGGTCGTGAGCCGCTCGGTGAGATAGATGAGCCCCCCGCACTCGGCGTAGACCGGCATGCCGTCATCGACCGCCTGCCGCACATCCTCCCGGCACCGGGCGGCGGCGAGCGCTTCTGCGTGGAGTTCGGGGTAGCCGCCGCCGAGGTAGAGGCCGTCCACCCGAGGGAGCCGGTCGGTCATCGGTGAGAAGAAGACAATTTCCGCTCCGGCCTGCGCGAGCTGGTCGAGGTTGTCGGCGTAGTAGAAGCAGAACGCAGCGTC
>LFRN01000263.1:15592-17725 GCA_001512375.1 Candidatus Methanoculleus thermohydrogenotrophicum | reverse complement strand
ACCCGGTTGAAGATGACCCCCGCGACCCTGACGTCCGGGTCAAACCCCGCATACCCGAGGGCCATTGCATGCACGCTCCTTGATGCACCCCCTGCGTCTACTACGAGGAGGATCGGGGCGTCGAGGATCTTCGCGACGTGGGCGGTGCTTGCGATATCGGTTCCTTCAAGCCCGTCGTAGAGCCCCATCACTCCTTCGACGACGGCGAGATCGGCCCCGGCCGAGGCCCGGATGAACGTCTCCAGCGTGCCTGCATCCCCCATCATGAACGGGTCGAGGTTGCGCGATGCCCTGCCGCAGATGGCTGAGTGGTGCGTGGGATCGATGAAGTCCGGGCCTACCTTGAAGGGTTGGACAGCAAGCCCCCTGGCGGTGAGCGCTGCCATCAGGCCGCTTGCAAGCGTTGTTTTGCCGCACCCGCTGTGAGTTCCGGCGACGATGATTCGTGGAATTGGGCGCATAACGTATGAGTAGTGTTGAATAACGTATAACATAAATATGACCTGAGACAACCAGGATATATCAAGTTAATTTGCTTTACGACAAATAACTTTGAAGGATCCGCCGGCGCAGCGGATCTGAGGTGGATAGACACATGCATATCATGGAAGGATTCTTACCAAGTCCCTGGTGGGAGATCTGGTTCATCATCTCCCTGCCCTTCATCATCATAGGGCTCTACCAGTTAAACAAGCTTGTAAAGGAGAAACGCGAAGCTCTGCCACTCCTTGCGGTCGCAGGGGCGTTCGTCTTCGTCCTCTCCTCCCTCAAACTCCCCTCGTTCACCGGGAGCTGCTCCCACCCCACTGGAACCGGGCTTGGGGCCGTCTTCTTTGGCCCCTGCATCGCCGGGGTTCTCGGACTGATCGTCCTCGTCTTCCAGGCGGTCTTCCTCGCGCACGGCGGGATCACCACCCTCGGGGCGAACGTCTTCTCGATGGGGATCGCAGGCCCCGCCGTCGCCTACGTCATCTATAAGGCCGGTACCCGGGCAGGCGCGAACACCTACGCGACGGTCTTTGTCGCTGCGGCGCTCGCCGACCTTATCACCTACGTCGTCACATCGGTCCAGCTCGCGCTTGCGTTCCCGGGGACCGCCGGGTTCCTCGGGGCATTCTCGGCCTTCGCTGCGATCTTTGCCGTCACCCAGGTCCCGCTTGCCATCATCGAGGGTGCGATCATTACGCTGGTTTTCAAGTACATCGTCGACCTCAAACCCGAGATCCTCACCCGTCTAAACCTCCTCCCCGAGAGCACCATCCAGAAACTTAAGGAGGCCTCAGCATGAAGTATGGTATGGAGTTCGCGGTCATCGCGCTCATCATCGTCTTTGCCGCCATCTTCCTCGTCCAGGACGCCGCCATCCAGGCCACCGGCGAAGAGGCCTGGGGCGGGGCCGACGACGAGGTCGCTGAGCTCATCGAGTCTTCCGGCTACGAGCCCTGGATCGAGCCCTTCTGGGAACCCCCGAGCGGCGAGATCGAGTCGCTCCTCTTTGCCCTGCAGGCCGCCATCGGCGCAGTGGTCATTGGATATATCTTTGGCTACTGGCGGGCCAGCGGGAAGACCGCCTGATTTTTTGTCATCCGCCAAACCAGATGGGAGGACAGGACCGCAGTGTACGAGATGCTTGAAGACTTTGCCCAGACAAACGATCTCCGGGAAACCAGCCCCGGTCTCAAACTCTTCCTTGGGCTTGCAAGCATCCTCCTCTGCGTCTCGTCGCCCGGCCCCGTCGCCCCCCTGCTGGTCGCGGCCTCGATGAGCGCCGCCATCCTCCTCCTCGCCCGCATCCCTCCCCGGGTCTACGCCCGTCTTCTCCTCATCCCGGTCTCGTTTGCGGTGATGAGCATCGTTGTCATCCTCTTCGTCACCGGGAGCGGAACGGTCCTCCTCAAAGTTCCCGGCCTCCCCCTCGCAGTCACGGCCGACGGCGTAAACCTCGCTATCCTCCTCCTCGCGCGGGTCTTCGGTGGCATGTGCTCGCTCTTCTTCATCGCGCTCACGACGCCGATGACTGAGGTCTTTGATATCCTCAGGAGACTCGGGGTGCCGTCTGTCCTCATCGACCTTGCCATGCTCATCTACCGGTTCATCTTCATCCTCATCGAGGAGGCCGGCCAGATATACCGC
>LFRN01000263.1:6033-15480 GCA_001512375.1 Candidatus Methanoculleus thermohydrogenotrophicum | reverse complement strand
CTCTCGCTCGTGGCGGTCCTGGTTTACCTCGGGACTGTGCTCGGCGTATCGCTCAAGACCGGAGATCTGCTGCTCATATGACAACACTGCTTGAGACCGAGAACGTCACCTACACCTACCCAAACGGCCCTGCCGCCGCCCTCTCCGGGGTGAGCATCACGATCACCGCCGGGTCAAAGACCGCCATCGTCGGTCCGAACGGCGCCGGGAAGTCGACGCTCCTCCTCATGCTCAACGGCATGAAGAAGCCGGACTCAGGTGAGGTCCGCTTTTGCGGCCGGCCGCTCGCCTACGATAACAAGAGTCTCCGGGACCTCCGCCGCCGGGTCGGGTTCGTCTTCCAGAACCCCGACGTCCAGATCATCGCCCCGACCGTCGAGCAGGACGTGGCCTTCGGGCCGGTGAACCTCGGCCTTCCCCCCGACGCCGTACGGCAGGCGGTCAGGGACGCCCTCGGCTATGTCGGGCTCCGTGGCTACGAGAGGCGGCCGCCCCACCATCTCTCGGGCGGTGAGAAGAAGCGGGTCGCCATCGCCGGCATCCTCGCGATGGAGCCGGCGGTCCTGGTCTTTGACGAACCGACCACCTCCCTCGACCCCGCGAGCTCCGAGGAGATCATGGAACTCCTCGACGAACTCGCCTCCAGCGGCAGGACGGTGCTAGTATCCACCCATGACGTCGAACTTGCCTACCGCTGGGCCGACTCGGTCATCCTCATGGAGCAAGGGAGGATCCTTGCCAGAGGGGCGCCAGAGGAGGTCTTCTCTGACCATGACCTCCTCGCGGCCGCCAGGCTAAAGCCGCCCGCCCTCCTTGACCTCTACAACGAACTCGTTCTCAGGGGCGTCATCGCTCCCGGCGCCCCCCCAAAGAGCGTGCTCGAGTTCACCGACCGGATCGAGCGGGAGATGCATGGGCACGTCCCTGACCGGGACGAATCCGGGCAGATCTACCTCTGCAACGCCGACCTGATCGGCGGCGACGACATCAGGGTGCTTCTTGGGTCGGGGGTGGTCGACCATGTGGGCGCGATGGGCACCCGGGCCAAGGAGTTTGCCAGCCGGGAGGGGATCCTCCTCGACTACACCTACGGTGTCATCGACAAATGTATCTTAAAAGCCCTCAACGGGGAGAACTCGCTCATCATCACCACAGGCGGTATGGTCAAGCACGTCTGGCGGCGTATCGGGGAGTACGGCGCCGAGAGCGGATGGGCGATCCCGGTGATCCTGATGCAGGAGTCGGGGAGTCCCGGGCCCGGCCGTGAACCGGCTCTTGAGTGAGAAAAACTCCTATGCTACATCTGTGTGACCAGCTTTCCTCAGTGAGAGTTCTGGCCCGGCATTTTTCTCACAATCTCGTCAAATCAGAGTACAGGGGTAGCAACAGGGTCTCACGCGACGAGCATGAAGGCGAAAAGGAGGCTGTAACGCCCATCTACCAAACTTCGCGGTCTTCTGCGGCCTTCGCGTGCGGCTGGCGATCACTCCCACGCACCCGCAGAATAAGGTGAACTGGTTCACTCTTTACGAAGAAAACAGGCAGAAGGCCCGCGACTTCAGTCGTGCGATGAATGCCGTCCTGTATCTCGAACTATTTATTCCGCCCCATCGTATAACTAATTAATGCGTAAAACGTATCAGTATCGACTCTATCCGACAAAGCGACAGACCTCAACACTCGAGCGAAGTCTGGATGTCTGTCGGAAAGTCTGTAATGTGATACGTTAGCGTATCGAAAAAATAAGTATGAGACTGAAGGCGAATCGGTTTCGTTATACGCCACCAATAAACTTCCCACACGATGGAAACGTGAGAATCCGGCCCTGAAGTCAGTTCATTCACAAGTTCTCCAGAACGTTGGTTCGGGTGGATCTCGCGTTTGAAGCATGCCTGATTTGTGGGACGAAACGTCACAGTTCCAGACCCGGATCTGCTCATTTTATAAAGCGCAGTTGTCTAAACTTAAATGATCATGAGTAATGTTGTCGATTTTCTCACCGCCGGTATCTTCGGCGGCACCGCTCTTCTGGCGTTGAAGAGCGGGGTGGGGTGCGGACTTTCAGGACTGCGCATACGTGAGATGCTTTGCTTTGCATCTGTGTACGCACTCGCGGCGCTCATCATAGGTGCGATCGTGGGCAGCGTCCCGCTCGCCCTGACTGAGCAGATCATCGGGCTCGGTCTCGTCATGCACCTTATCATCGGGCTCGCCCTCGTCTATTTCGGGATCGAAACGAAGAAGAGATGGCTGTCAGACCGGAAGGATATCTCGCGCCGGACATTTCTCCTGATGTCGCTTCCCTGCCCGGCATGCCTCGCAGCAACGTTCCTTGCGTGCCTCCTCTTCACAGATACTACCGGGATGAGCGGTGTTGCAGCGGGGGCCGTCGTCGGGGGCATATTCTTTGCAGGGATTGTGGGAGGGGGAGCAGGCACGAGCTGGATTACAACGAAGACCGGCACGAAAAACCCGTCCACCCTGGGTAACGTCATGCTGTTCCTCGGTCTCTTCTACCTGCTCTGCCTTCTCATTGTCCCGGCCTACCTCCAGGCACAGGATGCTCCGGCGTTCACCACCACCACAACCGATCCGGCCGGAATGCTCGCCGCATTCATCCTGATGGCAACCCTGATCCTGCTTGGAGCGCTCGTCGATAGAGTCCGGCGTACAACACACCATGGAGGGAGATAATGGACCTCTCAGCACTGATCATGGAGACCATGTTCACCATATCCGGGGCACTGCTCTACCCTGCGATCATCCTGCTCCTCGTCTTCGTTGTCTGGGCACTGGCAGCCCTCGGCCAGTTTATCTCCGAGTACTCAGGGAGAACACGGAACCCCGCGCGACTCAGGGCCGGGTGCCGGGATGCCAGGACGCTTATCGAGGCGCGATCGTATGATGATGCAGCTGAGACGCTGGCGGCATCGGGATCAAACCCGCTCCTTGGATCGTTCATCGGCGACCTTGCGAAACTTCTCGGTGATGACCGGTTCTCGGTCGAGTCAGAAAAACTCCTTCAGGACTACGAGATACGCATTGCGGCAGAACTGGAATGGCTCAAAATCCTGACCCGGACGGCACCCATGCTCGGACTCATGGGAACGCTGATACCCCTCGGCCCCGCACTGATGGGTCTATCATCAGGGAACATTGAGGCGCTGGCATCCAACCTGATCATCGCGTTCAGCACGACGGTGCTCGGACTCTTTGCCGGGGGTATCGCCTATACCGTTATGCTGACGAAGCGCCGGTGGTACCTTCAGGATTTAAGCGACATGGAATACATAGTGAGGATGGTGGCATGAGGAGGCGCCGTATCATCCTCGACGACGAGGACGAGGACCCCCTCTCCGGCGTCGCCAACCTCTTTGACGTCGCCATGGTCTTTGCAGTCGCCCTCCTGGTCGCGCTTGTCGCCTCCTATAACGTTCCCGAGCTCCTTGATGACGAGTCAGATATCACGGTTGTGAAAAACCCGGGGCAACCGAATATGCAGGTCATCATCAAGGAGGGAAAGACGATCAAGGTGCTGAACATGACCGAGGAGCTCGCCGGCGGCCAGGGTAGCCGCATGGGTACGGCTTACCGCCTGGAGAGCGGCGAAATCATCTATGTTCCCGACGATGGGAGCGAGGATAAATAATCCTTTTTACCCGAAAACAGCCTCTTCTGTCACTTCGGTGCGTAACGCATATCGTAACGCATATCAGTTGGCAAGTTTACTTGATCTATCGAAAAATACTTTTAGTAAGCACCGGACCGAAGGAGTCGGTGCCGGGAAGAAAAGAGGCTGAAATATGGGAATTAAACGAAAAAGTCAGTTATACGGTCTGTGTGCACTGATTATGATTGTTCTCCTCCTGGTCGCACCTGCGGCAGGTGGAGAGATCGCAGATTTGGTCGGGGGCGGAGCAGCACTGAACGAAACAAACAGTCTGAATGCCCGGAACCTGGTTGAGGATCCGTCAAAGCCCGGAGTATCGGAAACGGAGGCTGTCTCTGGTGGAGCATGCGACCGGAATGATGGCACGTCCGCGATCCCGGGGGAGGGAGAGAAGACGCCGCTTCCTGAGGGAGAGGAAGCACGGTCCGCACCTCCCAAATCCGGGGACGGAGGAGAGGGTGATCAGGTCAACACAACGGTGACCCCGGCGACAGCTGCCGGCGATCTGCCCCTGGAGGAGACGAACGGGCCGGATACTCATGTTCCGGTTGAAAATCAGTCAACGCCGGAAGCAGCCGGAACAGGGGAACCTGCCTTCGGCGGAACAAGCAACCAGAGTGATAGCACATCTGCGGCTCCGGAGGAGGAAGAAACACCGCCCCCTGATGACGGGAAATCGCATTCCGCACCGCCTGAAGCCGGGAACGCGACGGTGACCCCGGCGCCGATCACGTTGGAGGGGCCCGGAACTCCCGCTGGTGAAGGGAACATGACCGGTTCTCTGCAGGAGGACGCCCCGGAGAAGAGGATCGCGATCGTCACAAGCGACACCCAGAGACGGGCGGCGATCACAAACGTAACCGGGAACGTCCCGCTGAACGTCTCCCTCTTCCCTGAAGAAGAAGCGATCTCGCACGATTTCTCCAGCGACCCGCTCATTTTTGCAGCGTCTATCGGCAATGAGACCGCTGAACGTATCAACAGCACAGTCGGTGAGAATGCGACGATCATTCTCTATGACCCGCCCCCAGACACGGCATTCGGCACGCCTGCGGACCAGAACATCAGCCGATACTGGCAGTACGGGGGTGACGGTAACGTCCTGAATATGCTCCTGTATATCGATAACATCTACTTCGGAAACTCAACGACGGTGGACCCTCCGCAGTTACCGAAGGAGAAGGCGCCCAGGATCGTCATGATCATCGGGGGGGAGAGTTATGTCCCGATGTATATCGAGGCGGCAGAGAAGAGTTCTGCAAACGTTACGGTCTACCCCGCAAAGAACCTGCCTGCCGAACTCAACCTCACCGGCTATGACCTGATCTTCCTTGAGATGTTCGGGGCCGGGATTGATATCATCGAACCGGCGGTGAAGGACGCCACCGCTCTCGGGATTCCCGTTGTGGTTCTCCACGGCGGAAAGTATGAATATCTCGGAACCGTCGATATGACCGCTCATCCTCAGATCGAGATCTACTGGGACAACAACTGTCCCGAGAACGCGCTCAGGCTGATCGACTACATCAGTGCCAGGTTATGTGGAACCGACGTTCCGGTGAAAGAGCCGATCATCATTCCCGGAGAATGTATCTACCATCCCGACGCCGAGGAACTGTTTGAGAACCTGGACGATTATCTGGCATGGTACTACTCCGCGTATGATCCGTCAAAACCAACCATTGGGATTGTCTTCTATGGCAGCCACTACCGTTCCGGCGACCTTCGCGGCGATGACGCCATCATGAGAGCGTTTGAAGCCAGGGGAGCGAACATCCTCCCGGTCTTCCCCGATACTAAAGACCCTCACGTGATCGATCGGTTCTTCGTCAAGAACGGGACGCCGGTCATCGACGCCATCGTCAATATCCGATGTTTCAGGTTTTACGGGTCCGATGAGAACCCTGAACGCGGGATAGCGGAACTGAAGGCCTACAACATCCCGATCATCAACGCGCTTGTCGATTACTCAAAGACCCCTGAAGAGTGGGCGAACAGCATCGACGGGATTACCGCCTCAAAGATCGGATACTCGATCGCGATGCCAGAACTGGATGGTCAGACAGAGTTCATCTGGACCGCCGGGAGGGGAATCGACCCCGATATGGAGGCGATCGGGTTTCGCCCGATCACACCCGTCGACGAGCAGATTGACTGGCTCGCAGACAGAGTTCTGGCACTCGTGAAGCTCCGGCATACCCCGAACCCCGATAAACGCGTTGCCGTAATATATTACAACCATGGAGGGGGAAAGAACAACCTGGGCGCAAGTTACCTGGACATCGTGCCGAGCCTCAAAAACCTCCTGAACGCCATGAAGGTGGAAGGCTACTCAGTAGCCGGCGAGGTTCCAGATGAAGACGCCCTCCTCGACCTGATGCTCCTCCAGGGAAGAAACGTCGGTACCTGGGCCCCCAAAGAGCTCGAACGCATGGTAGAGGACGGCGACGTCGTTTTACTCCCAGCGGCGACCTACGCAGAATGGTTCCGTGGCCTGCCTGCAGAGAGACAGCAGGAGGTGATCGAAAAGTGGGGCGAGCCGCCGGGCGAGATTATGGTCTACCGGAACGGCGGGGAGCAGTACCTGGTGATCCCCACGATATCGTTCGGCAACGTACTACTCGCGCCGCAACCGACCCGGGGCTGGCTACAGGACGAGGAGGTACTTTACCACGACAAGGACCTCCCACCCCATCACCAGTACATCGCCTTCTACCTCTGGCTCCAGAACGAATTCGGGGCTGACGCCATCGTCCATTTCGGCAGGCACGGTACGCACGAATGGCTCCCAGGTAAAGAGCGCGGCCTCTCGACAACCGACTGGCCACCCCTTCTCATCGGGGACTGCCCGAACATCTATCCCTACATCATGGACGGGCTCGGTGAGGGGACACAGGCCAAGAGAAGGGGAAATGCAGTCATCGTCGATCACCTCACCTCCCCGATCGTCACGGCGGGGCTCTACGGCAACTTTTCAGTCCTCCATGAAAAGATCCACACCTACAGCACCGTAAACGCGACGCTGAAGGATGAGTACCGGAAGAGCATCACCGAACTGTATGAGGGGATGAACCTCCACGAAAACCTCGGTCGTACGGTCGCTGAGATCGAGGCGATGTCGGAGACCGAGTTCACCGGTTTTATCAACAACGACCTCCACCGGTATCTCCACAAACTTGGCGACGAGTTCATCCCGTACGGTCTGCATATCCTCGGAGAGCCCCCGGAAGGCGATGAACTTGTTCTGCTCATCAGGGCGATGCTCGGCGAGGAGTTTGAGGAGCACGTCGGCAAGGTCTACTCTGACCCTCACGACCTCTCAGCAGCACATGGAGACTGCACTGTCTTAGAAGCCCTGCTCCGGGAAGTGCTTATCAACGGCGCCACGTCCGGGGCGGCACAGCAATCCATCCTTGGCAGCATCTCTGCTGATGTGACGACAGATTTGGATACCGCGATTCGCTATCGGGGTGATATTGCAGGATGCGACGTTGAGATCCCGGCGATCATCAACGCGCTCAACGGCGGTTTTATCCCCCCGAAGACCGGTGGCGATCCCGTCAGGAGCCCCTACAGCCTGCCCACGGGCAACAACTTCCACTCATTTGACTCACGGATCATGCCGACAGAGGAAGCGTGGAGGGTGGGTGTGCAGATGGCAGACGAGATGATCAAGCAGTATCAAGATGGGCATGATGGAGCGTACCCGGAGAAGGTAGCCTTTGTCCTCTGGGCGTGTGAGGCGATGCGCCACGAAGGGGTGACCGAATCCGAGGCGCTTTACCTGCTCGGCGTGAAGCCCGTCTGGAGCAAAGGGCAGGTGAAGAGTTTAGAACTCATACCGTCCAGTAAACTCGGACGGCCGAGGATCGACGTGCTCTTCCTCACATCGGGGCTGTACCGGGATACATTTGCGGATAAGATCGAACTCCTCGACGAGGCCGTCCGCCTTGCTGCGCAGGCCGAAGGGGACGGATACCCGAACTACGTGAAGCAACATAGCGACGCACTCTACCAGCATCTCATCGCCAGCGGCTACAATGAAACTGCCGCGCGGAGCCTCTCTATGGCACGGATATTCTCGTCCGCGCCCGGAGCATACGGAACAGGGCTCTCCTCTGCAATCGATGCCAGTGGAACATGGACCGACGAGGCGAAACTTGCTGAACTCTTCATCAGCAAGATGGGCTACATCTACGGATCTGGCACGTGGGGCGAGCCAGATACAGACCTCTTCCGTGCAAACCTCGGCGGCGTTGAGGCAGCGGTGCACAGCAGGAGTTCGAACCTCTACGGCCTCGTGGATAACGACGACTGCTTCCAGTACGTCGGGGCTCTCTCCCTTGCTGTACGCTACCTCACCGGGACGGCACCGGAGACATTCATCACCGACCTAAGGGTTTCAGACAAACCTGAGACAACAACACTGAGGGAGTTCATCTTCCGGGAACTCGATGCCCGGTACTTTAACCCGAAATGGATTGAGGGAATGATGGAGCATGGGTATGCGGGTGCGAGATACATGGATAGCAAGTTCCTGGAGAACCTCTGGGGATGGACAGTGACGAATCCCGAGATCATCGGTTCCAGTACCTGGGACCGGGTGTTTGATGTCTACATAAAGGATGAGCACAACCTCGGCCTCTCCGGGTTCTTTAAAGACAACCCCTACGCCTACCAGTCCATGCTTGCACGGATGATGGAGACGGCGCGGAAGGGATACTGGGACGCGGATAGTGAGGTCCTGCAGCACCTCGCCCAGGAGTTCCAGCAGTCGGTCGAACTCCACGGCGTAACGTGCTGCCACCACACCTGTGGCAACCTCCAGCTGGAGGCCTACATCCAGAGCCAGACTCCCTCTCCCCAGGCGCCTGATACAGGCAGCAGCGGCGGGAGTTCCTCCTCTCGTTCCTCTGGATCATCGTCGGCACGTCCTGCAGTCACACCGGTTTCTTCCGGCACGGGGGACCAGGCCACCAACACGACGGATGCGTCGGGGGTCGGGGAGACTGCCGATAAGGTTGCCGGTGATATGGCGAAGACCGCAGAGGAAGTGAGCGGTCACGTGATGCAGGAGGTGCAGGACGCGGCTGCCGGCTCGACGACCAGCACGCCTCTCATCGCCATCGTGCTGGTCCTCCTTGTCATCGCCTCAATAAGTGCCGGATTCTGGTTTAAGCGGCGGTAAAGAACCCCCCTCTTTTTCAGAATCTCCGCAACGGCTGCATAAGAATAAGAAAGAGCGGAGCCGAACAGAGGATTCATCACGCTGAACCGGTAGATCCTTATTACAGGAATTTCATCTCTGCAGACGAAGGAGAGAGTCAGGTTGCTCCATATCTACCACACGGTTGAAACAACCCCGGCGTCGCGGACGGAGGAGACAGGAGAGTTTGAGCCGGGTTCATGGGTCTCTCTGATCAACCCCACTGCAGACGAGATCAGGGAGGTCTCAAGCCGGCTCTCCATTCCCGGGGGTTACCTCAGGGCGGCGCTCGACGAGGAGGAGCGCCCGCGAACCGAGAGCGAGGACGGCGTCACCCTGATCGTCATCGATATCCCGGTGCCCTACCCTGAGCAGACGATCCTCTACACGACGATGCCACTCGGGATCATCGTCGCCCCCGATACCATCGTCACCGTCTGCCTCCGCGAAAACGCGATCATCGAGGACTTCATGAACGGGCGGGTGAAATCGTTCTACACCTTCGATCCCAAACACCGCATGAATTAGGGACTGTACTCTTCATCCCGCCCTTCTTTTCCCAATCCCCTCT
>LFRN01000263.1:5345-6005 GCA_001512375.1 Candidatus Methanoculleus thermohydrogenotrophicum | reverse complement strand
CGCCGGAAGGGTGAGAAGTGCCTGGAGATCAAATATATCCAGAACAAACCCTACGTCTACCGCTCAACGAGCGTCTACGACAAGATCACCAGATCGCCAAAGAAAGTGAGCACATACCTCGGCTGTCTCACGAAAGACGCCGGTCTCATCCCGAAAGGATCACGCGGTAGCCGTCCCCTCCCCTCGCCCAGGACTGTCGGGGAGTACGGAACCGCCGGCTCTCATGGCAGAGGAGTTCGCTGACCTGTTACCGGTTCTCCAGGACGCTTTCCCGGACTGCTGGCAGGAACTCGTTGCTCTCACCTTCACCCGGGTCACCGGTTACACACCGCTCTCACGGGTTTTAGACGCCTGGGAGAAACTCAACAACATCCTCGATATCAATCCGGACTGTGACCCAAGAACGCTCTCCCGGGTACTCACAGCGGTCGGCGGTGACCGCGCCGCTCAACAGATGGTTTTCCAGCACCTCTCCTCCCGTGCACAGCACCTCGTCTATGACCTCTCGTTTGTCTTCTCCTGCTCCGATACCGTGAACCTGGCCGAGTTCGGCTACAACGCCGATGATATCTGGCTCCCCCAGGTCAACATCGCGCTCTTCAGCGCGACCGATACCGGACTTCCGGTGATGATCCGGGGCCTGCCAGGCTCTGTCCGGGA
>LFRN01000263.1:0-5159 GCA_001512375.1 Candidatus Methanoculleus thermohydrogenotrophicum | reverse complement strand
GTCCCGGAACCTGGTGGAAGAACATTTTTCAGCGTTTAAGAACCTGATCCAGGCGGATAAACTCTACCTTCGGGATGCAACGGCGGTCTTCGGCCACGTCTTTGTGGGGTTCCTCTGTCTTTACCTCTACTGCAGGATCCTGAACCGGATCAAGAAAGCGGGAGTGACCGCCCACCTCTCGCCGCACGGGCTACTCCTGAAGCTCTCAAAGGTCTATGCGATGGGGAGCGGGGAGGAGAGGGTGATCACCGAGGTGCCGGAGCAGGTACGGAAGATCGCAGAGAGACGTGGACTGGAGATATTCCCTAATACGTGAGGAGTTTGGGCTCCTGGAATCAGTTCATCACGATCACAGAGAGCAAAGCGGAAGAGGCTGGTTCTCGCGTGATCCTGGTGAATCCCGGTGGATCACGTCTCAGCAATGTTCCAGGTGCGGTATGATCGTCAAAAAGACGCTTTCTGATCGGGCCCACTCCTGTCCACACTGCGGGCTAGTTAGTGATGGATCGCGACCAGAACGCGGCGACCAACATTATGAGATTGAGACTGCAATCTCAGGGATGATATCCTAGGATGCCCCCTACTTCAGTTTGGGGAGCAGTCACTTATTTCAAGACGTGATCGTCTTCCTGTGGACGCGGGTATGAAACCCCGGTGAGAAGGTTAATTGGGTGTCACACCGGAGGTTACTACATGATGCTTGAGGAGGCTCTACAGCGGATATCAGAACAGGCAAAACGGAAGCGGTTGAGCCTGCCCGACCATAAAACCAAGATTGTCTGCACCATCGGGCCGGCGTCGGACTCCCGGGAGGTGCTTGCCGACCTGATCAGGGCCGGTATGAACGTCGCCCGGCTCAATCTCTCCCACGGGACGTTCGAGGAGCACCGGGAGAACATTCGAAACATCAGGATGGCGGCCGAGGACGCTGATCTGCCGGTCACGATCTTGATCGACCTCCCCGGGCCGAAGATCCGGCTCGGCGACCTCGCGGTGGAGCCCGTGGAACTCCAGAAAGGCGAGACCGTCACCTTCATCACCGCCGGGTCGTCGGACGATCCTTCCCTGATCCCGGTTGATTTCGAGCAGTTTCCTGACCTGGTCTCTGAGGGGAGCACCATCTTCATCAACGACGGGTTCCTCCAGCTCGAGGTAGGTGAGGTCTCCGGGAGGTATGTCAGGGCGACGGTGGTCGCTGGAGGCACGCTGCTCTCGCGCAAGGGCGTGAGCCTTGTCGGCGGCGGGAACGTTGCGCTCAGCGCCGTGACCGACCGGGATCTTGCGTGCATCGATTTCGGGCTTACCGAGGGGGTTGATACCTTCGGGATATCGTTCATCGAGCGGGCGGATGATATCAGGAGGGCCCGGGATCATGCGGCCCGGGCAGGAAAGAGCATCCGGGTGATAGCAAAGATCGAGCGACAGGAGGCGCTTGCAAACATCGACGAGATCCTCCAGGAGACCGACGGGGTGATGATCGCCCGGGGCGACCTCGGGGTCCAGATCCCGATCGAGGATGTCCCGATCGTGCAGAAGCGGATCATCCAGAAGGCGAATATCCTGGGGCGGCCAGCGATCACCGCGACGCAGATGCTTGTCTCGATGACCGATAACATCCGCCCTACCCGGGCCGAGGTGACCGACGTCGCAAACGCCATACTCGACGGGACCGATGCTCTCATGCTCTCTGAGGAGACGTCCATCGGGAAGTACCCGATCGAGGCAGTCGCGATGATGGCAAAGATCGCGCGCTCGACCGAGGAGAAGCGTTCAACCGTAGGAGTGGGGTGCAATCTGGTCGACTACTTCAGGAAAGGGAAGGGTCGGGAGGGGATCACCGTCAACGACGTGGTCTCCCTCAACGTCATCGAGTCGATGGACGCGCTCGGCATCAGGTACGTGCTGACGCCCACCCGTTCCGGAAACACCCCCAGGAGCATATCGCGGTTCAAGCCTGAGGCCTGGATCCTTGCGTTCACCCGCAACCTCGCCACCCTCAAGTTCCTGGCTTTCTCCTACGGGGTCTACCCGTTCCTGATCCGGAGCGAGAAGGAGTACTGGCATGGAGCGATCCTGGACTTGATCCGGGATTGTGGGTTGATTGAGCCAGGGGAGCGCGTGGTGCTGACCGAGGGGATATCTCCCGGGCGCGTGGGGACCGATTCACTCATCATCCTGACGGTGGAGTAAGGGGACGATCGCGGGGGACAAAAACCCTATCTCCCCTGAGATCGAACCTACTGGTTATGGGGGCCGCCGCGCTCAAAGAGAAGACCGCCCGCCTCTCGGTCGCATCGAACACTTTTCTCGTCGCGACGAAACTGGCCGTCGGGATTGCCATCGGCTCGGTTGGTATCCTATCTGAGGCGATCCACTCCGGAATCGATCTGATAGCTGCGGTCGTCGCCTATTTCTCGGTCCGGCAGTCGGCCCGGCCCCCCGACGAGTGCCATGCCTTCGGACACGGGAAGTACGAGAGTATCTCCGGGCTTTTTGAGGCGGTCCTGATCCTCGTGGCCGCCGTCCTGATCATCAACGAGGCCGCAAGAAACCTCCTCATCGGCGAGGAGCCGCTGAACGTCGATGCGCTGGGACTGGGTATCACTGTCATGCTGCTCTCGGCCGGGGTGAACCTCTACGTCTCCTCCCGGCTGATGGCGGTGGCGAAGGAGACCGAGTCGATCGCGCTTGAGAGCGATGCCTGGCACCTACGCACCGATGTCTACACCTCAGCGGGGGTCGCGGTTGGGCTTCTCCTGATCTGGTTCACCGGGATCACGATGCTTGACTCTCTCATCGCGCTCGGGGTCGCAGTCATCATCCTCTGGGCAGCGTTTGGCCTGATCCGGCGGTCGTTTGAGGATCTCGTCGACCAGAGCCTGCCCCCCGACGAGGAGGCCCGGATCCAGGAGATCATCAACGAGCACTGCACGGCGGTCATCGGTTTCCACCGGCTCCGGACCCGCCGGTCAGGACCGAACCGGTTCGTGGACCTCCATCTGGTCGTCCCGAAGACCGCGACCCTCGAGGAGGCCTATGGTATCGTGAGGCACGTGGAGGCCGACGTCAGGGGGGAGTTCCCCCGGACGAGCGTCACCGTCAGGGTGCAGCCCTGCACCGGCGAGGACTGTTTCGCCTGCGGGATCTCTGCCACCTGCCCCGAGTGCGCCGGCCTGACGCCTCGCGAGGGATCGGAGACGGAGCGGTAAGGATTTGTTGGACCCACCGGGGCGGCGTCAGAGGAGCGCCGTGAGGACGAGGCATGCCACGACCGGGATGATGAGGTTGTCGTCCACGGGGCTTATGAGTTCGGCAAGCCCCGTGACCGCGGCGGTGGCGAGGGCGGTCGATGGCTGGACGAGGAGGCAGAGGACGGCCGCAGTCACCGCGATCCCGGCGAGCGTGCCCTCGAGGGATTTGTGGTTGTAGATCCGGGTCTTTCCGAACCGGATGCCGGCGATGGTAGTGATGCTGTCGAGGAGCGAGAGGACCACGAGCCCGAGGAAGGTGACCTCCTGCTCGAAGAAAGTGAGACAAAAAAGGGCTCCGAGCGCGAAGAAGAGCGCTCCCTTGCCGGGAACAGCTTCCCGTCGCTCTAGGGTCTCGATGATCGTCGAGACGATCGGGATGGTGTAGCCCCGGGTGATGGCATCGGAGAGGATGAACCCCACAAAGAGCGCGAGCAGGAGGACAGAGATGGTGATGTCGCGGTCGAATGCGAGGACAAACCCTGCAATCCCGAGGCCGAAGACGAGGTGGACGATCTGCCGGAGCGATTCGTTCATCGTACCAGAGATTGGCGGTAGAGGCGGTTAAACCCTCCTCTGGTGCGGTGCCTTTGCGGGGCGCTGCCCGGGGTTTGGCCAATGGCGTTCTCTGGCCTATCTACCCCGGCGGCCTTGAACGAGTGCTACCCATCCCTGTGCGGGAATCACGTCGGGATTCCCTGAGAGCGTGCCTGGCGAGACTCCTCGTCCGGGTCCTCACCGGCCGCGCGGTGCGGGCTGACCCTGGCGGCATTCTTTGATGAATGCCAGTGCCTCTTCGTCGGTGATCGCAAAGGTAGCCTGGGCTTCGAGTGCGATCACCCGGAGGATCACGGCGACGTCGTCGAGGCGGCGCTTGTGGTCGCCGCGGACGTTCTTTCTCACCTCGCGGAGGGTGGCGAGGGCGGTGCCGACGTTTGCGATCGTGCAGAGCGCGTTCTCCCGGGTGCCGATATCGACGGCGGGGAGGGTCCTTGGCGGCCTTGTGATAGGAATCTGAACCATGTTCCTATCCTTACACTGCATGGATTTGAATCTGCCGGGGGTCTGCTCCAGAATACCTGATACTCCTGACACCGGGGGCGATCGTGTCACTACTGTCTGCACGCGGGGTTACCTCACGCAGCGGTGCGCGAGGTTTGCCTGTTCCCTGCCCCATCCTTCGTACGCTTCGCGTGCGGTTTTCCTCAGATCGCGGCGCCGAGGTCTGTGTTTTTTAAGCCGGCGATGGCTTGACCACCGTCTGCATCGCCGATCACCTCAGATGCCAGAATCGGTAGAAGGTCTCCTGGTGCGCTGCTCCGATACCGTATTCTTCAGGGACGCCAAACCAGGACTACTAACTTCCCGTAGCGTGGATGATCAACCCATGACCTCCGATCCAGATACCGCTATCCAGAAGGCTTGCTGGTGGAAGGCCGTCACGGCAAACCCCTACGTTCTCGGCTCTATCAAGTTTGTCCTCCCGTTTGCCATCGTCCTGGCGGTGTTTGTCCCTCTCTACCTGATCGTACCCTACGAGGATTTTTTGACCCTCTCCGGGCTTGCCGTTGCCTACTTTATCCCCCCGGCCGGGAAGGAGTCGATCATCCCGATCGCGATCATGATGGGGTATCCCTGGTGGCTTATCACGCTCGTGATCTTCCTGATCGATGTTGCTGTCGCTCTCTTTGTGGTCTGGAACTTTGATCTGGCGCTGAAGATTCCGCTCATCGGCCGGCTGCTCGAGGGCGGGATGACGGTGGCCCGGAACTACATCGAGACCCAGCCCCTGCTCCGGCGGCTCTCGGCGGTCGGGCTCATCCTCTTTGTCTTCTTCCCGTTCCAGGGGACCGGGACGATGAACGGGTCGATCCTTGGCCGGCTGCTCGGGATGGACGAGGCCCAGGTCCT
>LFRN01000190.1 GCA_001512375.1 Candidatus Methanoculleus thermohydrogenotrophicum | reverse complement strand
GTATGGCCGAAGTCATTCCTTCCCGCTCTCCTTGATACAAATCCTGTCCCGGACGCGAAACCACCGAAATCCACTGTCACATCGGTGAGCCCGTGAAAGCAGGTTGTTTTCATGCACGCAACATGGGGCTTAATCTTAAGTGCAGGTTCTGGGAAGACAGGTTCGATGACGGAGATGGAAGCAGGGTAAGGGACGAAGAAGAACTAAGCAACAACAAGATATAGCGAGGGATGGATTTGAACCATCGGTCTACGGGTTATGAGCCCGTCGGGATTTCCTGACTACCCCACCTCGCTTCAAAGACCTGTGAGATATATATGTTGAGTGCGCCAGGATATATAATTTTCTGAAGGTTTGGCCGCCGTCCCTCACCCAATGATTAATAGTGGCGTGGTTCCATATTCCCGTTACATGGAAGAGAACAAACCAATGGATGATGATCTGCAGCGCCTCCGCGAAAAACGCCTCCGCGAGCTTGAGGCTGGCCTCCCCGGCAATCCCGGCAGTATCATCGAGATCAGCGACAATACATTTCAGAACGTCATAAAGAAGCATCCTTTCCTCGTCATTGATATCTGGGCAGAATGGTGTGGGCCCTGTCGGATGGTGGCTCCAGTGATCGAGAAGCTTGCGCGCGATTTCGCAGGCAGGGTGACCTTCGGCAAATGCAACGTCGATCTCAATCCCAGAATAGCGTCGAGTTTCAGCATAGCAGCGATACCGACGCTCCTGTTCTTCGCGAACGGCAGGCTCGTTGACCGGGTGGTCGGCGCGCTCCCCGAAGAGGCCATACGGGCAAGAGTCGTGCGGGCCTTCGGAACCGGTTAGCACATCAAACCATCCCATTTGAGGGTTTTGGCGCGATACAGAACGCCGATAACCAGACAGTCTTCGCGTGGGACCAGGAAAGCATCTCCGCACTATTGCCGCGTGCGAAGGGAGAAGGCGCACACCAACCGGTCATCAAACCCCCGCTCCAGCTCGTGTGCCTGGCCTGGGGCAGCGGACCGTGGCGCGCGGACTCTTCGGGTTTCACGAATCCCCTGCACACTAACTTTAACTCGCGGGGTGAAGGGGGCAGAGCGGGAAGTTCCCGTCCTTTAGGGCGGGGATGAGAGCAGAGCCGCCCTTCTTATTGTTAGATATATCTTTTTGGATATCGCCTTATACTCCACTCAACATGAAATACAAGCCTGACAGGTCAGCACATTCAGTCTTTGCGCTCTATATCATTTGGTGATAGTAGTGAAGTATCGTCGGAAAGCGTTATTTCCGATGATATTCGGGAGCGCTTGAAAGACATTGTGTGGAACCTATCGGGCCGATTGGGTATCGATGGCAGGGTGATCGAGAATCCCCGGTTCTTCGAACGATCACGGGCCCGGATTAAGAAGTTGCAGCAAGGGGTTGCCCGGAAATGTCGTGGTTCGAAGAACTGGGAGAAGGCAAAGAAGAAACTGGAGAGAGCATATGCTCATGTCACAAACCAGAAGAACGATTTTCTGCACAAACTCTCCCGTCGATACGTTGATTCCTATGCGACGATCTGTGTAGAAGACCTGAACATCAAGTATCTCAAAGAAAACGACAAATCTCGCGGACTCCGTAGGAGTATCCATGATGCACCGTGGGGGCGGTTTTTATTGTATCTCTCGTGTGAGGCCGAGAGTGCTGGTACGAATTTCGTTCAAATTGATCCCCGGGATACGACACAGCTGTGCTCAAACTGCGGAAGTATCATGAAGAAGGATCTCTCCGTGAGAATCCACGAATGTCCGTATTGCGGGTTTGTTGCGGATCGAGACTATAATGCTGCGGAGAATATTCACCGCGTGGGGCTGGAACAGCCCTTTGAGCCTGTGGAGATGAGACCGCTACATCACATCTCTGTGACGCAAGTATTGTCCATGATAGCCGGGAAGCCCCGTCCAACAGGTGCAGGGTAGTTCACTGGTATTGATGTTACGATAACCAGACAATCGGACCTCACACGAATGCTTGTAGGGCAGGAACTGCCCGAACAGAATAATCAACGCCTGTGAAGATCATGTAAGACCTCATTTGAGACAAGGGTCGGTGATAGCCAGGAAGTCCCGTCCGCAAGGGTGGGGATGGTTCACGGATGCACTAGAGCGCTCCGCCCTGCCGGCACCAGAGCCACTCTGAGAGCCGTGCGGCCATGATAAAGTCGTTCCTGGAGAGCCCGCCGATGGCGTAGGTGTACCAGGCGACATCCACAATCCGGCCCTTATGGATGCCGATATCAGGGAAGTGGTTTTCCCGTGCAGAAAACCGCGCAATTTCCTGGAAAAACGCTACGGCGTCGCAAAACCCCTTACAGATAAACCGGGCAGTCAGGTGCCCATCTTCGAGCGACCATCCCGGGACCTCGGGCAGGAGGTCAGCGATCTCCCGCCGGGTCAGTGGTGCCGTATTCGCGACATCCGGGCTGAGCGGTTCGGAAGAAAGAGCCATTGCTTAATCCCTCTCCCGGGAGAGTGAAAAAGGTTCTTCTCTGCGCCGATGCGCCAGAGGCCGGGGAGATGCCGCTATCTCCCTCCTCGGGCACACGAAAAATCCAGCGAGCGGATGAGAACTCCCTTCACCCGATCTCGATGTCCTTCAACCAGACACCAGGCTCCCCGGTCACCTCGCCGACCACCCGGGCGCCCGGGACAGCCGACCTGATGGCAGCCACGCTCCTGGGCGGGGCGACGAAGGCGTAGCCCATGCCCATGTTGAAGGTGCGGTACATCTCGAGGTCGCTGATGCCGCCGGTCTCCTGCAGCCACCGGAATATGGCAGGGACCTCCAGGGGATCGGTGATGGAGAACCCATAGCTGGAGAGCCTCCGGAAGTTTAAGAGACCACCGCCGGTGATGTGGCACATCCCATGGATGGTGCAGGCCTCGGTCACCCTGAGCACTTCATGATAAATCCGGGTAGGCGCCAGGAGCTCTTCGCCAAGGGTCTTCCCGTTCGAAAGAATTGTATCATACGAGGCATACTCCTCGACGATCTTCCGGGCGAGCGTGAAGCCGTTGCTGTGGATGCCGCTTGAGGGGACGCCGACGATCAGGTCACCCGGGATGATCCCTTCCCCGGTGACGATCTTCTCCTTCTTCTGGACCCCGAGGCACGTCCCCGCAAGGTCGAGACCGTTCACGAGGCCGCGGAGCGTCGCGGTCTCGCCGCCAACGATGTTTATGTTCGCAAGCCTTGCCCCTTCATTCAAGCCCCGGCCAATCTGCTCCATCTTCTCGATCGAGAGGGCGTCGGTCGCTATGTAGTCGACGAACGCCACGGGCTCGAGGTTCATCACGTAGAGGTCGTTTACATTCATCGCGATACAGTCAATCCCGACGGTCCGCCAGTCACGGAGCGCGTCTGCGACGAGCATCTTGGTGCCGACGCCGTCAACCGCGAGCGCAAGGGCAAAATGTCCGCAGTCAATGAGCCCGGCAAAATGCCCGACCGTCCCAAGCATCGGGAACGTGCCGGTTCTCCGGTAGGTGAGGTTGTCGATCAGCGCCCGCACCGCCCGCGCCTCGAGGTCGATGTCAACCCCTGCTTCACGGTAGGTATGTTCAGTCATCGGAGTTCTCCGAGAGGCGGAATTCATCGTGCAGCACCTGCAGGGCGCGTTTTCCGTCTCCTCCCTTCACAACAAACGAGATGTTCACCTCGCTTGAGCCCTGCGAGATCATCATAACGTTGATCCCGGCCCGGCCAAGCGCCGAGAAGATCCTCCCCCCCGTCCCGGGGGTTCCAGCCATCCCGGCGCCCACGACGGCGACCGCGGCGACGTCCCGGTCGTAGGTGACTTCGCGCACGGTGCCCTGCTTCACGAGCGGTGCGAGCGCATACATCGCGGCTTCCAGGTGAGATCCGTCGATGATGATCGAGATGTTTGCTTCGGAGGAACCCTGGGAGATCATCATAACGTTCACCTCCCGCTCAGCGAGCGCTTCAAATATCGCCTTCGCGACGCCGGGACGGCCGACCATCTGTGCACCGTTGATATTGATCAGGGCCACATTCTCGATCAGGGCGATGGCCTTGACCACCCTCTTCTCCAGGTGCTCGTCCCGGAGGATGATGGTCCCGGGACACTCGGGCTTGAAGGTGTTCCTGACCCGAATCGGGATATCCTTCTGCATCGCGGGTTCAACTGAGCGCGGGTGGAGCACCCTGGCACCAAAGTAAGAGAGTTCCATCACCTCAAGGTAGGAGATGTCGTCGAGCACCCGGGCATCCCTGACGATCCTCGGGTCTGACGTCATCACTCCGTCGACATCGGTCCAGATCCAGATCTCATCAGCATCGATCCCGGCGCCAATGATGGCAGCCGAATAGTCGGAACCGCTCCGCCCAAGCGTGGTGATCACGCCCTGCTCGGTCGCCCCCATGAAGCCCATGATCACCGGGACCGATCCGGTGAGCAGCGGCACGACCCTGCTCCTGATACTCGACTCGCTCGCCGGGAGGGCGCGGGCGTCCCCATGGTTTGCCGTCGTGATGATCCCGGCTTCGGCGCCGTCGAGGACGACCGAGGGGATACCGCGCTGGCGGAGGGCGGCGCTCACGATCGGGGCGGAGAGCCGTTCTCCGAAGGAGATGATGTAATCACGGGACCGGGGAGTCAGTTCCTTTAAGGTGTATACCGCGGTGAGGATGTTCCGCAGCTGGGTGAGCCGGTCATCGATGACCGCCGTCACCTCGTCAAGGTGATCGGGGGCGACCTCGCCGAGGAGCCGGATGTGCCGGGTCCGCATTGCCGCAAGAAAGGTCTCGATCGGGGGGTGTTCCTTGCTCTTTACGACATCATCAGCCATCGCGATGATCTGGTCAGTAACTCCTGAGCACGCCGATACGACCAGCGCAACCTCGTCGCCTGCCGCATGGTGCGGCTCTACGATATCTGCGACCCGCTGGATACAGTCTGCTTCCCCAACGGACGTCCCGCCAAATTTCATTAATAGCCTCATTCTGGCTCACTCGTCCCCTGCAATTACTTTATGATACTATACAACGCACAAACTAATAAGATGCTTGTAAACGAGATTGTGGACGCTCACGTGCTGGTTATCGGGAGCGGCGGCGCCGGGGTGCGGGCAGCCATCGAGGCCTCCCGGTACGGCAGCGTGATCCTGGCCTCCAAGACCATCGTTGGCAAAGGTGGATGCACGACGATGGCAGAGGGTGGTTTCAACGCCGTTTTGCGGGACCAGGACTCTATTGAGGCTCACCGCGAAGATACGCTCTCAGGCGGCGCGTACCTGAACGATCCGGCCCTGGTGGACGTGCTGGTCCGTGAGGCGCCGGAGCGCCTGAGAGATCTCGTCCGGTGGGGTGCGGTCTTTGACGTCACGGATGACCAGATGGTGGCGCAGCGGCCGTTCGGTGGGCAGCGGTTCCCCCGGACCTGTTATGCCGGGGACCGAACCGGCCATGAGATAATGATGACCCTCCTCGACCGCCTCGACGCGACCAATACGCAACTCTACAACGAGGTCACGGTCATCGACCTGGTGAAAGATGAAGATGGCGCGGTCGCCGGTGCAATCGCCCTGGACCGGGAGGGGGAGGTCATACTCTTCCGGTCGGACGCCACGGTGCTTGCGACCGGTGGGGGGACACAGATCTATGATATCTCCACGAACTCAGCCGCCGGGACCGGCGACGGGTTTGCCATGGCCTACCGGGCCGGGGCGGAGCTGATCGATATGGAGATGGTCCAGTTCCACCCCACGGGTGCGGTCTACCCCTACGACGCCCGCGGCCGGCTGGTGACTGAGGCGGTCCGGGGGGAGGGAGGGATCCTCTTAAACGCGCGGCGGGAGCAGTTCATGAAGCGCTACGACCCTGACCGGATGGAACTCTCCACCCGGGACGTTGTGGCCCGGGCGATCGCGACTGAGGTGCTGGAGGGGCGGGGGACGAAGCACGGCGGGGTCTACCTGGACGTGACACATCTCCCGGCTGAGCAGATCGAGACGCGGCTCCCGGTGATGCTCGAACAGTTCCTCGCCTTCGGCGTGGATATCAGGAGGGAGCCGATGGAGGTGGCGCCAACCGCCCACCACATCATGGGTGGTCTTCGGATCACCCCAGAGTGCCGGACGACCATCCCGCGGCTCTTCGCCTGCGGTGAGGTGGCCGGCGGGGTGCACGGCGCAAACCGCCTCGGCGGGAACGCGCTTGCTGATACCCAGGTCTTCGGGAAGCGGGCCGGGGAGTTCGCCGGGAAGTCGCAGGAACGGAGCGGCAGGATCGATGAGGCATGGATTGAGACGGAACTCAAAATGCTCGATGACTTCTTTGACGGGGCGATAAGCCCCGCGGCGGTCAGGAAGGACCTGAAACTCACGATGTGGAACCAGGCCGGGATCTTCAGAAACTCGCCTGACCTTGCAACAGCGCTCACGAATGTTAGAAGGCTCGCTGATCGGCGACTCTTCGCCGCTTCGACCGCGAACATCCCGGAGTGCTGCACGGTCAGGAATATGTGCACCACGGCGTCCCTGATCATCAGGTGCGCTCAGCTCCGACCGGAGAACCGGGGGGCTCACGTCAGGCTGGATGCGGATACCGCCACCTGGGACCCGGCGAAGTCGCCGTTCGGCCACACCTACATCTCGCTTGTTCGGGAGGGGATCGAGCGGCGGGAGGTGGCAGCATGAGAGAGATCACTCTCCGGGTCTCCCGCTACGATCCTGCCGAGGATGCAGAGCCCTACTTTGAGGAGTACACGGTCCGGGTCAACGAGGGGGCCCGGGTGCTCCACGCCCTCCACGCAGTCCACGACGAGCGCGACCCGACGCTCGCCTACCGCTACTGCTGCGGGTCAGGACAGTGCGGGAGCTGCGCTGTCCAGGTGGATGGGACGCCAGTCCTTGCCTGCATGGAGGAGGCCCGCGATGGTATGACGATCGAGCCGCTGGACCTTCCGGTCTTAAAAGACCTGATGGTGGATATAGGACCGGTGATGGCAAAGATCGCCCGGATCTGCCCGGCACCTGACGCGGGGCTCCCGACACGGGAGGAGATTGAGGCGATCAAGCCGCTCCGGGACTGTATCGAGTGCTTCTGTTGCGTATCGACCTGCCCGGCGCTCCTGGTGACTGAGTTTGCCGGGCCGACGGTGCTTCGGCAGGAGATGCGCCTTGCCCTCGACCCCAGGGATACAGGGGACCGGATCAGTGATGCCATCGAGAAGGGGCTCTTCTACTGCACAACCTGCAAGCGGTGCGTGGAGGTCTGCCCAAAGGAGATCGATGTCCCGGGCAAAGCGATCGAGAAACTTCGGGAACTTGCGAACCGTCGCGGGCTGACCCTGCCCCGGCACCAGGAGGTGGCGAGGCTGGTGCAGGAGACGGGAAGGAGCGTTGCGCGGACGCAGCCGACGTTTTTAGAGCAGGTGCCGGAGGTGATCGAGCCCGAGGGTCCTGTCCGGGGCGAGGTCGGGTTCTTTGTCGGATGTATGTTCAATGGCCGGGTGCCGCAGACCGCACTCGATGCAATGGAGGTCATGAAGCGCAACGGTATCAGGGTGATTATCCCCCACGACCAGGTCTGTTGCGGCTCGCCACTGATCCGGACGGGGCAGACTTCGTTTATCGACGACCTGAAGCAGAAGAACATCGAGGCCTTCACAAGCCAGGGGATCGAGACTGTGATGACGATCTGCGCCGGGTGCGGAGCAACGCTGAAGAACGATTATGAGACGCCGTTTGTGGTTAAAGACGTCACCGAGATCCTCACTGAGTACGGGATCGAGCCTCCGGCGAAACTGGATGTCACGGCTACCTACCACGACCCCTGCCACCTCCTCAGAGGCCAGGGGATCAGAGAGGAGCCCCGGGCGCTTCTCGCCCGGGTGGTCGGCGAGTTTGTGGAGATGCCGGCACAGTGCTGCGGGGCCGGCGGCGGTGTCCGCTCCGGGGTGCCAGAGGAGGCAAAGGCGCTCGGGGCGATGCGCGATGAGGCCGTGAAGGCAACCGGCGCGGACGTGGTGGTGACAGTCTGCCCGTTCTGTGAGTTCCATATCGCAGACTGCACCGATGTCCCGGTGAAGAACCTGGTGACGGTCCTGCTTGAGGGGTACCGGAAGAAGGATGCAGAGCAGAAAGGCGGCTCTGCATGAATCATCAAAATCCTCTTTTGTGTGACTGCTCCCCCTCCTCTCGTCGGGGGCATGCATCTTGGGTATTATCCCTGAGATTGCAGCCCCAATCTCACAATTGAGAGAGATGTAGGGCATAATAAAGGTATCTGAGGACGGCATTCATCCCACGACTGAAGTTGAGGGCATTCTGCCGGTTTTCTTCGTAAACCGTCATGCAAACGTTAGTTGAACTACCCTGCCCTAAAGGGTGGGCTTCCCGGCTATCATAGACAACACCTGCATCCCAGAGATATGGTGTAAGAGGTCTCGTCTCCACAGGCGCAAAGGGCTGCTCCATCCCCACGCGGAGGATATTCCACCGCGGCATTATAATCTCGGTCAGCAACAAACCCACAATCTGATACCAGAGATGCAATATCTATCGCGAAAGAGGAAGGGCGGCGCCGTTTTCACCTCAGTATATCAAAGATAAAGTACAGGAACGCGATGATGCTGATGAATATGATCCCGTACCCGCCGCCCCAGATGGTTGTCTGAACATCAGGATAGTGATCCCTAAGGTACATAAGGTCTTCCTCATACGCCGCTCTCTCTGCTGGACCAGAAAACGCCCGAACTAAGGGCAGAAGGAGCGTTCTTCCTGCGATCTGAATGGCGACGGTCGGGTTTGCCATAACATGTTTGAGGTGCATCACCATCCCCTCGATTCCGCGCTCTATCGCCTCTGCCGTCTTCCTGAGCGGATACGCCGAGAACCAGGTGACCGCCTGCCCGGCTCTGATGTAGAGAGCATCGATATCAGTCGTGGCTGCATGCCAGGGACGCCTGAGAGGCTGCACCAGGAAGAGGACGAGACCTGCAACAGCGAAGATGCCGACGGACTCAATCAGGTGTATGGGTGCAAACGGATACGCACCGGTCCCGCCGGGTAGGAGATTGGTCAGGAGGTGCGGGAAGAGCCCTATTGCAATGCAGATGAGGGAGGTAACTCCCATCGCAATCTTCATAGGGGCCGGTGGATCCTTTGGGAGGATGCCTTCCCTCGTCTCGACGACCCTCCGGAAGAAGCCGAGATAGAGGAACCTGAAGACGTAGAGGACAGTTATGACGGCCGAGACCAGGAGCAGGGATGAGAGGTAAGGCACTCCCGCCGCCGCCTCGATCACCATCCCCTTGCTCATCGCACCGTTCAGGCCCGGCAGCCCCGCAAGCGAGAGGCCGCCGATGAGGGCACAGAGCGCGGTTACCGGCATCGTCCTCCCGAGGTCCCCGAGCTCGGAGAGCCGGTGCGATCCTGTCCTAAGGATGACCGTACCCGCCACCATGAAGAGGAGTGACTTGAAGAGGATGTCGTTGACCATGTGGGCAAGCCCGGCATCAATTCCGGCGACTGATCCTACCCCGATAGCGGCGACCATGTAGCCGCCCTGGCTAATGATCGAGTAGCTGAGGAGACGGCGGATATCGTCCTGCATGAGGGCATAGACGGCACCATAGAGCGCCATCACCCCTCCCATGTACGCGACCGCAACACTCCATCCCCCGACCACGGCGAGGAGGAAGACTGCCGCTTTCGTCGCAAAGATGCAGAGGGCGACCGACCCAACAGGAGATGCCGTCGGGTAGGCATCCGGCACCCAGGTGTGGAGCGGGATGAACGCGGCGTTTACGCCGATCCCCACAAGCATGAGGAGGAGACCGGTCCCGTCTCCCACCGGGCCGATCGCGGCGCTCCCGGTTGTGACGACGGTATGCACGACCCCACCGAGCAGACAGGTGCCGCCGAAGATGTGGAAGAGGAGGTAGCGGAAGCCTGCACCTGCCGATTCGGCCACATCTGAGGACCAGATGATCATGAGTGACGCAACGGCGAGGAGCTCCCAGAAGATGAAGACAGTGATGAGATCGCCTGCATAGACCACCCCCATCGCAGCTCCGATTGATGCGAGTATGCCGGCCGTCTCAGCCGTCGGGAGATCGCGGTATGAGGCATAGATGAGCACGAGAAGCCCTGAAAGGGCGAAGATCCCGCCTGCAAGCTGACGCATCGGGTCGACCGTCAGGAGAACCGTCTCGATTCCCGGGATGAGCCAGACCGTCAGGTCTGCTGTTGTAGGTGGGATCAATATAGCCAGGAGAAGCCCTGCAACGCCGACGATGAGGGTCCATACCTTCCTGCTCTGCCTGGTAAGAACAGGGAGCAGGAGGATACCGAGGAGATAGATGAACGCTGGAGGTATATCGATCATGGAATCACCGACCCTGTAATCTCTGCAATCGCAATCTCGATTAAGTCCATAAACGGCATCGACGGGTAGAGAAAGATCAGGACTGATGCCACCACCGTCAGGATGATCGGGATGAGCATCAGGAGGGGTGGCTCGGTAACCCGGTCAAGTGAATGCTCATCATCCGGCCGGTCCAGCATCATCGTGTAGATGACCGGGAAGAAATACGCGGCATTCAGGATCGCACTGATGATCAGGACGAGGAGCAGGACCGGCATACCGGCTTCAACCGCCCCGATCGCAAGATAGATCTTGCTGGTGATACCTGAGAGCGGAGGCAGGCCACAGATCCCGATCGCAGCAGCCGAGAACATAAGAACCGTCACCGGCATCTTCCGCCCGATGCCCTTCATGTCAGAGATGCACTCCTTCCCGGCGGAGACGATGACCGCTCCTGCAACAAAGAAGAGCGTGATCTTGAGGAACGCATGGATCGGGATATGCGCCATCGCTCCGATCATCCCCGTGATCGAGAGCATGGAGACGCCGAGCAGAATATAGGAGAGCTGACTCACGGTCGAGTAGGCAAGCCTCCGCTTGAGGTTATCCTCGGTCAGGGCAAAGAGAGAGGCGGTGATGATCGTGAACGAGGCGATGACAGCGAGGAGCGTGCCGAGGCCAAGGGACGCCATCAGTTCCATGCCGTAGACCCATCCAGCAACCCGGACGATACCAAAGACCCCTGCCGTCACAACCGCGACCGCATGGAGGAACGCGCTCACCGGTGTCGGGGCGACCATCGCCGCAGGGAGCCAGCTGTGGAGGGGCATCCACGCCGCCTTCACAAACCCTATCATGAAGAGGAGGAAGAGGACCTGCAAGACGAGTCTCGAACCTGACCCCGCCAGGAACCCGCCTGGAACAAACGTGGTCGTCCCGGTGAGGATATATGTCAGGATGGTTGCGGCGAGAAGGAATACCCCCCCGATGAGGAGGTATGCAAGGTACTTCCTTCCCGCTTTCATTGCCTCCGGCGTCTCGGCGTGGACGACAAGCGGGTAGGTGATGATTGTCAGGACCTCATAGAAGATGAAGAGCGTCAGGAGGTTCTCTGAGAACGCTATTCCTACTGCGGCGGCTATCGCGACAGCGAAACAGAAGTAGAATCTCGTCTGTGCGTGCTCCTGTAACGACCGCATGTAGCCTATCGCATAGAAGGAGTTTAACAGCCAGAGGATGGCAGCAGTGAGAGCAAAGACCATCCCGAAGGCATCCACCCGCAGAGCGAGATCCCCGCCCGGGACCATCGGGAGGAGCGATAGCGCGATCTGGTTGCCCGAGAGGATGGACGGGAGCATCGCAAGAACTGACCCGAGCATCGCTGTTGCAGCTACAATCGTGACCGCTTCGCGGATATTCTCATGTCTCCCAACGAGCGGGATCAGCACCGACGCCAGGAGCGGGATGGCGACGGCTACCGCCGGAAGCAGAGTGGTATCTCCCATAATCAGGCACCTCCAAGGAGAAGCGTCGCTGCAGGCGTGACCGCCTCCATCACACCCTCGACGAAGATGCCAAGGAAGAGGCAGAGGAGAGCGAGGACGACCATCGGGAGGAGCATCGAGACCGGACCCTCACGCGCCCGGACCTGACGATGACCTTCGTCATGGTCGTTATCTTTGAAGTAGGCGATCTCGATGAACCGCCAGATATACCCAACAGCAAGGAGCGACCCGATCAGGAGAGCGCCTGCATAGATCCAGTGATCTGCTTCGAGCGCCCCAAGGACAAGGTAGTATTTGCTCATAAACCCGATCGTGGGAGGGATACCGATCATCGATGCACCGGCAAGGGCGAACGCGGCGCAGGAGATCGGCATCGCCTTTGAAAGGCCGCCGAGCTCCTTCAGGCTTGCTGTTCCCATTCTGTAAATGATCAGCCCTGCGACCATGAAGAGACAGCCTTTCATCAGGGCATGGCCGAGGATGTGCAGGATGCCGCCTTCCAGCGCGACCTGGTTTGAAACGCCAAGTGCGAACATGATATACCCGATCTGGCTGACGCTCGAGTAGGCGAGCAGCCGCTTGAGGTTGTCCTGTGCAATGGCGAGTATCGCTCCGGCAATGATCGCGACTGTCGCGATGAAGAGGATAAGATCGTTCACCGGGAAGCTGGTGAAGATGTATGCTGTGGTGAAGATCGAGAAGACGATCCGGAGCAGCGCATAGACACTCACCTTCGACATTACGGTCGATATGAGAACTGTCACCGCGGAGGGTGATTCTGCATACGCGTCAGGCAACCAGAGATGGAGCGGGAAGAACGCAGCCTTGATGGAGAACCCGATGACCAGAAACAGGAATGCGGCATGAACCGTCGCAAGTTCGTAAGATGCAGGGAGCAGCCGGGCCAGATCCAGCATGTTTAGTGTTCCGGTCGCGACATAGAGGTTCCCGATACCGATGAGAGCGAACCCTCCTGCGATCGACCCGAGGATGAGGTAGTTGAAGCTTGCGACATACGCACGTGGCTTCTGAGCCGAGGCGATCAGGGCATATGCGGCGATCGAGGATATCTCGAGGAAGACATAGAGGTTGAAGATGTCACCCGTGATCGTCATGCCGACGAGGCCGGTTACAAGTAGCTGAAAGAGTACATAGAACGGGACCGTCTTTTCGGGTTCTATCTCAGATTCGACGCTTCTCCTCGCGTAGATCACTGTTGCTGCGGAAAGCAGCAGGATAACCATCAGGATAAAGCCGTTGAAACTATCGATGAGAAGCTCGATCCCAAACGGCGGTGCCCAGCTTCCAAGGTGATATGCGACCGTCCCCTCCCGCATCACCTGAAGAAAAATGATGATTGCGGCTCCAAACTGGGAGAGGACCGTTATGAGCGATATCGGATAACAGAACCTCCGGTCATGCCACCCGACCAGGAGTATGAGGAGTGATGCAAGGATAGGGATGGCGATCAGGAGGACCGGAAGATGGTCGATCACCGTCATCGACGCCTCATCTCCTGCAGTAGTTCGCCCTCATCGATGACGCCATACTCTTCATGAATCCGGACGATGAGCGAGAGGCCGACCGCAGTTACGCTCACCCCGACGACGATCGCGGTCAGTATGAGCACGTGTGGGAGCGGGTTGACGTAGAGGGCATCCACCCCTTCGGGAAGGTAGATCGGCGCAGCGCCTCCCCGTACCTCAGCAAACGAGATGTAGAAGAGGAATATAGCGGTCTGGAAGATGTTGAGCCCGATGAGTTTCTTCACCAGGTTCTGTTTCGCGATCAACGCGTAGAGACCGATCAGCATCAGGATGATCGCCATCCAGTAGTTGTACCGCGAGAGGAAGACCTCGTATAACGCTTCTATCATGACGATTCGCCCCCTTTATCGGCCATATCATAGATGATCGATGTCATCACCGCCATGACGGTGATCCCGATCCCGACCTCGACCGCATCGATGAGGTAGCCGTGGAGGTGCGGTATGCCAAGCGCCGCCTCGATCGCCCCGTATTCGAGGTAGTTGCCTGCGGGGAGGAGACAGAGGAGCCCGATACCGGCGTAGATGGTGATCCCGAGGACCGAGCATATCATGAGCCACCTCGTGCTGACCCGCTGCCTGACACAGGGCAGGCCAAAGGCGATGATCATCAGGATGAACGATGCAGCAAAGACGACTCCTCCCTGGAATCCCCCACCTGCCCCCAGTGCACCATGCACGATGACATAGAGTGCAAAGACCTGTATGAACGGTACCGCAATCCGCGCTACCGTCCTTATGACGACACTCTCTGTCTCTGTCATGGCCGCTTATCACCCCTCCTGAGCAGGAGCGTGACTGACACCCCTGCGGTGAAGATCACCACAACCTCTCCAAGTGTATCGAATCCACGGTAACTGGCAAGTATTGCCGTGACGATATTCTCAAGCCCGATATCAGGGAGAGCTGATTTGACGTAAAGTTCCCCGGTGTATTTGGTGGCTGGAGCTTCTGGATCGCCGAATGCCGGCATATCCTCGACTGCCCAGAAGAGGATGATGCCGATGAATATGACCGCAATCAGGGGTTTTATCTTCAATCTGATGATCTCCTTCCAGTTCGTGCTATGGCTGCGATGAAGAGGACGGTGGTTATACCAGCCCCGACCGCTGCCTCGGTGAAGGCAACGTCGACGGCGTTCATCTCCGACCAGATCACCGCCATGATCAACGAGTACGCAGAGAGTATGATCGTTGCGTGGAGGAGGTCGCGAACCGTAATCGCCGCGACCGCGCAGAATATCATGAAGAGGAGGAGGGCAAAGTCAAGTTCCCAGATCATTCTCGTGCATCCCCCTTTTTCCACGGTTTAACCCCACTGGTGTAGGCAAAATGCATAATGGCATGGAGTGCTGTCGGTGACGTGACAAAGATGAAGATTATGAGGAGGAGGAGTTTCACCGAGACCAGGGAGGCCCCCTCGTACAGGATGAAGCCGAGAAGCATCATCCCTTCCCCAAGGGTGTCACACTTGCCGCATGCATGGGCGCGGCTGTAAAAATCAGGAAACCGGACAAGCCCGATGGCAGCAACGACCATGAAGAAGAGGCCGATTATGATGCAGATAGAGGCTAATGTGTTCAGCAAGTTCAGCAAATATGTCCCCTCCCAAGATATTTGGCGATGGCGAGTGTTGCAATGAAGTTGATCATCGCATAGACGATCGAGATGTCAAGGAATAGCGGCCGCTCATAGATGAAACCGATGAGGACAAGAAGGACGACCGTCTTTGTTCCGATGGTGTTCACCGCGATCAGGCGGTTTCCCACCCCTGGACCTGCCAGTACGCGATAGAGGCAGAGGAAGACCGTCAGCATTAATATGGTCGCACTGGCGTGGAAGATATCGATCATGGTATCACGGCGCTTGAGGGCGCGTACTCCATAACGGTTAGCTGCGTTGAGCGTTTGTGCATGGTCGCACGCGGAAGGCCGCAAAAGTGAGTACTCGCGTGAATATCACACGAGTCAACCGGGGTTCCTGAAACTCTTCGCTGCTCTGGAACACCTGGATGGGCAGCCTTTGTGCGGAACAGGCCGAAATAGTGTTGGTATGCCATCAAATCCTCCTCTAAAGGCCTCTGGTTTCATCCGATGGTGGTCGACTCTCTTCACCAAAGACCCGCGCAAGATCATGTTCCATATCCCTTTCTCTAAGGAGATCTTCTTCCGCCGCCTCCCGGACAAGGGCATGCACGACGAATCTTCCGTCGCTGACATCGACCGTCACCGTCCCGGGTGTCAGGGTTATTGCGTTTGCAAACGCGGTTCTCAGAACATCGCCTCGAAACGAGGTATCGACAGTGATGAATCCAGGGTCGATTGGCATCTTCGGGTGGAGAACGCGGTAGGCAACATCGAGGTTGGCGTAGATGATGGCCACCAGCAGTTTCGGGATGTAGAAAACAAACTTGATGAACGTACGTGCGGACTCGAGGATGCTTACCTCGGACCTGAAGAGAAGATCCCCGGAGATGTAAGTCACGATGGCGCAACATATGATCCCGGAGCCGACGTAAAATGGTTCAGGTCGGCCGGAAAGGATGTACCAGAAGGAGATCAATATCGCAAACGTGAGGATGTATCGAGAAACTGACGGTCTGTTCATACCAGCGCATGCCCTCTGTCCAGTAGTCTAGTAACTATTCAGTAGTCTATTTTAGTTTGGAGAGAGGACCGTATAAACTTGTCTCTATTTTTAGCCCCCCAGAACCCGCCGGGCATCTATCCAGGTTTTGCCGCCGGATTCCCGGCCACAATCTCAAAGAATTCTCCCCTACCAGAAGTACATTCATTCCGGGACCTTGAACCTGGATTCTGGCAGAATAAACCATAAAATTGGCAGTACCAAAAGAGGGATTCGTTATTGCTGATAACATGATGAGGGGTGAGAGAGGGCGGGGCTAAAGAGTTTATGGTGACCGGGGAGGCCGTGACGCAGAAAGCGTAGCCCCGCGAACGTGGAAGAGCCTTCTAGCCGCGGTGGCATTGGTTGCGACCGCAAGAACCGCGAGCGCCGGGAGGACGAGACCGGTGACCAGCCCGACGACGATGACCGCGATCCGCTCAGGCCGGGCGAAGAGCCCGACCCGGCACGCCACCCCGAGCCCCTCGGCCCGGGCCCGTGCATAACTGACCATCAGCGACCCGATCGCGGCGGCAAATGCAGCCCACACACCCCAGGTCGGACCTGCTCCTGCGTAGTGGACGAGCAGCCCGGCGTAGACCGCAGCCTCGGCGTAGCGGTCCAGAAACGAGTCGAGAAACGCCCCAAAGACCGAGGCCGCACCGCTCGCGCGGGCGAGCGCCCCGTCAAGCGCGTCGAAGGCGCACGATGCCGCAACAACGATCCCTGCGAAGAAGAACGACCCCCTGGCACAAAGAACCCCGGCGACCACCATTCCAAGAAATCCAAGCACGGTGAGGGCGTTTGGGGTCACCCCGGTCCAGGCGATGATACCTGCCACCCGCATGAGCACCCCATTCGTCCTTCCCCGGAGCCAATCCTCGATCACCGACCCATCGCCCCCAGGAGAGAACCCAAGACCGCCCCTGACCAATCCATGGCGGATAATCATCGCTACAGGAAGATAAGGGTACCTCTCCCGATGGCGGGGTAATGACTACATCTTCAGGGTCAAAACCACATGATGCCCCGTGGGGCCACAAGCTCAACCGACGAAAATACTTTCCCCGTAATAACCTGCGCAAGAAGGTGTGGGCAGAGGAGGTTGAGAGGACTTTAGGATCTAAATCCTGTGATGAAAACTAACGCATTTTGCCATTGAAGGCCATACTGTGTCTCGAACACGGATGTGAAATTGACCTTCGAGGCAATCCCTCTGCCCACACTCACGTGTGATGACGTATGCGAGGAAAAAAACCTGTGGGTTGGATCTCCACAAGAAGTTTATCGTCGCTGCCGTAGGTCGATCGGGACAGTACCACGGCAGAAGAGCGGTTCATCCGGACGCAAGATGATCTTCTCCTCCTGAAAGACTGGGTTCATTCATCACGGTTGTGAGGTTGTGGTCTGCGAATCCACCAGTGATTACTGGGTTCAGGGGGCAGAACCCGGCGATCGTCGGGAATGCCCGGGACATCAAAGCGATCTCGCACAAGAAGAGGGACACGATCGATGCCGCCTGGACCGCCAGGTTAGCACTGCATGACCCCATTCCTGCCTCCCGGGTCCCTGACAGGGAAATCCGCGACCTGCGCTCACTGATCCGGTTACGGAAGTTCCTGGTCGGGAAACGAACAGATCTCAAGAATCAGGTGCACCAGATCTGCAATATTTGCATGGAAAAATTAGAGGCAATGGTCCGCTAGACGGCGCGGAACCCTCCACTCTTCTTGCGCACCAGGCCGATCTTCTTGAGGTCGGTAAGAAGCCCTTTCACAAACTCGGGGGTGAGGTTCAGCACGATCGACCAGCCTTCCTCGGTATCTGCCACGGCACTGCTCCCGAGCGCCTCCGCAACCTCCGCCGGCGTCAGCGTCCCGCGTTCTTCGAGGATCTCCAGGGTTCTCGTGGTGACGATCTGCTTCAGGGAGACATCCTGCCGGAACATCATATACTCGTCCTCATCGATCTCCAGTCCATCGATAAGTTCGTCGATCCCCTCAAGATCCGCCCCCAGGACAGCCTCAGGACCGAACTCCAGCCGGTGCTCAGGCACCGCGGTGACAGTCATCTCTATCTGGATATCATGCTCCTTGAGCGCATCGGGATGGATATCCTCGACGATGACACCCGGAAGGGTGAGGATGATATCTTCAGGGTCCATATGCCCAAGCACGACCACTCCCTCATCCTCGATCTTGATCAGATCGTTCTCTTCCAGAGAGGTGAACACCAGGAACTTGCACAGCACGGAACTCACGGCATCCGGCGGCACGGCCTCCGCCAGTTCCTCTTCCGGAGCGGCTTCGACGGGCTGCAAAATCCACTCTTTGAATCCGTCTGCGGGAATAACGTCTCCGGGTTTGTGCATCTCCATGAATTCAGCGATAACTTCGGCGATACGCTCCACCACATTGAGGCCGGGATTGTCGTGCAACCTCCCGGCCCCGGTCTCTTCCTCATCCTCCTCGATGCCAGTCTCTTCGATACCTTCCTCAGTTCTGAACTCTTCAGCGAGTTCTTCGATCCGTGCATTCTCTTCCTTCAGCAGCGCCTTAATGTCCCTGATCTTCCCTTTTGCAGAGACCAGGCCCTCCAGAGCAACAGTCTGCGTGATGCGTGCCGGCATGCCCGCCTCACTGAAGGCACGCACGACCTCCGGGGCATCGATAGGGCCGCGGATGATGAGTATCTCTTCAAGTACCATATGTTCTCCACATCCGGTTGGGTGCATCTGTTCATAAGGCCATTGGTGGGGGGACGCAGGAGAGGTCCTCCATCAGGAGGTGCTCGTGCGCCGCGAGCGCCGCCTTCGCCCCCTCGCCGGCGGCAATGATGATCTGCTTACCCTTGATGCAGGTTGCATCCCCGGCCGCAAAGACGCCGGGAACGCTCGTGTGGTTGTTCTCGTCGATGACGATCTCCCCCTGCTCATTTAACGCCACCAGACCATTGAGGAACCCTGTATTCGGCACAAGCCCGATCTCGAGGAGGAGCCCCTCCACGTCGAGGATCGTTTCCTCCCCCGTCTCGCGGTCCCTGATCGTGATCCCGGTCAGGACCTCATCGCCGTGGAGGGCCAAAACTTCACTGTGGAGGAGGATCTGCACGCCCATCTCCTTTGCCCGATCGATGTAGATCTCATCGCACTTGAGGGTGCTCCTGACGATCAGGGCCACGGAACTCGCGATCTTTGCCATCTCGATCGCGGTCTGGACGGCCGCGTTTCCTCCACCGACGACGGCGACCGATCTCCCGCGGAAGAGCGGGCCGTCGCAGGTCGAGCAGACCGAGACGCCCCTCCCCATCAGCCGATCCTCGTCCGGGAGCCCCAGGGTCCGGGGCTGTTTCCCGGGGGTGAGGATGACCGTCCGGCAGCGATAGGTGTTTCCCAGAGCTGTCCGGACAAGGAAGATATCGCCCTCTTTCCTGACACTCTGGACGCTGTCAAGTTCGAGGCTGACATCAAGCCCCCGGACCTGCTCCTCAAACTTCCTGATAAGGTCCTCCCCCGTGATCATCCGAAAACCCATATAGTTCTCGACCGACCAGCTCCAGGTCGCCTGGCCGCCGATATTCTCAGATATGATGACGCTCTTCATGAGCTTCCTCGCACAGTAGACAGCGGCTGTCAGCCCCGCCGGCCCGGCGCCCACGATGACCACATCGTAGACCCCGCCAGTCACCGGCTTCCCGAAGAGTTCCTGGAGCCTCTCCACATCGAACCCAACGATCACCTCATCACCGGAGACCGTGACCGGCACGCCGCGCTGCCCTGAGACCGCGATCATCTCCCGGGCCGCCGCGCGGTCTCTCCCGACATCGACGGTCTCATACTCGACCCCATGTTTCTCAAGAAACGCAATGACCATCCGGCAGTAGGGGCAGCTCTCTGTCGTATAGACCTTTACACCTGCCATAGAGGGAGATAGCTCGAGAGCCCTATTTAACTTGTGGGCAGAGCAGAACGAGTAGCACAGGGGCAATTTGATTCGCGAGGCCCGAGCACGGAGGCGACGGACTGAAAAAGAGGGGTTACTGGACTTCGCGGAACATGCGCTCCGGGACCCCGCAGATCGGGCACTTCTCCGGCGCCGCCCCAAGTTCGACGTTCCCGCAGACCGGGCAGAGGAAGATCTTCTCCACATCGAGGTCTTTGCCCTCCCGGACAGCCTCAAGCGCCTGGAGGTAGAGACTCGCGTGCACCTCTTCCGCCTTCATTGCGTGGGTGAAGACAATAGCAGCCTCGTTCTTCCGCTCCTCCTTCGCCTGGGCAACGAACTCAGGGTACATCTTCGTGAACTCAAAGGTCTCTCCCTCGATCGCGCCTTTCAGGTTCTCCTCGGTGCTCCCGACGGCATTTCGGATGAAGAGGAGGCGCTTTGCGTGGATGGCTTCTGCCTCGCTTGCCGCCCGGAAGAGTTTCCCGACCACCGGGTAACCCTCGGCGGCTGCCTTCTCGGCAAAGACCGCATACTTTCTGTTCGCCTGGGACTCCCCTGCAAACGCTTCCTGAGCGTTCTCATCTGTCGGCATGGAGTAATTGTTTCGAAGGGCCCTTATTAAAAACCTTTTACCCAGGTCCCACGAGGACAGGGCCCATACGCGTTAACTTCGGGCATGAAGATTCGCGAGAATAATACTCGATTCAGTAGACGGAGACCGATCCGGGGTACTCCTGGTTGGTCTGCGGTCAGAAGTCACCCCGTGGAAAACGGTCTTCCTCCCGGGGTGTTCCCACGGCAAACCCTATGCCGCTGGAGCAACCACTACCGGGTGTATGCAGGCTGACCAGGTTCAGCGGGTCTTCATCATCATCCTCGCACTGAACCTCGCCGTCGCACTCGCAAAAGCGGTCTTCGGCATCATCGCCGGGTCGGTGAGCATGATAGCCGACGCCCTCCACTCGGGGTTTGACTCCTTCTCGAACATCGTTGGGATCATCGCCATCTACCTGGCGCGAAAACCCCCCGACCCGGAGCACCCCTATGGCCACGGCAAGATCGAGACACTCGGGACCCTTGCCATCGGGGCGATGCTCCTCGTGACCGCCGCTGGCATCCTCCTCGAGGGATACCGGAGGCTTGTCTCTCCTGTAGCTCCCTCGATCACCGTGGTCACCGTCGCGGTCATGATCGGGACGCTCATCATCAACATCGCTGTCTCCACCTACGAGCGGCGGAAGGGTGAGGAGTACCAGAGCCAGATCCTCATCGCTGACTCCCTCCACACCAGAAGCGACGTCTTCGTCTCCATCGCAGTCCTCGGGGGCTTCCTCGCGGTCAGGCTCGGTCACCCTGAGGCCGACCCGATCATCGCCTTCGCCATCGGCCTCCTCATCGCCAGGATGGGGATCGGGATCCTCTACGAGGCCGCTGAAATCCTCACCGACTCGATGCATCTCCCCTGCGATCCAGCACTCGTCAGGGCGGTTGTGATGGATACCCCCGGGGTGGCTGGGTATCACGACTTCCGGTGCCGGGGTAAACCCGGCGAGATCTTCGCTGATATTCATGTCACCGTCGACCCGGCTCTCTCTGTCTCCCGGGCCCACGTGATCTCTGAAGAGGTGGAGCGAAGGCTCAAAAAGACGGTTCCGGGGCTTTCTGAGGTCGTCGTCCACATCGAACCCGAGGACTCACCTTGATACATTGAGGCAGCGTTCAGGGTGCGAGACTCGTATCATTCCCCTCTGCTACCGAATCTCGCGTTGCCGCGAAGACCGTGCGACCGAGACGATCCGCCTCCCGCGCCGGAACCCTCAAACAACGACGACTTACCGCGCCAGGAGACGCCCGAGTTCGTAGCCCTTCCGGTATGCCGCTTCCATCACCTCAGGCCGCGTCCGGATGTCCTGGATCGTATCCATGTCGTTTCTGAGGACCTCATCCCAGTAAGGGCAGTCGATAATCTCCCCGAATGCACGGACAGTCATTTTTGCGCCGTCAAAGACAGTCGGGAGGTTCATGCCTGCGATCGATATAAAAAGCATCTTTCGCCCTCTCCGTCGTTCCGGAGCGATAAACGACTTCCCGCGATAGTATTTGGCCATGTAGAAGACCTGGAACCGGTCTATGAACGCCTTCAGTTTCCCGGGGATGCCCATCGTCATCACCGGGGTAGCGAGGATCAGGCCGTCCATCTCCCGAAATTTATCATAGATCTCGATCATATCGTCCTTGATTCGACAGGTCTCGTTCTCCATGCAGTAGAAGATCTCCATGCACGGTGCAAAATCCAGATGCGCAACGGCAATCTTCTCGACCTCGCAGCCCGCATCCTCCGCGCCCCGGATGGCTTCATTGAGGAGGCGGGCCGTGTTTCCCTCGAGCAGTGGACTTCCAAGCAGCGCGATAGCCTTCTTCGACATGATGCAGGGTTGCACACGACGCTATTAATAGGGTTCGGGCAAACGGTCCTACTCCGGAGGATACTGCTAAATACCTTGGAAAGCCACTACCGTTCCGGTGAATACCTGTGCCCGAACCAGGAGCAAAAAAAACAGCGAGAGCTGGAGAAAAGCCAGGCCCCGGCCGCTACATCTGTATCGACTGCGGGCGGGAGATCCGGCTTGGCAGCACTGATGCCGACCTCGTCAAGTGCCCGACCTGCGCCTGTGAGGTTTACAACTGCCTCCCGATGACCCACATCAGACCCGACGTCAGAACACCTGAGGATGCAAGGCACCCTCCGAAGAGAAAGAAGACAGAATAATCGAGGTGAGAAGTACGGTGAACGTATCAGCCGAAGGGCAGATCTTCCTCTGTGAGATCTGCGGAAACCTTGTCAAAGTACTCGAAGTCGGCGGCGGCGAACTGGTCTGCTGCGGCGAACCGATGGTGCTTGAGGAGTGACAGAGATGGTAGAAGAAGAGAAGACTCTTGAAAAGATGATCGGGAAGGTGCCCGAAATTTTCAAGGAACTCAAAGAGACAGACCCCGACCTCTATGGAAAGGTGATGGGGCTTGACCAGATGATCTGGGCCGACGGGGCCCTCTCGAAGCAGACGAAGAAGATCATCGCGATAGCGATCGCAGCCGCGCTCAGGGACGGTCACGCCGTCAGAGCGCAGATGGCAGGTGCCGGGGAATTAGGCGTAAAGAAAGAAGAGATCGAGGAGGGGCTTCGGGTCGCGTTCCTGCTCGCGGGGATGCCGGCCTACGTCTGCGGCAAGGCCGCCCTCGAGGAGATCCTGGGCGACCGCCCGCGGAGGTGAAACCCATGGAACCGCAAGAAGTATTCCGAATGCCGGTGATCGGCGAACCGGCACCAGAATTTGAGGCGCTGACCACCCACGGCCCCCTGAAACTCTCAGACCTCAGGGGGAAATGGGTCATCCTCTTCTCCCATCCGGCCGACTTCACGCCAGTCTGCACCACCGAGTTCATGGCGTTTGCCGGGATCGCCGACGAACTCGCAAAACTGAACGTCCAGCTCATCGGTCTCTCCATCGACAGCGTCCACTCTCACCTCGCCTGGGTCAGGAACATCAAGGAGAAGATGGGTGTCGAGATCCCCTTCCCGGTCATCGCTGACCTCGACATGAAGGTCGCCCGGCGCTATGGGATGATCCACCCGGGGCAGAGCAGCACCTCCACCGTCAGGACGGTCTTCTTCATCGACGATGCGGGGATCATGCGTGCCATGCTCTACTACCCGATCTCTAATGGCCGTTCCATGCCCGAGATCCTCAGGCTCACGAAGGCCCTCCAGACCTCAGACAAACACGGCGTCGCGACGCCGGCAAACTGGCAGCCGGGCGAGAAAGTGATCGTCCCGGCACCAAAGACCCCCGAGGAGATAGAGAAGAGGATGAAGGAGGGCTACGAGTGCAAGGAGTGGTACCTCTGCTTCAAGAAGATCTAAACCCAACACTTTTTTTGCCTCCGGCCTTGACATATTCCTCATATGACCATAGACGTCCTCGCGTTTGCGACCTCGCCCCGTCGCCACGGCAACTCAGAGACCCTGCTTGACTGGGTGCTCGCGGCGATGGAGCGGGAGGGAGAGACCGCGGTCGAGAAGATCGTCGTCCCTGAAGTCGATATCAGGCCCTGCCGGGGATGCAACGCCTGCGAGATGCTCAACCGGTGCGTCCAGCGCGACGATATGGACTACATCCATGACCGGATCATAGCAGCCGACTGCATCATCCTCGCATCCCCGATCTACTGCATGGGACTTGCGGCACAGGCGAAGGTTCTGGTCGACCGGGCCCAGGTCTTCCGCTCCCGGAAGTACGTCCTCCACCTCCCGGTTGTCCCGCCTGAACGGAAAGGGAAGCGAGTCGGGATCTTCCTCTCAACCGCAGGGCAGACCTGGGACTACGTCTTTGACGCAGCGATCCCGTCAGTGAAATGCTTCTTTAACGTCATCGATATCGGGAAGAAGGATGTGAGGTACCTGATGGTGAACGGCGTCGACGAGAAGGGCGCGATCACCCGCCACCCCACCGCCATGCGCGACGCGGAGACCCTGGCAGGAGAGGTCATCACAGGCCTGCGGGAGGCGGGAGTGGTATGAGCGAACCTGTAAAAGTCCTCGGCATCTCGGGGAGCCCCCGGCGGCACGGGAACACCGAGACTCTGCTTGACGCCGTGCTCGAGGGGGGCCGGGAGGCCGGGGCGGGGGTCGAGAAGATCGTCCTTCGGTCGCTTGACTACGCCTCGTGCCGGGGGTGCAACGCCTGCCACCGGACGGGGGTCTGCATCATCCAGGACGACCTCACCCCGGTCTTTGAGAAGATCGCCGCCGCCGACGTCCTCGCCGTCGCATCTCCCATCTACTCGATGGGTATCACGGCCGAACTCAAGGGGCTGATCGATCGATCCCAATACATCTGGGCGCGCAAGTTCATCCTGAAAAACCTCTACTTCACCACCGAACACATGCGGCGCCACAAGGGGATCTTCATATCGACCGCCGGGCTCGGGTGGGAGAATGTCTTTGACGCGGCGTTTCCCGCGATCACTGCCTTCTTCAACACCACCGGGTTTGAGTACTGGGACAACGTCATAGTGAACAACCTGGACCACTACGGTGGGATCGCAGAGCACCCCACCGCACTCGCGGAAGGACGGGCGAAGGGGCAGGAGGTGGTTGGCCTCCTCCAGAAGATGCAGGCTTCGAGAGACACTGAGGCCTGAGATCCCGCCCGGGAAAAGGCTGCCCCCGGACTCTTCGCGACCGTGGGGCACCCGATCCGGAGCATCCGCAGACGGGTTTTGGAACGTGGATATACC
>LFRN01000101.1:27073-27994 GCA_001512375.1 Candidatus Methanoculleus thermohydrogenotrophicum | reverse complement strand
CAAGTTCCCAGCAGGTGAGCCGGGATCCCTGGTTCAGGGGTCTGGTCTCGCAGGCGACCACCTGCACGTTCTTCCCGGCCGCAACCGCCGACCTGATCACACCGAGGGCTGTTCCCCAGCACCGGCAGGCGAGCGCTCCTGCATTGCAGTGGGTAAGCACCGTGCAGTCGGCAGGAACGAGATCGGCGCCGAACGTGCCGAGCGTCCGGCAGGTCGCCTCGTCCTCCTCGGCGATAGCGTTTGCTTCAGCGACCGCGCGTCGCTTTGCCTCTTCGACCGATCCGGCCGTCGCCACCGCTCTTGCCACGCGGTCGATCCCCCAGCCGAGGTTGACCGCGGTCGGGCGGGTGCCCCTGAGCAGGTCGGCGGCCTGACAGATCTCCTCCTGGAACCGGTCGAGATCCCGCTCAGTGCTCCGCGTGGCTGCGAGCGCCACGCCCATCGCCCCCGCGATGCCGAGCGCGGGGGCTCCCCGGATCTCAAGCCTCCGGATCGCCCGGGCAAGGTCCTCGACAGTGGTGCACCGCATCACCTCGTACCGGCCGGGGAGGAGGGTCTGGTCGATGTAGACGATGCTCCCGGTCTCACTCTCCCACGCGATGGTGTAGGGCTCTCCTCTCTCCAGCATGCTCATCCCACCCGAACCACGTCAAGATAGGCTCGCATCGCCGCCGCCCCGCCCATGGCAACCGAGTCCGGGATATCCCTTGGCGCGGTGGCCACCCCTGCCACGTAGATCCCGGGCTTTACCGTGAGGACCGGGCCGACTTTCTGGTCGGCAACCTTGAAGAACCCGGTCTCGTCCTGCGGGATACCGAGCATCCGGCTGACCTCTTCTGCCCCCCGGGCAGGTCCAAGCCCGACCGAGAGTACCACGAGGTCGGGGTGGAACATCTCAACCTCGCAGGTCTCGGTGTTCTC
>LFRN01000101.1:10395-26943 GCA_001512375.1 Candidatus Methanoculleus thermohydrogenotrophicum | reverse complement strand
TCCCGGGAACCGACACACTGGATGAACGCCACGCTCCGGGGTGGTTTACCATTGGAGAGCCGCCTCAGTTCTCCCCCGGTTGGGCCGCTGGCGTTGATCATCCGTTCAAACTCAAGACTTGTGATGACGTCGGGGATGGTGAGATACCGGAGGTGTGCCTTGTTCCTGGCATCAAACGTCCCATACCCGGTCGCGACGATGATGCTTGCCGCCGTGATATCGATCAGACGCTCGTGATCCTCGGTGAGGATCGCCTCCCTTCCACAGACGTCATAGCAGAGGCCGCACTCGATGCAGTGTTCCTGGTCCTTGATGACGATGTCAGGGACCGCCTGTGCGTGGGGTTTGTAGATGGCTTTCCGAACCCCGATACCGGCGTCGAACCGGTTGTAGACCTCCACCGGACAGATCTGGGTGCAGTCCCCGCACCCGTTGCACTCCTCCTCGATGATGTAGCGGGGATGCTTCCTGACCCTGACCTGGAAGTTGCCGACCTCACCGGCGACCGATTCGACCTCAGAGCAGGTGTGGATGGTAATGTCTGGATGCCGGGCCACCTCCACCATCTTCGGAGAGAGGATGCACATGGAGCAGTCGTTCGTAGGAAACGTCTTGTCGAGCTGGGCCATATGCCCACCGATGCTCGGCTCGCGTTCGATGAGGTGGACATGGATGTTGTGGCCGGCAAGGTCGAGCGCTGCCTGGATGCCGGCGACCCCGGCACCGATGACCACGACGTCAGCCATGGCGGTACCTCTCTGCAAGTTTGACATATTCCCGGGCGTTCCGGGCGATATTCTCCTGCTGCTGGGGCGTCGTCTCCCTGACCACCTTGCCAGGGACGCCGAGGACAAGTGAGTGCGGCGGGATCTCTTTTCCTTCGGTCACCACGGCGCCGGCGCCGATGATGGACCCTTCTCCCACCACTGCGCCGTTCAGGACGATAGCACCCATTCCGATGAGCACCTGGTCGCGAATGGTGCACCCGTGCAGGATGGCACCATGACCGACCGAGACCTCAGCCCCGATACTGACCGGGAAACTGATCGTGGTATGGACGACGGCGTTGTCCTGGATGTTTGAACCCGCCCCTACCGTGATCCTATCCCTATCAGCCCGGACCACGGCGCCGAACCAGATACTCACGTCGTCGGCAAGCGTTACATCCCCGATGACTGTTGCGTTCTCCGCGATAAATACGCGGTCTCCCACAACTGATCCACTCTCCATAGTACGTCTACTATTGGCTGCAACGATACAAAATGCTCTCCCCTGCCGGCAACGGGAGGGCGTATATCTGGTGGTACACAGCAGGTGGAACGCCGAGCGTGGCGAGACCCGGGCACTTGGACCACGATGGGAGGAATCACGCGGGAGAGAGGGCGACCACCCTCCCCGCAACCGATACCCGGTGGAAATTTGTAGATGGGCGCGCGTGGCTGAGGGGCAGCGCGAACACAGGCCGGTGGGATTCTACGGTGCAACTTGATGACGCGATAGGAGTCCTGAGCCCGGGTTGCGGCAATCCACCATGATCCATCACCAACTTCTCAATCAAAAGATTTCTAGCAGCCGCAACTGAAAACCAATCCCTCTCCGCCCATCCCGACACGTGTTCCCCACTCTCTCCGGGAAGCGGTACCGCTGTGGTTACCGATCGCGGACCCACTACCCATAAAACCCCTCACGGCAAACGCCTTCTGATGAAAGTGATGGTTGGGGGAACATTCGATCCCCTGCATGCCGGCCACAAGAAACTCCTTGCCCGCTCTTTCGAGCTGGCAGGGCCTGATGGCGAGGTGATCATCGGGCTGACGACTGACGAGTTTGCTGGTTCAAAAGAACATCCCGTCCGCCCCTACCAGGAGCGGCTGGCAAATGTTGCTTCCTTCATCAAGAAACGTGGTTACACAGCAGAGTGGAAGGTCGAACCGCTCTCAGACCGCTACGGCAGCTCGCTTGACGTCGACTTCGACATCCTTGTTGTCTCAGAGGAGACCTTCCCGGTTGCCGTGGAGATCAACGAACTCCGGCGGCAGAGGGGGAGGAGAAAAGTGGATCTCCACGAGATCTCATGCGTCCTTGCTGAAGACGGTCGGCGGATCTCAAGTACCCGGGTTTATCGGGGTGAGATCGACCGATACGGACGCCTGGTCAGATGATATGGCTTGCAATATCATCCTTGATCAACCAGTCACAGTAGAGGCAGTGCAGCCCTTTTCCGAGGACTTCAAACGTGCTCTCCACCGGCTCGCGTGTGTTTGTGATGCAACCGGGGTTCGGGCACCTGACCACGCCTTTGAGAACCTTCGGGATCTCCACCCCTTTCTTCTCCACCACCTGGTATTCCCGGATAATATTGATCCTCGCCTGAGGTGCGATCAGGGCGATCCGGTCTACCTCCTCTTTCCGGAGCTCCCGCTTCTCTATCTTGACGATATCCTTCTTCCCGAGTCGCTTGCTCTCGACATTCGTCGCGATGCTCAGGCACTCCCGGGTCGACCCGGTGATCCCGAGGATCTTTAAGACGTTCAGGGCCTCACCTGCCGTGATATGGTCAATCACGGTTCCGTTTCTGATAGGACTGACAAGCAGCCCCCGTGACGGGTCTGTCCTGCTCATTTCATCACCTCATGGAGGAGCGCCATCCTGACAGGCACACCGTTCCTTGCCTGCTCAAAGTAGCGCGCATATGGTGTGCGGTCCACCGCCGGATCGATCTCCCCGGCGCGCGGAAGGGGGTGGAGGATCATCAGGTGATCCTTCACGCCGTCAAGGAGATCTGGCGTGATCCGGTAACTGGACGCGACGTTGTAGTACGAAGCCGAGTCAGGGAACCGTTCGCGCTGGATCCTCGTGACGTAGAGGACGTCGAGATCCCTGAGCACCTCCTGTACATTCTCATGCTCGATCACCTCCATGCCGCGCTCCCTGAGTTCGAGGGTGATGCTCGCCGGCATCTCGAGCCCTCCCGGCGCGATCGTGTGCAGCGTGACGCCGTAGAGGGAGAGGGCAAGTGCCAGCGAGTGTGCGGTCCTGCCGTAGCGCAGGTCCCCGAGGAGCCCGACGTTGATCCCTTCGACCGGCATCGACTGCCTGATGGTGTAGAGATCGAGCAGCGTCTGGCTCGGGTGCTGCCCTGCGCCATCGCCGGCGTTGATGACCGGCACCGTAGCGAACTCGCTTGCCAGCCGTGCTGCCCCCTCTTTCGGATGGCGGAGCACGATGGCGTCAGCGTAACCGCTCACCACCCTGATGGTATCAGCCAGCGTCTCCCCCTTGACGATAGAACTTGCTTCGACCGAATCGACACTGATCCATCTTCCGCCAAGCCGCGCCATGGCTGTCGCAAACGACATCCGTGTGCGGGTGCTGGGTTCAAAGAAGAGAAGGGCTGCAAGTTTATCATTAAGCATCCGGGGGCGGTAGTTCCCGTTATCAAACTCCTGCGCCCGATCAAGCAAGTAATCGAGATCTTTGCGTTCAAAATCACGGATAGAGATTATATGGTACATTGCGTGGCTACCTTCCGGGGATCCGGGTCCGGCCGGCGTGCGGGCGCCCGAATCTCTCCGCCTTCCCGCCGTGACACGGATAGACCCCGTCTTCTCCCCACAATAATAATTCGTCTCATATCCAATAATACTTTTTTCTGATCCCGGCAGGTGACTATTTCACCTCATTTTGCTGTGTTGCATAAATCTAATCCACTGACCCCAACACAGAAGATGCCGGACGTCCCCTCCGCCCCTTCATGCCACGAAACAAACGTTGGGGACGCCCGTACCCCGATACTCGTGACTGGAGTATATATAACGAGCTCCTGACCAAGCGCGGCGAGTTTTATCTCTCACTTGACTTTGTCGACCAGTGGGATGCCCAGCTCGCCCAGATGAACGCTGGCAAGCGTGGTCGGCCGTTTCAGTATCCTGAGTCATTCGTTGCGTGGATGGCTAGCATTCACACCTTCCTGCAGATGCCCTACCGTCAGATGGAGGGATTTGTTCGGAGACTCGCGACATTCATTCCTGGCCTCAAAGCTGCCGATTATACCACACTCTTCCGCCGGATCCAGCGTCTCGATCTCTCGTTGCCGGTTGTTCCCGAGCTCCTCGCTGAGGATATCATCGTCGCCGCTGATAGCACCGGGATCCAGGTCACGAATCGAGGGGAGTGGATGCGCGAGAAGTGGGGGGCCAGACGTGGTTGGATCAAGGTGCATCTCATGATTGATGTCGAGACCAACCAGGCGCTCGGTCTGGAGATCACCGATGAAGCCGTGCCGGACGACCAGAGGTTCATTCCCCTCCTCGACCAGACCCAACAGAACTGTGGCGAGGAACACCCGGTACACCGGGTGCTCGCCGATGGGGCCTATGACCGGAACGAACTTTTCAATACCCTCGAACAGCGGAGGATCGCCTCCGGCATCAAGACCCGGGTTGATGCCGCGACGCATTCGACCGGGTCGCCCTATCGGGCTGAATGTGTTCGAGACCGAAACCGATGGGGCGGATATCCGATGTGGTCGCGGATAGTCACGTATGGAATGCGGTGGAAGGTCGAAGGGTTCTTCTCCGGCTTCAAACGGATCTTCGGTGAAGGAGTACAGGCGACATCTCAGGAGGGGATGTTTCGTGAGATCCGGATGAAGGTGAACTGCTATAATAGAATGCTGGCTCTGGCAGGAGGACAATCATCATAGGGATTATGCAACACAGCACTCATTTGCAAGATTGAGCGCGGATCACCAGTCACACGCGAAAGCATGCGTGAGGGCGACCCGGTGCACGGGAAAATCGGTGCACGGGAAAATATGGGCAAGAAGCGCGCGCTGCATCCGGTGCAGGCGGGGTGACGACTCGCCAGATCTTGTCTCAGACGGGGAGGAGGGCGCGGCCCTTCCCTGGCCCCCACCCCCGGGTGGGCGCGACTGGCCACCATGACTCACTGCGCGGGTTGCTCGTGGGGGCGGGCACCCGCCGCATCGAAGGTGGGGGATGAACATGGGAGCCCGGTAACCCGGAGTCGATACACCCGTAATCCCGCGCATCCCGGGTTCGCGCAGAGGCACGGACCTGTGAAGACCGTTTGATTGTCACCTCTTTCGCGTGCGATTGGCGATCCGCTTCACATACCACGAAAGACACACCCTTCAACGGCGGCTTGACACGACAGAAACCTTTGTCGAGTCTGCCTCCTCATACTACCAGAAAGGTGTTCTCGTGTCCGAAGAGAAGGATGAGTACGCCCCCGAGACCTGTTGCCACTGCGGGGGGCTTGGGTGCCTGTACTGTAATAAATCGGGAACCGTGATGGTTCTCCAGCCGTCGCGGAAGTGCAGGCACTGTGGAGGCGACTGTTGCATCTACTGCGGCTACACCGGGTGGGAGCGACCGCTACGGGAGTGAACTACCCCGCGCCTCTCGGATGGGGCTTCCTGGCTATCATTCCCCCCGGCGGAAACAAGTCCACAGGCTCGACGACGCTGATCCCGCGCCTGTAAGTATCGTGTCCGGCCCCCTGTCAAGATTGGCCGTGTGGAGCGCGTGCTTCACGTCTTCCAGACTACGCAGGGCCCCCTCTCACCGATGCCGCCTTCATCCCGCAGAGACAGGACCAGGACGAGGTGCGAGGTCATCCCGCGGTCCCCGGGAGGGGATGCAGGACCTGGGACCGCCGCCTCGACTACTCCGTGATCCCGAACCGGCTATCGAGCTCAGCAGCTGCCACCTCAAGGTCATCCAGCACCCTGAGGGCATCTTTCCGTATCTCCTGCACCATTGAGAGAAGGCTGTTTCCCCGGATGTAGATCAGTCTCTTATGGCGGTACACAACACCGGCATCGATAAGTTTCCTGATGTGATGATTGACGCGGGCAGTGGAGATACCCAGGGTGCGGGCAATCCTCTCCACCGATAAACCCTCCTCAGAGGGGTGGTGTTCAAGAAGCACAACCAGAACCTTTTTCGCGATCTGGTCAACATCCCTCCCCTCTCCGATGCCAAGACTGTTGAAGAACCAGTGGAGGTCTTCGTACTCTCCTTTACCCCGTGGCCTCTCGATTTGTCTGAATGTTATCTCTCTTGCCATTGGTGCCATTGATCGGTATCTGGTCGACCTGATTTGATATAAGTATAGCGGCAAAAATCGAGATCATTTCGATCTTTTCGATAACGTTTAAATATTTTATACCCAAACTATATTACGATATCCCAGGAGGGGTAAGTCCATGAAGATTATTCCAATCGGAGAAAGAGTCCTGATAAAACCCATAAAGAAAGAAGAAGTAACAAAGAGCGGGATCTACATTCCAGAATCCGCTCAGGAGCTGAAGAAAGAAGGAACCGTTGTTGCGGTAGGAAAACGTGATGACGGTTCTGATCTCCCCCTGAAGCCGGGAGACCGGGTATTATACGGGGGTTACAGTTCCGACAAATTCGAGATAGACTCAGAGACCTACATCTTCGTCCCGTTCGAAGACATACTGGCAAAGATCGAGTGAGGTGAACCACCATGGCATCGTCAAAACAACTGATGTTTCATGAAGAGGCACGCAAATCGCTCCTTGTCGGCGTCAACAAGGTTGCCGACACCGTCAGAGTAACGCTCGGTCCCAGGGGCAGGTACGTCGCGATCGACAAACTGACAAACCCGATCGTGACAAACGACGGTGTGACAATCGCAAAAGAGATCTCCCTCCATGATAAGTTTGAAAACGTCGGGGCAAAACTCGTAAAGGAGGTCGCCCAGAAGACCCAGGACACGACCGGTGATGGGACGACGACGGCAACACTTCTTGCCCAGGCCATCCTCTCCGAGGGCATGAAGAACATCACTTCGGGGGCCAACCCGGTCGAGATCAGGTATGGCATCGATGCCGCGGTTGCGAAAACGGTGGAGTACATCAGGTCAAAAAGCGTCCCGATAAAAGACCGGGACGGGATCCTCCAGGTCGCAACAATCTCTGCCAACAACGATACAGAGATCGGGCAACTCGTCGCCGATGCCATGGAGAAGGTTGGATATGGGGGGCTCATCACGGTCGAGGACGCAAAGAGCCTGGAGACCAGCCTTGATGTGGTCAAGGGAATGCAGTTTGACCGTGGTTACATCTCGCCCTACATGGTGACCGACTCTGAGAAGATGACCTGCGAGTTTGAAGATCCCTACATCCTGATCACAGACCAGCGGCTCTCTTCACTCAAACAGATGATCCCGATCCTCGAGATTGCTGCACAGGAAGGGAAACCGCTCCTCATCATTGCTGACGATGTAGAGGGAGAGGCTCACGCGGCTCTTATCCTGAACATCATACGCGGTTCTCTCAAAGTCTGTGCGGTCAAGGCGCCCGGGTTCGGTGACGAGCGCAAGGCCATCCTTGAGGACATCGCGGTCCTCACGGGGGCAACGGTGGTCTCCGAAGAACGTGGGATGAAACTGGAGAACGTCTCCCGGCAGGTCCTCGGCAGAGCCCGCACCATCAGGGTCGACAGTGAGAAGACGCTGGTTGTAGGAGGAAAAGGAGACCGCAAAGCCCTCGATGAGCGGATACGTCTGATTGAGTCACAGATCAATATAGCAGACTCCGAGTTGAAGAAAGAAGAACTGAGAAAGAGACTTGCGAGCCTCCGGGGAGGTGTGGCGGTCATCAAGGTCGGTGCAGCGACTGAGACCGAGCTAAAAGAGAAGAAGATGCGGATCGAGGATGCCCTGAACGCCACCAAGGCAGCAGTTGAAGAGGGCGTGGTCGTCGGTGGAGGAGTCACCCTGTTCCGGGCAATCGGTGCCCTGGACGAGTTGCAGTTCGAAGACGACCGAAAGATCGGGGTATCCATCGTGCGGCGGGCGTTGGAAGAGCCTGTCCGTCAGATTGCAGAGAATGCAGGTGTTGAAGGGGCTGAGGTCGTCGCCACCATCAAGGGGAGCGATGATGAAGCGTTCGGATACAATGCAAAGACCGGCAACTACGAGAACCTGATGGAGCATGGTGTCATCGACCCCACAAAGGTGGTGAGGCTCGCGCTCCAGAATGCTGCGTCTATAGCAAGCCTGATCCTCTCTACCGAGGCCGTCATCACCGATTTCGACGAGGAGAAGGACCAGAAGACCGCGACAATCATCATCTAAGCGAGACCCCGGTCCTGGTGACAGGATGATGCAGTCAGGGGGCCGGCCCCCATATGCGCTAACTTTAGCTACAAGGATCCGAGAGGATAATGCCCTATTCGGTGAAATGTGGCTGATATGATGGAATATTAGCCATACGATTCCAGTGGTGTGCGGCAATAGTCCTCCTCCTCTGAAAACGATAGTGATTCATGGAAATCTCATGGGAAAAGGACAGCCTTAGGGCATAGATGAGAACTCGCCGATTGCCTGGTACTTGCCGGTATCACCGAGAATGCATTACACCCATCGGGTAAGTTAACGCCTATGGGGCCGGCCCCCTCTCCTTTCCCTCTACTCAAGTCTGCTCCTGGAAACCGACGGGAACCGGGGGAGTGAGGATTGACTTGTAGGGGTGTGCGGGGCGATGCAGGAAGTCCCCGGTCGCGAGGTCCAGGGATGAAAACGGCGCCGCCCTTTCTCTCTCGCGATAGATATCGCATCTCTGGTATCAGATTGCGGGTTTTTGCTGATCGAGATTATAATGCTGCGGTGAACACCCACCGCGTGGGAATGGAACAGCCCTTTGAGCCTGGGGAGGCGATACCGCTACATCACATTTCTGTGATGCAGGTGCTGTCAACGATATCCCGGAAGCCCCGCACCGATGAGCGCGGAGCAGTTCACTCCGCAACCACCGGGAGCCCGACCGCCTTCCAGGCGCTTATGCCGCCCTCGACCTCATAGACCTCGCGGAACCCGGCTTCCCGCATCAGTTCCCGGATGCCGGCGCTCCGCGCGCCCCGCTGGCAGTAGATAACATACGTCCCGTCTGGGTCAAGCCCTCCGATCTGTTCTGAAAAGAGCGCCGAATCAATGTTGATTGCGCCCGGGATATGCCCACCTGCGAACTCATCCGGCCTCCGGACGTCGATTATGACAAACTCAGGACGTTGCACATTCTCTTCGATCAGGGTGGATGCTTCGGTGGGCGGTATGGTTCGGATGATCCGGTCCTCAGGGGCGGGACCGGCGCTGGAACATCCACAGATCAGCACAGCCATGGTGATGCTGCACCCGATCGCGAGGAGGGCGTAGTAGTAGAGGTCAACCATATTCATAGCCATGACCGCCGGAGGTAAAAAACCTCATGATGCCGGTGTGGTCACAAGCATACCGGATGAAACGCATATGGGGCGGAGCATCATGGGGGTTTCATGGAAAAACCGCTGGCTCCCCGGGGTCACCGACGTGGTAGCACCCAGACCGTGGTGGATGCGCACAGAACCAGAATGGCGGTTCAACGGGCTCCGGTAATACGGAACCGATGTTACTTGCGGCGGGCGATCCCGGGGGATGGTTTTTCAGCCGTGCAGCCTCGCGCTCTGCCTCATGGTGGCTTCGTGCGAGGAAGTCGGGAACACTCACGGGGTGTCGTCAAGTTCCTGTGGCGGAGCGCCATCGACGGCCATAATCGCACGGAATGTCTCCGGGGTATCCAGGGCTACAACCTCACCGCCGTCCACGACCGCGACCCGGTCGCAGATCGCCTCCGTATCTGCTATATTATGAGTCGTAAAGACGATCGTCACTCCTCGCTCACGGTTCAGCCTCCGGAGCAGATCAAGGATATCCCGGCTTCCGGGATCGTCCAGCCCCCCGGTCGGTTCGGCAAGGAGGAGAACACCGGGGTGCGCAATGAACGCCCGGGCGATCTCAAGCCGCCTCACCGTTGCCCGGGTGCAGGTACCGACCGCGGCGTCCACGCTCCCGGAGAGCCCGAAAAGCCCGATGATCTCAGGAATCCTTCTTTCCCGGATCCTGTCGTCCAGGCCGTGCAGCCGTGCGTGGAACTCCAGATACTCCCTGCCAGTCTGCGTCGGGTCGAGAGTCGGCTCCTGGAAGACGATGCCAACGTTCCGTCGCACGTCCCCGAGGTTCCCGAGGATCGCAAGCTGGGAGTGCTCGGCAAACGCGGGGACCGGGAACAGCATCGTCGTGAGGATGGCGACCAGGGTCCTCCGGCTCTGACCCCGGGGGCAGAGGATACCCAGGATCTCGCCCTCTTTCACATCAAATGGAATCGGGCCGCATGCCTGGAGCCGGTCCAGGCGCTCTATCAGCCTTTCAACAGTAAAGGTGCTCATGATTCCCCGGACAGCCCCGACCAGTCAGACAGAATGAAATCGTCTCCAACCACCTATTATCCAGGCGCTTAAAAACCAACCCCGGCGCATGAGAACGCCGTTCTCGTGGAGGTTTGCGCTCTGGCGCTCGTTACCTTATTGAGGAGTGGAATCCCCGATTAATCTTATTTTTATTATCTATATATGTAGATTACTATTTAGAAACGTAGGTGAGATACGTCCTTCATGGCTTTTGTTTAATATTGCACCCTGAATTTACCGTGGCTGCTCTCTCACTGAAGTGATTGGGTCTGAGCGACTTATTCCTGATCTCAGTATATTGATCGCGATCCGGAACGAGCCCCCGCAATGCGGACAGGATCCGGGTCTTTTTTTTACGATAGAACACTGCTGTGGTCTCTATCTGGTCTTCCGCAATACCTCTGGATGATTAAGATAAACGTATTCCAGGGCGACACACTTGAGCCAGAATCGGCAACGGAATCCGGCCATCGCTGTTTTCCACAACAGGATGGCAAACGGATGCAGTGATCCCCTGTCCAGACTAGAGGTGGCCCCTGCAGCGTCAATCAGTATCCTGCTACAGAGAACCTGGAAACCGATACACCCCTCAAATGAGGTATGGAAACGGTGTAGACAAAAACTGGATGTCCCGGGAAGCGAATGCCTGCCCGTAATAGGCAGGATGGAGGTCATTATTACCCCGGCCTGAAAGGGCGCCCACGCGGGGCACAGGTATTCCAAAGTGGTGACTGCTCCCCTGATTGAAATCAGGGGCATCCTGGGATACTACCCGCGAGATTGCAGCCTCAATCTCATAATGTTGAACGCCCGCGTTCTGGTCGCGATCCATCGCGAGCCCACACTGCGGGCAGGAGTGGACCCGGTCAGAGAGCGTCTTTTTGACGATCATACCACATCAGGAACACTGCTGAGACGTATTTCTGGGGTTCACCAGGATCACGCGAGAACCAGCCTCTTCCGCTCTGCTCTCTGTGATCGTGATGAACTGATTCCAGGCGACATCGGCAATGCTTTTCCTGCATATTTGTGATATTCAGGTCCTCAAACACGATCGTGCCGAACCGATCCACCATCATCCGGGAGGTCTGGTGAGCAAAATCAAGTCGACGGTTTGCGATCCGTTCATGGATGCGTGCGACAACCTTTCTGGCTCTCTTCCGTTCAGGAGTGCCTTTCTCCGTTTTTGAAAGTTTCCTCTGCGCCTTCGCAAGCGCTTTCTCGTCGGTACGGAAGAACCGGGGGTTCTCGATCTTCTCTCCATTCGAAAAGGTGGCGAATGATTCGAGACCGACATCGACCCCGATTTCTCCATCATTCTGTTGTACAGGAGAGGGTTCATACTCAACTGAGAAACAGGCATACCATTTCCCGGTTGCACTACGGCGAATCGTGAGAGTCTTAATGTTACCTTCAATCGGGCGGTGGAGGACGATAGGGATATCACCAATCTTTGATGCATAGAGGGAGGTGCGTGCCGGCATCATTGAGGTGGAAACCAAACGGTGGATACGTGAAACTCCATATCGCCCCTTCCCCTTGAACCGGGGGTATCCGGGGTTCTCTCCTGCCTTTACCCGCCGGAAGAAGGCTTTGAACGCAAGATCGACGCGTATCTGGACATTCTGCAAGACCTGAGAAGAGACTTGATTTAGTTCCGGGTGGTCTTTCTTCCACTGTGTCAGGATTTTGTTAGTATCATAGGAGGATAGAGAACGTTGCTCTTGTTCCCACGCGTTCTTTCGTAATGCGCGTGTCTCGTTATAGACTCATCGGCATACCTCCAAGCGTCTTCTCAAGAAGAGTCACCTGAGCCTTTGTGGGAGAGAGTCGATAACGATACGTTTTACGCATCGCTTTATTATACGATCTGATGTCTAATAGATGTATTTGAGGACGGGATTCAGCCCACGACTGAAGTCGAGGGCATTCTGCCGGTTTTCTTTGTAAACCTCGTGAAAGTATGTCATTCACTGACGCCGAACGGCAAGAAGCATACTGGCAGGGATCCTGCCCGCCAATAGGGAAACCGTTGACCGGGAAACATACGATCTCCTGTTAGCAGGCTACAGATCCGGATTGCAAAGGCAACGCAAGAAGAAATCATCTGTTGTTGCGCGGCCGCCCTCAAACGGGTAGCGGAATGCGCGAGCCGTATGCGGTGAAAGCCGCACGTAGGGTTCCTGGAATGGGAAAGGGCGGTAACACCCTCTTCCTATTCGACGACGGGCTGTAGCCCGCCAATCGAAATGGCGGGGATGAGACCTGTTTTGATCCTAAGTCGCTGAGGGTTGTCCGCGCGTGAGACGACCGCGGCCAGTGTCGTCGTCGACCTCGGGCTGAACCTATTTATGATAGACCCACCCGATGTACCACAATGGCTGCCGAACTCCCCGCGATCACGATCCTGCCGGTTCCATTCAGCCCGGGGCAGGTCCTTATCGCCCTGGCCGTCCTCATACCGGCCCTGGTCATATTCAACCTCCTCCTCATCAGTGAGGAGGTCTTTGAATCGATCGGGTTTGGATTTTGCCAGGCGATGCTGATGACCGCGGGAGCCCTCCTCGGGAGCCTCTTCAACATCCCGCTGATCCCGGTAGACAACGCAGTCATCGCGATCAACGTGGGCGGGGCCGCAATCCCGCTCTTCGTGACCATCGAGATGGTCGCAAGAAACCGGATCTCACTGAAAAAGACCCTCGCCGCCACCTTCATCGTATCGATCGTCGCTTACGCGTTTGCAACACCCGTACCCGGCCTCGGGATCACCATGCCGTTCTACATCCCGCCGCTTGCGGGAGCCGCCACAGGGCTCCTTCTCGCCCGCGGCTGCCGCACCGCTCCTGAACTCGCCTACGCGGGTGGGACCATGGGTACCCTGCTCGGTGCCGATATCCTCAACCTCGCGAACCCTGCAGTGCTCGCGATGCTTGTCGGCGGTAAAACAACAGTTCTCTCTATAGGTGGAGCCGGGATATTCGACGGCATCTTCATCACCGGCGTGCTCTCGGTCCTGCTTGCTGGATATGCAGGCAGACGCCTGCGGGAGAAGGCAGGAGTCTGCCCGCAGGAGATGAGGGGGTGAGGGGGGTCTGGTGCACTGATCCTCAATAACAGTGCATCCTTCAAAGGGAGCAAGTACCAAATCGATTCCGCACGATGATGATGCTCGCGAGGGGGGAAGGCACGGGTCTTTTCCCGGGGCATCACCACAGTCCAGTGCCCGGGACGAGCAGCAGGAGCCGGCGTCTGATCTCAGAATCAATGTACCAGAAAGAACGCTGCAGGCAGAAGCGCTGGAAGACCTGACGCCGCATTCCCGGCAACCAAAACCCGCTGGACTCTCTCATGGCTTGTTGCTGCCAGGAGACGCAACAGATCCCCGGACCTCGTCGAGGATCTGGCAGACCCGGCATACCTTCCCGCACACCCCCCCGCACCGCTCGCAAACGCGGAGCCCCCCTTCTGGAGGCATCTCCGATTTCCGGAGAGCCTCACCGAGGTTGACCAGGGAATACTTCGTCGCCGGGTGGCGGTAGGTGTAGTCGTCGAGGATTCCCCGAACATCCCCCCGCAGGGCGTCGGCCGCGTAGGGGCAGCCCGCAAGATCGAAACCCTCGACGTGAAGGAAGGCGTAGAGCGCCACCTCGCGCTCCGGTATGTACATGAACGGTTTGATCCGGGGGACCAGACCCGCTACCTCCCGCACCGGACGGGTGAGCCGATAGGAGTCGCCGCGGAGCACGTTCATCAGCACCGACTGGGCCTCGTCGTCCAGGTTGAACCCGTAGGCGAACTTCGTGACCCCCTCTTCCCGGGCGATCCGGTTCATCAGTGCCCGCCTGAGCACCCCGCAGTAGGAGCAGGAGAGCCTCGTCCCCTTCCGGCCTACGATCTCGTCGAGCGTGATCCCGTATTCCTCCTGGAACGATGCCGTCACCCAGGGAACCCCGATACGGTCCGCGATAGCCCGGCCCCGGTCAGGATCGCGGTAACCGCTGATCCCCTCGTCCACGGTTATCGCCATCAGCCTGACGTCCCGGCGTCTGTGGAGAAGCCGGTGGAGGAAGAAGAGGAGGGCGCTTGAGTCCTTGCCTCCCGAGAGCGCCACCGCCACCACATCGCCGGACTCAATCCAGCGGTGCTCCCGGATCGCCCGCTTCGCCTTCGCCTCAAAATCACAGTTGAAGTGCTGCTCGCAGAGGTGCAACCCCGAGTAGCGCTGAAAGATGATCGCGTCGCGGCGGCACTTGCTGCACTGCATCCCGATCATTCTTTTATCACCACGACACATAAATGGTGTAGAAGATGCCTGTTCCTGCAGAATACGTGCGAACTCTGCACGCCTATGAACTCCGGATCCTGCTCGCCCTTGAACGTCTCATGCGCCGTTACCAGTGGGTGCCGCTCGAGACGCTCAGGTCGGCCACAGGGTTCTCAGAGTCTGAGCTCTCCTACCGGCTGGGCAGGCTGATAGCCATGGATATGGTCAGGTCTGAGAAGGTCCCCTACGATGGCTACGCCCTTGTCTTTAACGGCTACGATGCTCTGGCTCTCAACACCCTCACCCGCCGGGGCACCATCCAGGCGCTCGGGATCCTGATCGGCGTCGGGAAAGAGTCAGAGGTCTGTGAAGCAATGGGGCTTGGGCCTGTCATCCTGAAGTTCCACCGTGTCGGGCAGCGGTCGTTCCAGTCGGCCCGCCTGAAGCGTGGCTACATGCCCGAGACCGGGCACTGTCCCTGGATATTCGCCTCAAACCACTCGGCCAGGGCCGAGTACACCGCCTTACAAGCCCTTCACCCTACCGTCTCGGTGCCGCTCCCCATTGACCTGAACCGGCACGTCGTGGTGATGTCGCTCATCCCCGGGGTCGACCTTGTCAGGGCGAGCCTTGAGGAACCGGAGATGGTCCTCGACGATATCCTGGAAAACGTCCGCGAAGCCTATCGGCTCGGCATCGTCCACGGTGATTTGAGCGAGTTTAATGTCATGGTCGACGAGAAAGAGCAGTGCTGGCTGATCGACTGGCCCCAGTGGGTAGAGACCAGTCATCCGAACGCCGATGACCTCCTCTCACGGGACATCGAGAACATCCTCCAGTACTTCAAGCGGAAATACGGTATTGAATACGCCTTCGACGAAGCACTGGCAAGGGTGGTGGAGTGAAAGTCTTCGGAATCGATATCATCAAAGGTTCAGTCCGTTCCCGTACCCGCCGGCCCGTCTACGCCCTCTGCAGAATAGAGGATGGCGAGATTCTTGGGGTGGAAGAGGTCACCTGGTTCCGGCTCCAGCGCATTCTCGCCACTGAGCAGCCCGAGATCCTGGCGGTAGATAGCCTCCAGGAGATCGCAGCTGACCGGCGCGAACTCTACGCTTTCCTGCAGGCGCTCCCGCCGTCGACGAAACTCGTCCAGGTGACCGGAGGCGAACGGAAAGAGACTCTCGGGAAGGTTGCCGCCCGCTACAACATCAGTTTCAACAAGTTCGACCCCTACGCCGAGGCCAGGACCACGGCACAGGTGGCCTCTCTCGGAGCAGGGGTCGAGGTGATAGCGTTTGAGAACACCACCGATATCGTGGTGAGCAGGCGGCGCTCGCCGGGCCGGGGTGGGTGGAGCCAGAACCGCTACACCAGAAAGATCCACGGCGCGGTGATGCAGAAGTCCCGGGAGATCGAGGCCCGGCTCCGGGGCGCCGGCCTTGATTACGAGAAGAAGGAGACAAAGGCTTTTGGCGGGTATTCAAGGGTCGCCTTCCAGGTCATCGCGCCCCGGGACATGGTCCCGGTCCACTCTTCCCGGGGCGCCGACGTCCAGGTCAGGGTGGCAGGCAGGGAACTTGACCGGATACGGTTCAAACCGCTCTCCAGCCGCCCCCGCTACCTGATCGTCGGGCTCGATCCCGGGACGACCACCGGGATTGCCGCCCTTGACCTCGACGGCAACCTGGTCCTCCTCTCAAGTTCCCGGCAGATGACAATGTCTGACATCGTCGAGGAACTCTATCGTGCCGGGAAACCACTCATCATCGCCTCCGACGTCCAGCAGATGCCCTACTCGGTTGAGAAGATACGTCGGGCGTTCAACGCCATCCCATACACCCCAAAGCAGTCACTATCGGTGGAGGCGAAGTACGACCTGACCGCTCAGTTCTCATACACCAACGACCACGAGCGCGATGCCCTCTCGGCAGCGCTGGATGCCCACCGGAGCCTCCAGAACAAGTTCCGGAATATCGCAAAGCGGGTGCAGCCCGGGTTTGACCT
>LFRN01000101.1:9979-10242 GCA_001512375.1 Candidatus Methanoculleus thermohydrogenotrophicum | reverse complement strand
GCGATGATCGAGAACCTGCGCCGGCAGCTCCAGAGCGAGCGGCGGCGGTCCCGGCGGCTGAAGAAACGCCTGGAACGACTGCAGACCGTCGCGAAGATCGAGGTCTCCGAGGACTACACCCCGCTCAAGGTGCTCGACTCCCTCACCCGGGAGGGGGTTCGGAGCCTCCAGGAGGAGATCGGGATCGCCAGAGGCGATATCCTCTACGTCCCCCAGACCCATGGCTGGGGGCGGGGCGTGGTGAGGGACCTCGTGGAGATGGG
>LFRN01000101.1:6283-9919 GCA_001512375.1 Candidatus Methanoculleus thermohydrogenotrophicum | reverse complement strand
GGTCAGGCCGGAGATCAGGGGCAGGACCGGGGCGGCGAAGACTGATGCTCTCGAGGACGCCGTCGGTGAGTGGGAGGAGGAGCAGAAGGAGTACCGGCGCGAGAAGGAGACCGAGCGGCTCGAGTACCTCTTCAAGGAGTACCGGAGCGAGCGGGAGAAGGAGGTACGTCGCGGTGGATGAGCGCGCTCTGCACCGGATGATCGGGACGATCATCGCCCCTGAGCGGCTCGAAGACGACTGTGCCATCATCCCCTGCGGAGACCTTCTCATGGTCGCAAGCACCGATATGCTCCATGAGACGACCGATTTTCCGACCGGGATGACCGACTGGCAGGTGGGATGGATGGCAGTGGCTGTCACACTCTCTGACGTGGCGAGTATGGGAGCAGCGCCGGGGCAGGTGCTCCTCGCGGTTGGCCTTGATGAGCCGGACCGCCTCTCCGGGATCGTGATGGGCGCCCGGGACTGCTGTGTTGCGTCCGGTGCGGAACTCGTGGGCGGGGACCTTGACGCCCACCGGGAGCTGACCATCGTAAGCACCGGGCTTGGAACCGTCGCCCCGGAACACCTGGTCAGGCGGCGGGGGGCACAACCGGGGGATGTCATCGCGGTCACCGGGCCGCTCGGGGAGGCGCAGGCCGCTCTCGCCGGCTACGACCGGCACAAAAAGGAACTCCTCGAACCGCAGCCCCGCACGAAGGAGGGGCAGGCACTCGGCCGTGCCGGGGTCTCGGCGATGATGGATATCTCAGACGGGCTCGCCCTCTCGCTCTACGACCTGCTGGCGGTGAACGACTGCGGTTTTTCGATCGATACCGCCCGCCTCCCGCTCCCGGCTGGTGTTCCGGAGGACGAGGGCCGGGAACTCGCGCTCTACGGCGGGGGGGACTATGAACTCCTCTTCTCTGCACCCCCTGCCCTCCTCCCGGTCCCCGGGGTTGAGGCGCACGTCATCGGTGAGGTCATCCCGGAGCGGGTGGTGCTCGCGGACGGAGAGCCGCTCGAACGCCGGGGATACCTGCACGAATGGACCGGTTAGTGGACCATTTCATCCCATTATCACCGTCCCTGCAACCCGTCGATTCACGCGGAAGTTCGCGAAAACCGCGCGGTTATTGGCGATCTCCCTCGAATATGGCCTGATGCGTTAAAAAGCCAGCCGCCGCCACTCCCTGAGGATGTACGCAAGGCCGGCGACCGCGAAGACGAATACCACCGCCTCGGTCACCAGAATCCCCTGTGTCTGGACGAGGAAGACTGCTGCGGCGTCTACGGCGGCATGCCAGAGGACGGCGAGGACGAGGAGCACCTTTCTGTCGAAGACGACGGCGACAAGCACCATGAGCGACCAGGCGATGTGCAGGGTGATTGTCATCATCCGCTCGGCGAGGCCCGGCAGGATATCAAGCGGCGTTATCCCCCGGAGGACCTCGACCTGTGCCATGACAGCAGGGTCGTCGGGCAGGGGGATGAACCCGCCGTCGCCGGTGAGGAGGATGTAGGAGAGCATGCTCGAGAGGACAAGGAACGCGACGATGATGCTCTCGACGCCGCCCCACCCGGCCCCGAACTGGAGGCCGACCTCGCGGGTGAGGGCGATGTTCCGGCGCCCGAAGTAATAGCGGTAGACGAGGTAGCGGCCGACCTCCTCGAAGAGCCCGGCAAGCAGGCCGAGGTAGAGAGCGATGACCGCGAGGGTCGCCGTCGTGCCAAGCGGCAGGAGGGAGCGGTGGAGCGGGGCCTGTGTTGCGAGGACGATGGGAGCGTGGACGACCTGCACGATGATGAAGGAGAGGGCACCGAGCCCGAAGACCCGCCACGGGACGCCGAATCTTTTGACAATCCAGCAGCCGAGCGCGAGCGGGACGGCGATCTCGAGCAGGGCGACGACGGCGAACGTGGCGACGACCAGCGAGTCCATATGGGAAAATAAGTATAAAGCTACTTAATCGTTCCCGGACCACCACAGGTAAAGAGGATGTCTTGATCGTCATGAATGCAGTGCACCCGGAAGGCGGGAGCAGTTCTGCGGGTGCGGCCCGGTTCTCGAATAACTTTGACTTCCTGCGGTTTGTCGCGGCGGCGGCCGTCATCGTCACGCACGCCTACGTGCTCTCGGTGGGCTACCCGAACATGCGGCTCTACGACCCCATCCTGCTCATGGGGCAGGCAGCGCTTGCGACATTCTTCGTCATCAGCGGCTACCTGATACCGGTAAGCTGGGAGTCGACCGCATCGCCGTCCCGATTCGCCTGGAAACGCTTTCTCAGGATTGTCCCGCCCCTCATCCCCGCGGTCTTCATCATACTCTTCGTCATCGGACCATTGATGACGTCCCTTTCCCTGGTTGAGTATTACAGAGCTCTCTTCTCCCTGGAGGGGATCTTTGCGGTCCCGTTCTTCGAGAACGGAGGTGTCATCGGGCTCTTTCAGGGAAACCCGGTGCCGTACGTGAACGGCTCGCTCTGGGTGATACCGGTCGAGGTCGTGATGTACGGGGTCGTCGCCATCCTGGGGCTCGCCGGGCTCCTGCGGCGCAAATCCACCATCATCGGTCTCACCGCGGTAAACGTCCTCCTCTGGATGATCTGGTTCGACGATCCCAGGATGGCAAAGATCAGGTTCACCCTCTACTTCCTCGTAGGTGCTTACTTCTCCCTCCACAGGCAGCGCATCACCTACCAGCCGCTCATTGCCGGAATCCTGCTCGTGGTGCTCGGGCTCTCGGTGCTGACGCCCCACCCCCCCATCGCCGGGGTTATCTGCATCCCCTACCTCGTCCTCTACGCCGCGCACATCCGGCTCCCGCTCCTGAACAATTTCGGGAGGGCGGGAGACTTCTCGTACGGCATGTACATCTACCACTACCCGATCCAGCAGGCGCTCATCCAGGTCTCGGGAAACACCCTCCCTCTCCCGACGCTCTGCGGGCTCTCCTTCCTGCTGGTGCTCCCCCTCGCGTTCCTCTCCTGGCACACAATCGAGAAGTGGGCGCTGGCGGCAAAGAACCTCGATCTTGCGGATCTGCGGCGATTCTTTGGACTCCCGGAGACCATCACGGGCCCCGGGGCTGCCCGGAAGTGACTGGTCCGAGGATCTCTCCGAGGATCTCCACCGCGTCCCAGACATACTGGGGGCAGGTGATCCGGGTGATGTTCTGCTCCCGGGCTCGTGCCAGCCCGTTGTCGGTCGAGAGGTCGCACCCGAGGAGTTTGGTGCAGGATACTGCACCGTTCTTGATGGTGAACCTGGTGACAAACTCCCGAACGAGCGCGTAGGTCTCCTCTTTCGCCTCCTTCTCACCCGGATCGGCGCTCCCGAACGCGAGCCCGAGGACAAGGACCGCCCCGGAGATGGCCCCGCAGACACCCCCGGTGTGCCCCATCCCCCCGCCAAAGCCCGTGGCTGCCCCGAGGATGATCTCTTCAGGAACCCCGAGATCGGCTGCAAATACCGAGCTGACCGCCTGTGCACAGTTGTATCCTGCCTTGAAGCGGGAGACCGCCTCTTTTGCCCGTACATTTGCCATATGAGGTAATCTGCAATACAAGCCTTCAAGGTTTGTGTTTTCGACCGGTGGGACACCAGAAGAGCTTAACCTGTTGGGGTGCTGTCTCTTATACACATCTCCGAGG
>LFRN01000101.1:4351-6246 GCA_001512375.1 Candidatus Methanoculleus thermohydrogenotrophicum | reverse complement strand
TCCCCGCCATACCTCTTTGATACACAAGATAGATGGCGTTGTTGACAGCATACTCCCTTGACAGGTTGTCCAGCACGACGATCAACCGCCTTCCCGGGTTTGCCCGCCTGAACTCCAGCAACACCACCTGGATGTCTTCTTCTCTGGAGTGCGCCCGGAAGGTGATGATGGAGGTACGATTGACGGCAAGAGCCCGATGGTATTGGCCCGGATCTTCGTGGTGTTTTCTGTCCCGCGGGCTTCTCACACACCCCCGTTGCCGGGGACGCATGCCGCGGTAGGTGCATCTTAAGCAGATAAGATGGCGTTTCGACCCGCAATTCCTCGATGCAACTTTTTTTCGCACTCTACCGGTACTATTATAGGCTGTTCTCGCCTACAATATCATTCATCACGATCATCCCGGAAGCATTGCGGAAAAATCTGGCTCGCGCGTGGTCCTGGTGAACCCCGGCTCCTGATGCGGGATGATTATTGCAAAGACACCCTCTGACTGGATCACGAGAGATTAGGGCTGAAGCACACCGGATGCCCCCCGACGAGAGGAGGGGAAGCAGTCACGCCTACTCCATGACTGGCAGACCTGCGGCAGATGATGAGAGTTACCCCCACTGATCGATGATGAAGCAGGGGTCTGATGCCGTTTCTGTATCCCCCCATGAATCTGCTCTCCACGCGCCGGGAGAGCGGCATCTGTGTCCTGGATCCTTCTTTGAGTTTCCTCATTTCCAGTAGTCGGGGTCGCAGAGACCGACCGGGCGGCTGTAACTGTTGCATCGACTCTGAATTACCGGACCGGTACGAGAGCACTCTGCTGCGCATCCGCTCGAACAGGCTGCTACTTCCGATACAGGTCGGCCATCGCCATTTTTCATCCCGCGCTCGCGGCCAGGATCTGACGATTATGGCGCTCCAGTTCGATACGCATGAAGGCGACGCGACCGCTACCAATCACCCGCCAGAGTGATGGAATCACTGGCTCCATTCGCCGTGGATTCTCACCCTGCCCGCACGCTCGCCCCGTGATTCCTCGCCTTTGTCAGAAGCACCGACCCGCCGAGGTCGCCGAGCGTCTCCTCAGCCGCCCGCGCCACATCCGCCATGCCTGAGTCCCCGATAGCGTAGACCGTCGGCCCAAACGAGCTCAGGCCTGCACCGGCCGCACCGGCCTGCACCATCGCCTCGAGGAGCGCCGGGACGATGGGGTGCTGCATGGTCACTTCGACTTTCTTGAACCCGAGGCACTGGACCCGGTTGACAGCCGAGCCGAAGAGGTCGAGGTCATGCTCGATCAGACCCGGGATCATCCGCATAAGCACCTCGTGGCAGAGTTCCTGCACCTCCTCAAGCGGCACCGGACAGTGTGTGCGGAAGATATCGACCTCCTTTCCACCGTGCGCCCCCGCACCAACATCAGGCGTAACGAGCAGGATGCGCCAGTCTTCTGGAAACCGATGCCTGGCAAGGACCGGCGGTGGTGCGATGCCCCGCGATGCCGCCGAAGGGCGGAAGTCCTGCTTACCTCCCGGAGAGCCGAACCGGTGCCCTCCGTCCAGGATAAACCCGCCCTGCTCAAACGCCGCCGTGCCGATGCCTGACGTTCCGCCCCGACCGACGATCCGCGCGAGGTCAGGTATTGGAATCTCCCGGTCGTAGAGCCGGCAGAGTGCGGCAGCCGTGGCAAGCGCAACCTGTGTCCCGCTCCCAAGCCCTGCATGCTGCCGGGTGGTGGCATGCAGGGTGATCTCAGCGCCGCCCGGCAGCCCGAGCCCCTCCTTCACCGCCCGGGCTGCCTCAAGAACCCTATGCCGGGCCGCCTCATCGCCGCCGTGAATCTCGATCCCGGCGCTCTTCCGCGCGTCCAGGACGCACCCGGGCTCGTCAAGGGCGACCCC
>LFRN01000101.1:0-4214 GCA_001512375.1 Candidatus Methanoculleus thermohydrogenotrophicum | reverse complement strand
TCTATCCGGTGGTGGCGGAGGATTCTGCCGATAGGGATGTCGGCCCGCATGAGGTCCTGTCTAAACTCAGGGGCAAGCCTCTGGAGTGGCGTGCAGGAGACCGCGTAGATGAGAACCTCTCCTGTCACGCTGTCTTTCAACTCCACAACACGGTGGTTGACCTCATCCCCGGGTTCGATCTCAAGCGCAGCCGCCGTCCTGCGATCAGCGGTGACAACCTCCTGCACCCGGGTGGTGATGCTGACCGGGTGCCCGGTCACCATCTCAAGGAGGGTCGTCACCGACCCATCAGTCCCGATGAGGATCTTCTGCATCGGGGAGAGCCGTCCGATCCGTTGCTCGATCTCCTGGATCCTCTCGCTGATCTCGTCTGCCGTCAGGGGTTCCATGTCAGTAGAGTTAGTGTACACAGGGACTACAAAAAGGTGATGCCGGGAGTTCTGCCCGTCGGTTCACTTTGAGAAGAGAAGGTGGAGGAAATCCGGAGCCTGCACGAGCCCAAACGATCCCCTGGCCGCCTCGCCTTCAGAGAACGCTGTTACGTCGTCCCGTCCCTTCCCGAGTATCGCAAACGGCACCGGGTCTGTGGTATGGGTCTTGAGCCGTATCGGCGTCGGGTGATCAGGGAGGACCGCGATGATGGTGTCAGGCCGGTCAAGGGCAATCCCGATCGCCTCATCGAGCCGCTCGATCGCACGTACCTTCTCCTCCACGCTTCCCATGTGTGCGGCCTCATCGGGGGCCTCGACATGGACGTAGACGAAGTCGAGATGGTCGAGGGCGTCGACCGCGTACCTGACCTTCCCCTCGTAGTCGGTGTCCAGGAACCCGGTGGCGCCCGGGACACGGATCACCTCCATCCCGGCGAGGCGGGCGATGCCGTTGAGGAGGTCGACTGCGGAGATCATCCCGCCGGCAAGACCGTACTTCTCCTGGAATGGTGCAAGCGACGGCTTCTTCCCGCCGCTCCACGGCCAGATCCCGGTGGCGGGGAGTTTCCCTTCCTCCAGGCGGCGCCGGTTGATCGGGTGGTCTGCAAAGACCTCCTCCGACCGTTCCATGCAGTCGAGGAGGATCTCGGCATCCCCTCCGCGCGGGAGGAAATCCGCGACCGGCTGGCCGACGATGTCGTGGGGTGCGGTGGTCTCAGCGCCGAGCGCCCCGGGAACGACCATCAGGTTCCGGTAGCCGACCCCCGGATAGACCCTGACTTCCCCGAGCGCGGCATCCAGATCGCGGAGGAGTTCGGCGCCCTCAGCGCTGGATATGTGCCCGGCGTTGAAGTCTTCCATCACACCGTCCCGGACCGTGACCAGGTTGCACCGGTAGGCGATCTCCCCCTCCTGGAGGGTGACGCCCATGCTGACCGCCTCCAGGGGACCCCTCCCGGTATAGGTGGTGCGGGGGTCATAGCCCAGGATGGAGAGGTTTGCGATATCGCTCCCCGGCTCAAAGCCGTCCGGGACAGTCCGGAGCATTCCGCACCGCCCCTCCCTGGCGATTCTATCCATGTTCGGTATCTCTGCGTACTCAAGGGGTGTTCTGCCCCCCAGTTCGGCAAGCGGCTCATCAGCCATGCCGTCTCCGAGGATGATGATGTATTTCATGTGAATCTTTCGAGCAGTCTGATATTGCTGGATGGCTCTTTCAGGTTATACCGGGCTCCGGTGGCAGCAGGGTGAGATAAGCCGATCCGCCCCGGAGGGATCCTCCGATAAGGACCTGTATTCGTCTCTACCCGAGCATGGCACGGACCGCCGTGCGTACGCTCTCTTCAGAGGTGGTCCCGCACCGCCAGCCGAGGCCTTTGAGTTTCTCGACCGAGAGCTGCATCCTGGGCACATCGCCGACCCAGCCGCGTGTGCCACCGGTGAACCGGTAGCGGACGCCGGAGAGGCCCATCTCTTCTGCGACAATATCGGCGATGGTGACGACATCGATCCAGTCCTCGGACCCGATATTGAAGATGTTCACCGGGTCGTGTGCGTGTTCGGTCCCAAACTGCACGGCACGGACACACTCCGTCACCTCCAGGTACGACTTTGTCTGCCTGCCATCGCCGAGGATCTCAAGTTCCCGCGGGTTCTCGCGGAGTTTCCTGATGAAATCCCGGATGACGCCGTGGTTGCTCCGTTCGCCGATGATGTTTGCGAACCGGTAGATCCATGCCCGCATACCGAACGAGTGGCAATAGGACGATATAAGCGCCTCACAGGCAAGTTTCGTCGCGCCGTAGACTGATATCGGCTCGAGCGGCGTGTAGGTCTCTGGTGTCGGGATGACCGCGGCCTCGCCGTAGACGGTCGAGGTTGAGGTGAAGACCAGTTCCGGCACATTATGCGCTCGCATCGCTTCAAGCACCCGGTATGTGGCGATGATATTGTTCCTCACCTGGGAATCTGGGGTCATGGCGCTCTGCCTGACATCAGGGTCTGCAGCGATATGGTAGACCCGATCTCCCCCTTCCAGATGCTGCTGCCAGTCGTCATCGAGCAGGTTCTGCTTGATGAAGGTGATCTGACCGGTCGCCAGGTGCCGTGCGAGGTTCTCTGTGGTGCCCGCGCTGCAGTCATCGATGACCAGCACGTCGTCCCCCGCCGCGACCAGGGCATCGACGACGTGCGAACCGATGAAGCCAGCACCGCCCGTTACGATACAGAACATCATAGGATAATGTCCCTCCCATGCTATAGGATTTACGAAGATGGTAGCTCGAAGAGACGTTTCACACATTCACCGGTCATTGGTACACGCCGGTAGCGGCGGCACGCAGGCAAGCAGGATGAACCGTGCCCATGAGAGAGAGAGGACTCTGCATCAGACCAGGCCGGCAAAACGCTCATGAGGCGGCGCTTCATGCGGTTTTCAGCCGCTCATCCCCTTACCGTGCCATGAGGTTTTATATAAAAGTGAACTTTTGAGGCCCGGAGCATCTGATGATTGTCTCGGATGTTGCCGGGCCGGCAGCGGTGTATGCCGGCCTCCGCCATCCGGTTGATTCACACTGCTGTCCCGGTTTCCGCCATTTCGGTCTGGTTTTCCACTACAGTCAGGTTCAGGCCCGGAGGCAGCAGCACTTGGTCGATGATGTGGATCACGCCATTGGTCGCGTTGATGTCCATCGTGGTGACAGTGGCGTTCTCGACCATGATCTCGCCGTCGCTGACGGTGACATTCAGGCTCTCACCAGAAAGCGTCTCCAGCGTCGTCATGTTTTTGGTCTGGTTCTCACCGCCGAGGAGCCCATTGAAGATATCGAGGATGTTTAATCCTGTCTGGTTCCCGGTCTGGTTTTCGACCATACTGGTGAGGTTTTCCGAGGTGTACTCGCCCACAACAATATGGTACTGGAGCACCGTGGTCAGGTTTGTGGTCTCGTTGAAGAGCTGGTTCACAGTCTCGTTACCAAGCGCATCGAATGCATCATCGCTCGGGGCAAAGACAGTATACGGCCCTTCCGTATCCAGGGTATCGTAGAGCGCTGTCACGTTGAGCGCTTCAGCCAGCCTCGTCAGGTTCTCATCCTGGGCGATGTAGCCGGCGATCGTCAAATTATCCATCTGCTCAGTCTCGTTGTCGGGCGTCACTGTTACATTCTCGTCTCCTACCAGCGCCGCTGTCACAGCAAACGGCATCGCTAGAAGGACAAGGATGCACGTGCATAGAGTTATCCATCGTCTCATACTACCATTCCCCCCCTTGGGAAGGGGGAATGATATATATTTTATTATATAAAGTTTACTATAAATCGTATTCAGACTCCGATCGCCATAATAACGCTTAAATTTGCCCAGGTCCGGAGGACCTGGAGGCCCATCTGATATAACTTGTCTGGTGGTGACTGCTCCCCTGACTGAAATCAGGGGCATCCTGGATATTACCCCTGAGATTGCAGCCCCAATCTCATAATGTTGATCGCATAATGTTGAACGCCCGTGTTCTGGTCGCGATCCATCGCGAGCCCACAGTGCGGGCAGGAGTGGACCCGGTCAGAGAGCGTCTTTTTGACGATCATACCACATCGGGAACACTGCTGTGATGTATTTCTGGGGTTCACCAGGATCACACGAGAACCAGCCTCTTCCGCTTTGTTCTCTGTGATCGTGATGAACTGATTCCAGGCGACATCGGCAATGCTTTTTGCCAGATGATGGTTCTTCTGCATATTTGTGATATTCAGGTCCTCAAACACGATCGTGCCGAACCGATCCACC
>LFRN01000196.1 GCA_001512375.1 Candidatus Methanoculleus thermohydrogenotrophicum | reverse complement strand
CTCAAGCAGAGTTACTTGAGACTTTGAGGGATAGAGTCGATACCGATATGTCTTACGCATTACGGTATTATACGTCGCGACGCATAATAAATGTTTTCGATGGACGGCATTCATCCCCCCACTAAAGTAGGGGGCCTTCTGCCTGTTTTCTTCGTAATACGTGGTCAGTTCTTTGGCCCTCCTTTTAAATTCCTCAGCATACCCGTCGGAACCCTCTGCGTCCCGCGGTGGGAGATCATCAATCCGGTAGTACGCATAGATGGTGCATGTGTTGATTCTGTAGTACATCGATTCCAAATTAACAGACTCTACTGGGCCTTCGTCCCCTCCCCCACAGAGCGCTCTTCCCCCCACCCCTACCGGGGGGGCAGTACCCGGGCGTATATCCGGTGGAAAGCCGTCCTCCAGGATGCAAACCCCTGGATAGTGTGAAAAAGGTTGATACTCTCCTCTGTTGAGAGTGCCGGTAATTGAGAATCATTGCACTAGGAGGTACTGATCTCCTCCCTGTACCGGATGAGGGCGGTAACGGCCGCAAGGCCGGTGAGGAGCGCGCCTGTAATATACGCATCGTGGAGCGCAAACAGGAAAGCGTCATCGCCCATGTGGGCATAGATGGGCAGCCGATACGCCACCACTGCGCCTCCGATGGCGATACCGAGCACCATTCCTACGTTTCGCACCGTCGCCAGGATCGCCGAACCCACACCCAGGTACTTCTTCGGGGTGCTCCCCATCACCGCACTGTTGTTTGGTGACTGGAACAACCCGGTGCCCAGTCCGAATAACGCGAGGCACCATGGCACGCCAGAACCCTGCATGATGCCGATACGCGCCATCAAGACCAGGGCGACGGCACAGATCCCTGCTCCAAGCGCGCTCAGCACCCTGGTCCCGATCTTATCCGAGAGTGCGCCGCTGAACGGCGCTACCATGAGCACCACCAGAGGGAAGGCGACCATCACAAGACCAATCTGGTCCGGCGCATACCGCAGCGCCCTCTGCAGATAAAAGGGCGTGAGAAAGACCAGCACATACTGGGACATGAAATTCAGCATCGCACTGAGATTGGCAAACGTGAAGGTCCTGATCCTGAATATGCCAAGGTCGAGCATCGGGTGGGGCACGCGCCGCTCGGTATAGATGAAGAGAGAGAGGGCGATGAAGAAGAGGAACAGGAACGAGATTCTCATCCCTGTATTCATCGTCTGCCAGCGGTTGACGATGAAGAGGAAGGAGAAGAGGGAGACAAACGCGGTACCTGCCCCGATCAGGTCTATCTCCTGTCTTGCCGCCCGCTCCTCCCCATCTGGCGGTCGTGGTAGCATCTTTGCTGCGAGGGCAAGCGCCGCAACTCCTATCGGGATGTTGATTAAGAAGATGAAACGCCACCCCAGGTACGCGGCGATGAATCCTCCCAGCGTGGGACCGATCGCAAGACCGACCGCGATACTTGTTGCATTGATCCCGAGTGCCCTGCCACGCTCATAGGGGGGGAATACATCGACCACGATCGCGTGAGCGACCGCCATCATCATGCCTGCGGTGATGCCCTGGAGGGCGCGGGCGGCAATCAGCATCTCGATGCTGCCTGAGAGGCCACATATCGCGGAGGAGACAACAAATCCCCCCAGACCCGAGAGATAGACCGCTCGATACCCGTATATATCTCCCAGACGGCCGTAGGTGAGCAGCAGACTGCTGATCATCAGGAGATAGATCATGGGAACCCATTGTGCGGTGGACATCCCGGTCCGGAAGAACTCGGCGATGGTGGGGAGGACCACATTCACCACGCTTGCATCGATCGGGCCCATGATACTCCCGAGCATCACCGTGGCGAGGACCAGCCACTTCTTCTCTACCGCTGTTGAGGTCTCTGCTGCCATTGAGAAATCCACCCCTCCTGCTTTGCGATCCGGTCGGCGCGGCTCTTGCGAGGTCCAAAAAACACCGATCTCCCGTCACCTCGCCTGACTCACACATTAGTGTTACTGCGTCGCTTCATCAATCTTGTGCCGACGGCGGCTCATCGGGTGCCCTGAATAGTTACGTAACGTCTTTAATGGCTGTGGCCCGATATCATCGGGTATGGTGTTTTCCCCCGTAGAGATCATCCTCATCCTGGTCATCGGGACCGGTGCAGGCGTGATGGTTGGCATAATGGGGGGCAGCGGGGTTATGGTGGTGGTGCCCATGCTGACACTCCTGCTCGCGTTTCCGGTCCACACCGCCATCGGCACCAGCCTGCTCATCGATGTCATCGCCACGGTGGTCACCGCCTCCATCTACCACCGGCACCAGAACGTCTACATCAGGCCCGGGCTCTGGATAGCCCTCGGCTCGGTCGGCGGAGCTCTTGCGGGGAGCAGATTTGCCGACATGATACCCCCGTTTGGCATGGCCAATCTCTTTGGGCTGATGCTCATCCCCACCGGAGTGATCCTATGGATCAGGGGTGTCGGGTATGCCGGCCGCGATCTTCAGGACAGCGATCCTGATGACGCGCCCAGGCTTCCCGTGCAGACCAGAGGGCAGCAGCTGACCGCTCTTGGCCTCGGGGTATTTGTCGGCATCATGTGCGGCCTCTTCGGGGCCGGGGGCGGGGGGATGATCCTCCTGATTCTCATCTTCATCCTCCACTACCCCGTCCATCTGGCGGTCGGCACATCATCCTTCATCATGATGATAACCGCTGCTTCAGGAACCGCGGGATATATCCTGCATGAGAACATCGATATCCACGCTGCCCTGATCGCCAGCGTGCCCACCGTGCTTGCCGCCGGTCTTGGAGCAGCGATAGCCAATCGGGTCGGTGAGAAGACCCTCGGGCGTATCATCGGCGTTCTCCTGACCACCCTCGGCGTGGCCATGATCGCCACTCAATACCTGGCCGGTTAGTACTACTCCCTCTGTGGCACGCAAGGGGGGTTCTTCCCGCTCGCACCGCCGACGAGCCCCGCGGTCATCTCGCGCCTGGAGCCGTGTCGCCGGGATATCCACCAGTGCATACCCTCGATCGGTTTGCCGCCATGGCAGAAAGGGTTCTTCCCCGGGAATGCGGTGAAGTGTACCGGTATGAAGCGAGCCATCCAGACCCGGAGTTCTTTCTGCCGGCTGAGGGCTCTCCGTAGCACATCCAAAGGCAATTGTCTCCGTCCACTCCAGTTTCCGGAGTTGATCCATTCAACGTGTGAGATATCAGATGCCCTGGAGGTCTGGCACGATACAGAGAGGCCGGACCAGCAAGGTTTAAGAACCCGGGCGTGCTACTTGCTCGCCGGTGCATGAAGTTATGGATGTCGAAGGTTACCGTTCTATTTTATCAAACGCCATCGATAGAGAGATTGAGGCCTATACCTTCTACCGCACACTTCAGGAGAAGGTCAGGGACGAGAACCTCAAAAACCTCCTCGACGAACTTGCCGGAGAGGAGATCAAACACAGGAAGACCCTCGAGGCCTTCCTCCTGAAGGAGCCCGGGGAACTAGGGTTTAACACAGAGCGAGACTACAAGGTCGCCGACACCCTGGAGACCCCGCCGCTCTCGGCCGACTTAAAACCGATCGATGGCCTGGTCATCGCGATCCGGAAAGAGCTCGACGCGATGCAGATGTACACCCAGCTTGCCGCCCTGAGCGATGATCCTGAGCAGCGGAAACTCTTTGAGAGTCTCGCCGCGATGGAGCGCGGTCACAAGGCGCGCCTCGAGGATATCTACACCAACATGGCGTTCCCGGAAATCTGGTGAACGGGAAAAACATCGGGGAGAAGAGGGGTCGCCCCCCTCTCTCTGCGATTTTTCCGGGGGCGCGTGTGTCGCCTGCACCCTGAAAACTCCACCCGAGCAGGTGGAACGCCACCTCAAGGAACGAGCAGACTGTACCGGTGACGCGATGCCCCCGCTGAAGCCGGGGCATTCTCACCTGGTATTATGGTTCTGCACCGTGCACTGTACACGAACCAGCAGGTTCAGGGCCAGGCCCCGCTCCCCGGGCCGCGTGCAGCAATATACGACAACGTGAGAACCATGTTCAGGAAAATACCCTGTATACCTATCGGCGGCGGGCAGATGTTCCTGGATGTCGCCGAGGAGACGCCGATTGCGATCTTCGTCAACGGCCGGCACATGACGACCGCGATCCTGAGCCCCGGGGGCTTTGAGGACTATATCACCGGTTACCTCTACACCGAAGGGATCATCAGGAGCGCTGATGAGATCGAGTCGATCAGGCTCGAAGAGAATCGGATAAGCGTCCTTACCAGGAATCTCTTCAAGCGGGTCAGCGCAAAGAAGACCGTCCTCTCCGGGTGCGGCGGGGCTGTCTCCTACATCGACACAGAGAAACTGCCCACGATCAACTCTGACCTTACAGTCTCCGTCCCGGAGATCGAGGGCGCCGTCGCCGTCCACCTTGCGCTGGATCCCTTCATCGCGGCCGGCAGGATCGACGCGGCCGCCCTCGCGGGTGAAGGCGGGCGCATCGTTGCCCGGTCTGAGGATATCGACCGGCACAACGCTCTCGACCGGGTCATCGGCTACGGGTTGCGCACCTCTCTCAACTTCTCCCGGACGTTTGCCATCAGCACCGGGCGCATCACCTCTGAGATGGCCAGAAAGTGCCTGGTCGCCAACATTCCGGCGATCATCACCACCGGAGCCCCGACCGTCCTTGCCGTGGAGATCGCGGAGAAGACCGGGCTCTGCATCGTCGGGTCTGCCGGCACCCCGGATATGGCGGTCTATGCGCATGCTGAGCGGATAGCGGGGATCGGTGCGTAGGGCGCCGCACCGCCGCCCTTCCTCTCTTGCGATCTCTGGCATCAGACCGGGATTAGTAATGCCGCGGCAAACATACCCACCGCGTGGGATGGAGCAGCCCTTCTTTTGAGCCTCTGGAGACGGGGCCTCTACACCATCTCTGCGGTGGATGTTATCCATGATCAGCCGGGAAGCCCCGCCCAGAAGCGCGGGGTTCACCCGGTACCGCGACTCAGGAGAGGCCGCAAGGCCCCCTTCTCACCGTCCCTGGCTAATCTCGCTGACCGCCGCAAGAAGAAGGTCGATCTCCTGCCCGGTCGTATACGCTGCAATACTCGCCCGCACCGTCCCCTCAGGGAGACCGAGGTACTCCATGAGCGGCTGGCAGCAGTGGTATCCCGACCGCACAAGAATGTCCGCCTCTTCGTCGAGCAGGTGGGCGACCTCCTGCGGGTGGATGCCGTCGATGGTGAACGAGACAACACCGATACGCGACCCGGGTTCCCCGGAGGCATAGACCCTGACCCCGTCGATCCGGGAAAGCCCGTCGATGAGCCGGGCGGTCAGGCGCTCCTCGTACCGGTGTATCCTCTCCATCCCTATCGATGATAGGTAGTCCACGGCAACGCCGAGCGCTATCCCGCCACCGATGTTCGGCGTGCCTGCCTCGTAGCGCTGATAGCCCTCAGCCGGCACAAACCCCTCTGCCGTCACGCTCTCGACCATACCACCGCCAAGGACCGAAGGTTCCAGGATCGCCTCCCTCATCCAGAGGACGCCGGTGCCGGTCGGCCCGAAGGCCTTGTGCCCCGAGAAGCAGAAGAAGTCGCAGCCGAGACGCGAGACGTCCACCGGCATGTGCGGCAGAGACTGTGCGCCGTCCACCAGGAGCAGGGCATCATGCTCCCGGCAAACCCGGGCAATCTCCTCGACCGGTGTCGTTACGCCGAGCACGTTCGAGGCATGGGTGACCGCAACGAGCCGGACACCACCTCCGTCCAGGGCCTCCTCGAGCGCGGCGAGGTCGAGTGAATACCCGGCACCGAGCCCGATCGTCTCAAGGGCGACGCCCTGCTTTCCGAGGCTCCTCCATGGCAGGAGGTTTGAGTGGTGCTCGAGGATGGTCGTCACCACACGGTCGCCCGGCTTCCAGGAGAGCCCCTGCGTGACCATATTGATCGCCTCTGTAGCGTTCTTTGTAAAGACCGTGACACCATCCTTGCCGCCGATGAACCTGGCCACCTTCTGGTGGGCATGCCAGTAGCGCTGCGTCGCGATCTGTGTCAGGCGATGGATTCCCCGGCCGACGTTGGCGCGATAGCGGTGCTCGAACTCAACGAGCGCTTCCACCACCGGGTTCGGCGAGAAACTCGTCGCAGCGTTATCCAGGTAGATGATATCACCGAGGATCGGGAAGTCTCTTCGGATCTCTTCTGCAGTAAATTCGTCTTCAACCGGCTCATGGGTTCCTGTGGTCTCCATGGTTCTCACCTCTACCATCCCCTCCTCTATCGGGGCCGCCTGCAGGGTAAAGTCATCGTTCAGGGGGATACCCCGGTCCCTGCAGACCTCACGCATCTTCGGGGGCAGCGCCCGCCACCGCCAGAGTCCCCACTGGTGGTAGGCCTCCGGGAGGCCATTCTTCTTCGCCCACCTCTCCAGAAACCCGTCCCAGCGCCCGGTCAGTTCGGGGTGCATCTCCCGGAGCAGCTCATACTCGCTCTCGAGCGCCGCCGGACAGAGGTAACAGCCTATCCGCTCAAGCCCCTTCTCGTAGAGCGGGTTTATGGGGACTTTCTTCCACCAGAGGTAGAGGAAGACCTCAAGAGCCCGCCAGTTCCGGATCGGCGAAACGTTCAACTGGAGCGGGTTTGCCGGGTTCTGGCTCGTCTCCTCGAGATCGGCGCGGTTCCAGGACTCGTACCAGCGGTTCCCCTGGATGGTGACACAGGGGCCAATCCCGGCGAGGTAGATCTTTAAAGGGTGGAGCTTTAAGAGTTTGCAACACCAGCGGTGGTCCTTCCCCGGGGGACCAGCCTTCTCAACTGCCTGGAAGAAATCACCGCCTTTCCGGATGATCTCGACGCCCTGCGACGTCGCAAACTCCACCGTCTCCGGGAGTTCGATCCCGGTATCGATGAAGAACGCCCGTTCCACCCCTGCTTTGCGGGCAAGGTGGAGGACAGCGGTGCTGTCTTTGCCGCCGGAGAACGATACGTTCACGCACGGCCGGTCGTTCATGTGTTTTTTGATGGTGCGGATCGCGTTGCGTTCAAGGTTCTTTAAGTGATACCGGTTCTTCTCGATCACCACGTCCCAGTCAGGGTCAGGTGGGGTCCGGGGCTCGACTGGGAGGAGCTCCTTCACCCGGACCTGTCCATCCTTCACGACGCCTGTGCCGAACCGGTTCCTGTAGGAGACGATGACCGTCCCGTCGGGTAAGGGGGTCTTCAGGGAAAACTTCTTTCCGCCGATGCGCCCCTCATGGGTGCTCACATCGGTGGTCCCGGTCTCAAGGTCAAGGATGCCGCGTTCTGCGTGCGGCAGAAGGTATGGAAGCGCTTCAGGGGCGATATCGAGGCTGAACTTCCGGGTGATCGGGTCAAACGCAAGCCAGCCGAACCGCTCGCCGTGCACTATCACGAGATCTGCCCGGTCGATACCACCTGTCTTGTTCAGGAGGACGACTTTTGGAAGGGGAACGTCGCCGAACTGTTCGGCAAGAAGACTCCTGATGAGGGCCATGTCCGCTGCCAGTGCAGGCCGGATATCGTAGGGTTGCAGGAGCCGGATCCCCCTGCTCCTGGCACCGCATGCACAGGTGCGCCCGATGAGGGGGATGTTGCAGTTGTCGCACCAGTAGAGAGTCTTTTTTACCGCAGGTTCACGCATTATCAAAAGAATACTTGGCTTTCTTTTGCATTAAGTTGTGGGGGCGGTTTGAGAATCTCATCTTTGCGCGGCGAGTGAGCGGCGATGCTTCATGCCTCTACCCTCGCCCGGTCTCATGCGGGCCGCCCCCTCATATGATCCCGCCAGAGAAGATCCCTGCGACGGAGATGCAGATGCCGGCCACAACCGCGGCTGCCGGTATGGTCAGGATCCACGCTATGAGGATCTCGCGGACCACGCCCCACTTGACCGCCGAGTAGCCGCGGGTCGCGCCGGCACCCATGATCGCGCCGGTTATCGCATGGGTCGTCGAGACCGGGATGCCCAGGACGTTCATCAGCGAAAGGACGCCTCCGGCAGCGGTGGAGGCGCAGAACCCCTGGTAAGGGCGTATCTTTGTGATCCGGGTGGCCATCTTATCCACGACGCGCCATCCTCCAAAGAACGTTCCGACCGATATAGCGAACGACGATGCCAGTATAACCCAGAGCGGGACAGCGAACTCGGAGATCAGCCCACCGGCAAGGAGCATGGCGGTGATGATACCCATCGCGTTCTGGGCATCGTTGCCACCATGGCCTGCCGCCTGAAGCGATCCCGCGAATATCTGGAGAATTCTAAAATGGCCCGTCAGGCGCCGTGGATGATAGCCGCTGAAGACGCAGGTGACGATGATGCCAAGGGTAAACGCCGATATGAGCCCGAGCATGGGGGAGATGACGATGAACATAACAACCGCCAGGATGCCGCTGATCTTCAAAAACCCGGTTGCGATGGCGATCGGAACGACTATCGTCACCCCGATGAGCCCGCCGAGAAGGAGGTTCCATGGCCTGAACTCGCCCTTCCAGCGTGTAAACATACCCGTGACGATAGCACCGAGAATCGCACCGATGAACCCATAGACAGCGACCTGCTTGAGCATGGTGGGTGATGGCCAGATGACTGCTCCAAACCCGGCGGCTGCAATGCCGGCGCCAAGAAGCCCCCCAATCAGGGCGTGGCTGCTGGATACAGGGATCCCGAAGTACGAAGTCACAAAGACCCAGAGCACCGCACCGACCATGGCCATAAGGATCAGCGGCGGCGTAAGGAACACGGGATCAACGATCCCCCTCCCGATGGTCGCTGCAATCGCCGTAGTAAAAATGAGAGGACCAAGGAGGTTGAATACCCCCGCAAGGAGCACAGCCTGCAGGGGTGTTAAGGCCTTTGTCGCGATGATGGTGGCGATCGAGTTGGCGGCATCGTTCAGGCCGTTTGCAAAGTTGAAGAGCAGCGCGAGCAGGATGCCGAGGATGATGATCGGATCCATATCGGTCAGGTGTGCCTGACGGCTATATCGCTCAGAACGTTTGCAACGTCTTCACACTTGTCAGTCGCTATCTCCAGGTTCTCGTAGATATCCTTGAGTTTGATGATGGTTATCGCATCCTTCGTTTTGAAGAGATCCATGATGGCACGACCGAGGACGTTGTCTGCGATATTCTCCAGCCGGTTCACCTCGATACATCGTTCTTCGATCAGCCCCGGATCTTTGATCGACCTTATGCTGTTGACGGCTTTCTCGATCTCGATGACGCTGAGCTGGACCAACTTTGCGAGTTCGACCATATGAGCGTCGGTCTCGGTGATACCGTAGCCGTACATCTGCTGTACGGTGCCGTCGATATAGTCAAGGATGTCATCCAGCGCCGATGTAAGCCGGGAGATCTCCTCTGGCTCGAGCGGTGTGATGAACGTTCGGTTCAGCTGCTCGTAGATCTGGTGTGCAATCTCATCTCCCTGATGCTCGATCTGCTTCATCCTGTAGCACTGCTCCTTCACGTTCTCGAAGTTCTCGATGAATTCGACCAGCAGATTAGCTGCAGTAACCACTGTTGCGGCCATCTCGTCGAAGAGATCAAAAAAAACCTTATCTTGAGGGATAAGCCACTCTTTAATGCCCACAATGATCAGTATAAGGTTTTTCTGTCCGGGACTATATAGCGATCGGTCTGGTGGCACCTCTTCGGGCAGATGATGTGTCGAAAAAGACGGCAGAACCCATATTTGTCCCCCTGACCCTGGACGGGTTTTTGGGCGATATCTGAGAGATATCTGCCCGCTTTCGTGAAATACCCGCCCTTGCGAGATCTCGTGGATGCGATGTAACGACCCACGTGGTCACGGCCCCCGGGTCGTTGCAGACCGTCACCGCACCGGCCAGAGAGCAGGGGCAGGCAGATGAGCCCCGCGCCAGTGGAGGATCGGGTTCACTCCGAGACCTTCACGAGGTTTTCGCGGATGAATTCGAGATCTCTTTCCTTTGCCGCCACCTCATAGAGCATCGTCCCGTAGCCGGGGCAGGGCTTCGTGAACGGCAGAAGGATCTTTTGCTTGCGGATCTGGAGACCGACGAGCATGGGAGATTTCAGGAGCATCCGGACGTCTTTAAAAACGAAGCCCGGAGGCATCTCATAGTACTCTTTACAATGTTTTCGCACGTAGTCATTCACCTGGTCAGGTGTCACATCCATGAGGAGCACCTTCCCACCGAGGTTGTTAACGCATCGCGATGCCATCCATAGAACGTTCGTCTGCAAGCGAATAAACTTTGCGTTGATACCCCATCCACCGCTCCCAGACGGAGACCCGGCCAGATGGCACAACACGGCCGGACAACAATTTTTCCAGACCCCGGGATTTCTTGCGCTCCTGCCCTGAGGATCATCTTCTTACAGCGCGGCGGCCCCTGGTTTCAACCAGGGGAGCGCGTTCTCCTGTAAGTCTGAAGACAACACGTGGGCTACCATAACGCTCCGCCGACGCTCGCAAGAGCGCTTATACTACCGACACTGCTTGCAGACGGATGTACGCGTGCCGGGAGTGGGGGTCGAAAGTAGCCGGTGATTCTGTCGTGTCAACCGACCGGTACGACGGTACGAATAAGGCTTGTTGCGCAAGCATCCTTCGAACGACTCACTGACACCGGAAAAGAATTTGAAAGTTTCCTTGACCTCGCGCGGAGCCGCTACAATCCCGTTGAGGAGGAGAAACTCAACGCGGTCCTCGAGGCCGCTCGCCTGGCGCCGACGGCGGCGAACCGACAGCCCATCTGGTTCATCGGGATCCTGACCGCCGGCAAGGAGTTCTTTCAGGACAGCGCCGCCGCCTCATCTATCGCCCGGGCCCCTCCCGTCCGCGTAGACCCTGGTAATCCCGGCAGAGGTCTGCGACGAAACACTCCTCATGCTTTGGGTTCTGTGCCGTGCAGATCTCGCGCCCGAGGCGGATCAGGAGGTAGTTGATGTCCTGCCAGGTCTCTTCTGGGAAGAGGGCCATGAGGTCACGCTCGATGATATCCGGGTTGGTGCTGTCGGTGAACCCTATCCGTTTTGCGACCCGGCGGACATGGGTATCGACAGCTATACCGACATTGATCCCGAACGCATGAGAGAGGACGATGTTTGCGGTCTTTCTCCCGACGCCGGGGAGCGACTGCAATTCTTCAATCGTCCGCGGCACCTCCCCGCCGAAGTCGGCGACAAGCCTCCTTGCCGTCCCGACGATGTAGCGGGCTTTGGAACGATGAAAACCGATGCTCCTGATGAGCGGTTCCACCTCCTCGGGCTCCGCGCGGGCGAGCGCCTCAGGTGTCGGGTAGCGGGAGAAAAGATCATCGTGGATAGCATTGACGGCACGGTCTGTTGTCTGCGCGGAGAGGATGGTGAGGATCAGCGACTCAAAAGGGTTATCAAAGTCGATAAAATGACGCCTGCCGCCGACGATGGGATAGTGTGCAAGGAGGCGGCGGTACACCTCACAGGCAATCTCCCGGTTCATATCTGATGGGGCAGGGCAGATTCGAACTGCCGTCAAAGCGTCCCAAACGCTCTAGGATGGACCAGGCTACCCTACTGCCCCTGTTTGTACCATTACATTGGTGGCGGCAGACAAAATAGTTACCGCCAGGGAGGTGTTCAGGGAGGCAGGGGATTTGAGTTCTCTCTGCTCACGATGGTGCCGACGGGGGCCCCCTCCACGACCGCCCGGTAGAGGGTCTCCGGGTCGCGGCCGTCAAGCACCAGGAGCGGAATCCCGGACCGCTCGACGACCTTCCCTGCGACAATATCGAGTACCATATTGGCACCCGCATCCATCCTGCCCCGGGTGATGATATCGAGGAGTTCCGGGGGCGTCAGATGCTCATACCTGACCGCGCCGGCGTCCTTCTTCGGGTCGGCACTGTAGATACCGTCAACTGACGTTGCGTTGATCAGGAGGTCGGCACCGATGCTCTCAGCGAGAACCGCTGATACCGCGTCGGTCGTCTGTGCGGGAGTGATGCCGCCCATGACAACGATCTTTTTAGTCTCTGCAAACTCCCGGGCCTCTGTGTAGTTCTCCGCAACGCGAGGGTAGGCTGCATCCCCGAGTCCAGCCACGAGGAGGCGCGCGTTCAGCCTTGTTACCATGATCCCGAGTTCATCAGCCACCGCCTCACCGGCGCCGAGGTCGCGGGCAACCTGGATGTACCGGCGTGCCTCCCCGCCTCCGCCGACGACGATAAAGGTCTGGCACACCTTTGCAATCCGCTTCAGGACAGAGACATACCGGCTGATATTGTTCGATTCAAGCGAAGGAACCAGAACAGAGCCGCCCAGGGATACGACGATCTTCTTCATTCCACCGTATTATTATCCCCGATGCCAACCATATACCTGTTGTGAAGATGCCTGCACTGGCCCGTATGCAACTCCAAACCAGAGGTCCGGGCGATTGCCGGCTGATGCGCCGGCTGAATCTACCGGTGCAGGCGCTGCGGTCACCGGGGGGAGGGATGAGCGGGAGACCCGCCTGTACCGCAATGGTGAACTCACCCTCCCACCGGCGCGGGACTTCCCGCTCATGCCGCCGAAGGCCATCAAACCACCGATCGGACATATAAACCCTTCTCTCTTTTCCGGTAGTATGCGCGCCTCCGGCGCACCTTGCCATTTTACCCGGTTTTTACCGGAGAGTTACCCGGTCTGCTAATTTTTTTGCGCCTTGATGAGGGCTGTTCCGTCAGGTATATATACCTGGCTCCAAAATGGCTCATGCCTCCGCCGACCCGGGCCCGCAAGATAAATACCTCATACCTCCTCATTCTCATGCGGTGGTCATATGCACGAAGCGCGACTCTATCAGAAACTGGAAGAGAACTCTGTCCGCTGCTCGCTCTGTCCTCACCGGTGCACCATACGGGAGGGAAAACAGGGGATCTGCGGCGTCCGCATCAACCACGGCGGCACGCTCTATGCTGCCACCTTTGGCAAGGTCATCGCCGAAGCAGTCGACCCCATCGAGAAGAAACCGCTCTTCCATTTCCTCCCCGGAACGCTCTCTTACTCGCTCGGAACCATCGGGTGCAACTTCCACTGTAAACACTGCCAGAACTGGCACATATCCCAGCAGATGCTGGAGATGGAGGCGCTCCGTGACCTTCGCCCGGAGCAGGGTGTGGAACGGGCGCTCGCATCAGGTTCCGCGAGTATCGCCTGGACCTACAACGAGCCCACCATCTGGCACGAGTACCCGCTTGCGATGGGGACGCTCGCGCGCGAAAAGAACCTTGGGACCATCTACGTCACCAATGGTTACATCACCGAGGAAGGGCTCCGCGAGGTCTCGTCGATGCTCAACGCGTTCCGCGTCGACATCAAGTCGTTCTCAGACACCTTCTACCGGAAGATCTGTGGCGGTCGGCTGCAACCGGTCCTCGACGCGACGGTGCTTGCAAAAGAACTCGGGATGCACATCGAGACGGTGACGCTGGTCATTCCGGGGCTCAATGACTCCATGGAAGAGATGGAGGCGCTCATCCGGTGGGTGCTTGAGAACCTCGGGCCTGATACCCCGATGCACTTCACCCGGTTCCATCCCGACTACAAGATGCGGGATGCAAGGCCGACTGATGTCAGGACGCTCGAGAAGATCTATGAGCGTGCAAAAGAGTTAGGGGTCCACTACCCCTACCTGGGCAACGTCTTCAATCACCCCTACGAGAGCACCTACTGCCCCGCCTGTGGCGGCCTCGCTATCGAGCGGGTGGGGTTTGGAGCCCGGATACGGGGGCTCGAAGACCATACCTGCACGGAATGCGGTGGGCGTATCGAGTATGTCTCAGAGATCAGGTGAACAGAACCCGCGGCGGTTCCTGACCGACAGGATGCTCGGGACGCTCACTCGCTACCTCCGGTTCATGGGTTACGACACGATGAGCGCAAACAGCCTCTCGCTGGGCAACGCCCGGGAAGATACCCTCCTCCTCGATATCGCCTCAAGGGACAACCGGATCCTCCTGACCCGGGACCGCGAACTCGCACGCCGGGGTGGTGCGCAGGCGGTCTACATCACATCGCAGGAGGTCATGGAACAGGTCCAGCAGGTCGCCGCCCTCGGGCTCATCGAGCCAGAGATCAGGATGAGCCGCTGTTCGCTCTGCAATACGCGCCTCCGGCCGGCTACCACGCGCGAGATCCAGGAGGCAAGTTACGCCCCCCGGTCAGCCCGGGGAAAGGAGTTCTCGTGGTGCCCGGTCTGCCGGAAACTCTACTGGATGGGTTCGCACGGCGACCATCTGGAGAAGCGCCTGAAGGAATCTCTCTCCTCCTGATCGGGGTGCACCAGATTTCGGAAACATCCCATCTCAGGTTTTTGGAATCCGGGAGACCTGTACCGGATGTGACTGGCCGGTCGGAGTGACCGATCATGCATCCTCGGGGTTGCGACGTATCCTCTGACCCGGCAGAGGTCCGTCACCCCCTCCTCGCTCTGGAACGTCCGAGATTCTGCTTTGCAAGAGATCCCGTCTGCCTGATTATTGGTGAAGGGAACCGTGAAAATCCCGCATGATCTCCCGGCCTCTCTTTCCCCCTCCGTTCCGGAACCGGGGTGGTTGCTTCCACCTCCTGACCTGCCTTCAGGATCTGGCGATACCGTTCTGCAAAAAAGGCTGGCTTGCTTGCTGCTCGAGCGTCAGAGAACCCCCGCTCTCCCGGATCTCGTCGAGGAGGGCGTGGGGCGCTGGTCTCTCTCCGAGGAGATCGAACACGGAGCCGATGAGGTTGAGGTGCGCCCCCGCACCCTGATTCGATCGCCGGCGGTGGCGGATTCCCCGGGAGATCGCTCTATGCGGGCCGGCAGGGCCTGACAGGGTGAAGAAGTATTTCCACTGGAAGCAGATCGCAGGGCGGAGGGAGGACTCCTCCTGCAGTGCAGGAAGGTCGCGAACCGCGATACAACCCTCTCTTGCTTGCTGACCTCGGGCTGCCTGCTCATGGCAGCATGACGGCTGCAAGGTGTTCCATCAGGCGGAAGGGGTCTGACGAGACCACGGGCGTTTCTGCGTAGAGTTCCATCCCCCCGATATCCGAAGTCCGGGCGCGAAGGTCGCCCCGGTCCACCAACCATGCAACGTAATGCCCCTGTTCATCGATCGGGGGCATATAAACCGCTGCGTTGTAGCTCTGCACCCCGATGTTCCGGTAGCAGTCAAGCGCTTTCGCGAGAGCAGGGGCAAGATCGTGTGGTGACTCTGCGATGATCATGACTTCATGCTCTTTTTTTGGGGTCAGGTGCGCCATTACCCGGGCGTTCCTGTAAGTGAGTCCGAGACCGATGGCGGTGTGGGCCCTGAAGAGGTCGTCGTAGTACCCGGTCCCGTAACGGCGCCAGTAATCCTCCCTGACCCGCTCGATGCGTGCCGGAGCGGTGTACAGGCGGTGGGTGAGCAGGATCTGCGCATGGTTGTGCACGATGCTTGCCCCCGCACGCCAGAGGAAGTTCCAGATGAGGAAAGGGTAAACCGCCCGGGGGTCCGTACGGTGCGCATTCTGGCACCACCGGATGGCCACGCTGATCATATCGGCTATCTGCGGTTCTGCGATGACGTAGGGGTTTGTGTCCTTGGCGATGATGATAGCATGGAGATAATCGTACTTGGCGATGTTGCTTGCCGTGATCCAGTGGTCACCATCGATCCTCCCGAACGTGTCGGCAGGCGTCTCTTCAAGGGGATTTGCAAATGGTCCCTTCTCTGCCAATGCCTGTACGTCTCTCACCTCTTCAGCACGGGGCGTCAGAACCGGGCGGCGTGCCCTGATGGAATTGAAGAGCGTGCTCTCCCCGGTCAGGTTATTGGTCACCCTGACGATCTGCTGCGTCTCGATATCGCCGTACTTCTCCCGTACCCACTCTCTCATCGCGTCAGGGAAGACCAGGCGTCCGGGTTCGACGTACCAGGAGTATATCCGGGAGAAGATCTCGGCCATATCCGGCCCGAGTTCCTGCACGATCGCCGGCAACCTGGTGATATCAAGTCTGACCATGAGTTCAACGTATACCGATCCTGCTGCGATAAAGATTCGCATCGACCGGGTCCGTGCGGGGTAGGGGGTTTGCCGGGCATACGCGGTGATTTCAGGTACAGAGGTTCGCGGGGATAACGAAGGGCGATGCAGG
>LFRN01000218.1 GCA_001512375.1 Candidatus Methanoculleus thermohydrogenotrophicum | reverse complement strand
ATGGAATGCTGTTCCTGTTCCCAGGCATTCTTTCGCAATGCAAGAGTATCGTTATAGACCCACCGACAGATCTCAAGCGTCTGCTCTAGCAGAGTTACTTGAGACTTTGAGGGATAGAGTCGATACCGATATGTCTTACGCATTATAGTGTTATATTGTCGCGACGCATAATAAATGTTTTCGATGGACGGCATTCATCCCCCCACTAAAGTAGGGGGCCTTCTGCCTGTTTTCTTCGTAATTTGGTTCACTTTGGGCAACGCGCACTCGACTCGATCCCTCACGCGCGAGACCGCCCATCATCACCATCTCCCCACCATCGCCTCAAACGAGAGTCGGTGTGACTGGCGATCCGCCTCACGCACAGAGCAGGTTTTCCCCGCAAAGAGGAGACGATGCACTCCCAAACTTCAAGTGGGGGAATGCAGACATAATACCCATGCACCGGCGCGTAATTACCTATTCGAGGAACGCATTCCTCCCCCTGACGACGGTCTGCGCAAACCATTGCGGCTACTGCTGTTTCCGGACCCCGGTACAGGAGGGGTGCATCATGCCTCCTGATGAGGCGCTCCGTACCATGGAGGTGAGCGCGAAACTCGGCTGCACCGAGGCCCTCTTCACCTTCGGGGAGCGACCGGGTGCGGTGCCCGGGTTTACTCCCATGCTCGAGCGAATCGGCTACACTGATATCCTCGACTACCTCTACGACCTCTCTCTTGCGGCCATCAGGTTCGGGCTCCTGCCGCACACCAACGCCGGCATCCTCTCCTACCAGGAACTCGACAGGCTCCGAACCGTGAACGCAAGCATGGGGCTGATGCTCGAGACGACTGCGGAGGTCGCCGCGCACAGGGATTCTCCAGGAAAGAACCCGGGCGTCAGGATCGAGATGATCGAGAACGCGGGCAAACTCTCAATACCGTTCACGACCGGCATCCTGGTCGGGATCGGTGAGACGATGGAGGACCGGGAAGAGTCTTTCCTGGTCATCCGGGACCTCCATCGACGATACGGCCATATCCAGGAGGTTATCGTGCAGAACTTCCGCCCGAAGCCCGGGACGCCGATGGAAGGTGCGCCGACCCCCGAGACGAGCGAACTCTGTGCGACGATAACCCTCGCACGGGAGATCCTCCCCCCGGACGTTGCGGTGCAGATACCGCCGAACCTTGCTGATGCATCTCGCCTGGTCCGGTGCGGCGTGGATGACCTCGGTGGGGTCTCTCCCCTCACCATTGACTACGTCAACCCCGAGCGTCCCTGGCCCGAGATCGAGGAGTTGAAAAGGGTTGTCGGCGACGCTGAACTGCGGGAGCGGCTCTGCATCTACCCGCAGTATATCGAGAAGGGCTGGTACTCTCCCCTCCTCGAACCGCTGATCAGGAGGCTCTCGGAGAGGATTCACGAGAGAGACGGGGGTGCATAACCTCATCACCAATCCCGATCAACACTTATCAGGAGATTTAGCCATGAAACAGGTTGACCTCCTCTACGCGGGGAAGGCTAAGTCCGTCTATCGCACCGATGATCCGGATGTCTATATCATGAAGTTCCGGGACGACATCACGGCCTTTGACGGCGAGAAGAAGGATACGCTGAGCGGCAAAGGGAGACACAACGCAGAGGTCTCTTCTTTCTTCTTCAGGTACCTGGAGGAGCACGGGATCAGGACTCATTACCTCGCAACCCTTGAGCCCGCCACGATGGCGGTGCGGAGGCTTGCGATGTTTCCTCTCGAGGTGATCGTCAGGAACGTCGCGGCCGGATCCCTGGTGCGCCGTTACCCGTTCCGCGAAGGAGAGCGGCTCGACCCGCCGGTGATCGTCATCGATTACAAGAGCGACGCCCATCATGACCCGATGCTGAACGATGACCTGATCTACGCCCTGGGGCTTGCCACGCCTGAGGAGCTCGACCAGATCAAGGCCACGGCGCTCACGATAAACAGGATACTTCGAGAGTATCTTGATCAGCGCGGCATCACCCTGGTCGACTTCAAGCTCGAGTTCGGCCGCCATGACGGGGAGATCGTCGTCGGCGACGAGATCAGCATGGACTCGATGCGGCTCTGGGATAAGGAGACCGGGGCGTCTCTTGATAAGGATGTCTACCGCTTCGACAGGGGAGACGTCATGGAGACGTATGCTGCCGTTGCAAAAAGGATACTCTCCCCGCCTCAAAGAGGAGATGCCGGATCCTGAGGCGCGGGGCACCGGAGACGCCGGTGAACTACCCCGGGGACCACCTGGGCGCGGCGCGCCTCTTCTGGATCACGCTCGACGCAGAGGGGCGCAGCAGCGGCCGGCGGGGAGCGATCTGCAAGCGGGCTCCCTGCAGACCCGGGTCATTCACTGCTACACAATTGAGGTTGGTAGAGCGTGAGATTCGCTGTGACCCGTCCTCGCGGATCCCTGCGGGCCGATACCGAACCTGTCTGGTACAGGGAGGGGCGGTACGTTGTCCCCCTGAAGGACGTGATCGCACGGCTGGACCGGGATGGGGCAGTTTGCATTCCGGTTCTGTATGAGCACGGCAACACAACACCGGAGAGTGATGCGGGGAACGTGCTCGCGATGATGCCGCCGCATTCGGGGCGGGCGGGTGAGCGCGTACCCGAAACAGAGGATGGTGTCAAAATCTTTAACTTGCGGGGATGTGCGGGGCGAAGCGGGAAGTCTCCCGCCCAAAGACCGGGGATGGAGGCGGCGCTGCCCTTCTTTGCAACGATAGGTATATCAACAGCAGGTGTTCTATTACAATTCACCCAACATGAAGTATAGCCTCGATAGGTCTCGCACATTCAGTTTTTGCTCTCTCTACTATCATCTGGCGATGGTAGTGAAAATGTCGTCGGAAATTATATTCAGACGATATCCGGGAAAGACCGAAGGATATCGTGTGGGACCTGTCTGGTAATTTGGGAGCCAAAGTTGTTGCGCATGACCAGGGGAGTGTCGGCACGGAGACTTTGACAGGAGCTTTTCGAAACAAACAAATTGCTCCCGGGAAAATCGTTCTGGTCTCCGCATATCTTCCTGCAACATCGAGTCCCACCGCATTGAAGGGGTATATTGATTCTCAATCAGAGAGATAAATGATTATATCCTACGAGTATCGAGCATGTCCAGATGTAACCGTAGAGACGCGGTTGACACCAGATACGCGTAGGTGGTTATTTCGATGATTGCCCATATCGAAGAACACGGACACCAGAAACATACACGATAGGAGATCTGTTATGACCGAAGAAGTGATTGAAGAAATACATAACAAGGTGAGGCAGTACGCGAAGGATAAGGGCTATGTGCTGAATGTCGATGAGAAGCAACTCTCGGCCATCCTCCGCGGCCTCGCACGGAACCTGGAGCGGTTCGGGGCGGCGTACTGCCCCTGCAGGCTCCGGAGCGGGGACCCTGAGAAGGACAAGATCATCATCTGCCCCTGTATCTACCACGAGCAAGAGATCGAGGAGCAGGGCTCCTGCCATTGCAGGCTGTTCTTCAAGAAGAAATCTGAGTGACATTTTTTCGTGCTGGACGCGCCGGCCCGGAGGAGGACAGGCCCCGTTTTGTGTACCGCGGGGGCCGGGCATCCCGACTGGCCTGACGCAACCACGGTTTATCTTGTGGGGTTCGCGGCGGCATGAGCGGGAAGACCCGTCCAACAAATGCGGGGCTTCCCGGCTATCATAGACAATACTTGCATCACAGAGATTTAAATTCCGTATCAGTCACATCGGCGCCAGAAGAGTGAGGCGTGTCCCGCTCGCCATCGTTCCTGGGATTCATGCCTGGATAGAGATCTCGGGGGGGAAGCAAACAAGGACTCCTGGCAGAAATCTCTTGGAGCATCAGGGTACACCGTGGAGATCGATACGAAGGGTCCCGGTGAGTACGACCGTACTGAGAGGGATCTTTGTAGAGAGGCTGAAAGCAACGGCCAGATCTCATTCGTTCTTTAAGTCTTGAGAGCCCCCACCCACCTCTTTCCAGGACCTCCCGGATTTAAAGAATGAGAGGCCCCCTGCTCTTTTCCATTGTGTCTCTGGCCCGGTTTCTGCGGGGAGGGCTGGCTGTCTTCAGCCATGCTGGAGCGTCATGAGCGTTTCTCGCGGAAGACCGCGAATTCTGTAATCTTCTTCCCCTGCTCCCTCCTCGCAAACTTCTGCATGCGGCTGGCGATCACCTCCATGTACCAGGAAAATGGTCAGGTATGGCGGGATCGGTGTTACGCGATCCCCCCTCACCGCCGGAGGACTCTGCCGTGCCTGAGGATATCATATATTGCATAGAACCCGACCAGCACCGCAAAGATATAGCCCGCGACCGCGAGGGCCGTGACGTAGCCGGGGATCGGGAGAACGGCCACCTGGAGCACCAGTGACGAGCCTACAACGATCGCGGCGACCACCAGCCCGACGACGATCTTGTCGCTCGTCCGGTCGATGATCCCAACGATCTTCTCAAGATCGGCCCCCTCCAGTTCGATCGCGACAGCCCCTTCCGAGATCGTCTTCAGGGTCTCATTCACGTTCCCGGGGATGGCGAGCAGCCCCCCGGCCGCGCCCGCAAGAGAGCGCACGGTATCAGCCACGGTCTCAGGGGAGAACCGCTGCTGCGCGACGATCCTGGTCAGGTACGGCCGGACCCTCTGGTCGAAGTTGAAGGAGGGATCGAGCCTGATGCCGATATCCATCACCATGACGATCACCTTCATCATCAACATCAGGCTGGACGGGACCTTGATGCGGTAACGGCGGAGGATGTCGGTCAGGCCCCGGATCGCTACTGCAAAGTTCACCTGCTCAAGCCGCATCTCCTGGTAATCCAGCAGGGCCAGGTAGAGGTCGTCCTTCACAGCCTCGAGGTCAGTCGGGCTGATATCCACATCGAGCCTCTCGAGCGCCGCGATGACGCCCGAGACGTCTGTCCTGGTCATGGCGAGGAGGAGATCGGCAAAAACGCGCCGCTTCTCCGGGCGGATGACGCCGATGTTGCCATAATCGAGGAAGGCGATCTTGCCCTGTTTGGTCACCAGGAGGTTTCCGGGGTGGGGATCCCCGTGAAAGAAGCCGTCTACGAAGATCTGCTGGATGTAGGCGGAAAACCCGAGGTCAGCGATATCCTCCGGGAAGAGGCCGAGCGCCCGGATGGCCGCCACGTCGTCGATCCGTACCCCCTCGACATACTCCATGGCAAGCAGGCTGGTGCCAGAGATCTCCCAGTAGATGCGCGGAACTTTCACGCCCGGAATCCTGCGCATATTCCTCCTGAGGCGGTCCGCGTTCATCCCGTCCTGGGTGAAATCCAGTTCGCGTCTGATCTGGATTGAGAACTCGTCCACCATGCCCTGCAGGTTGTAGACCCGGAGGTCAGGGAAGATCGACTCGGCCCGCCGTGCAAGCGACCGCAGGATCAGGAGATCGGTATTGATGAGGTCAACAATTCCCGGGCGCTGCACCTTGAGCGCCACGACCCGGCCATCGTGCATCACCGCACGGTGCACCTGCGAGAGGGAGGCAGCCGCGATCGGCTCCTCCTCGATGGTAGCAAAACACTCCTCCAGGTCCGGGCAGTAACGCTGGATCACCGGTCTGATCTCTTCAAAGGGAAGTGGGGCAACCTGGTCCTGCAGCCTCTGCAGTTCCGCGATGAGTTCAGGCGGGAGGAGTTCCCGACGGGTGCTCATGATCTGGCCGAATTTGATATAGGTCGGCCCCAGTTCCTCGATGGCAAGCCGGATCCGTTCGTATACCGACCGTCCCTCCGGGGGCGGTTTCCGGAGCGCCCGCAACCGCCCTGCCCCGGGAATGACCTCCTCGACGAGGATCCCAAAACCGTACCTGACCAGCACATCAGCGATCTGTCGGTAACGCTGGAACCGGGTGACCATCGGCGATGAATCAGCGCTCCTCTTATTAAGAGGTAGCCCCCCTCCCTCGCCCAACACCCCTGCCACCCGCGGGAGTGTCGTCTTTTTGTCAGGCCTGTTGTGGGTGTGTTTCTCTGCAACCTGGAATCCTGGATGACGGTGTGGTCTCCGCGATGAGAGCGGTTCTCTGGCCGATCTGAAGATATTATCGCGCCGGGGGTCACGGGGTCGTGCCAGGCAGCGGGAGGCATGCATGGCGATGGGAAAACCGATAGGGAGGTAACAGCTCCCGACCTTGTGGAGGCTTGCGATTCCACCTCTCCCCGCGTTCGGGGAGCGGACCGCAATAGGCTCGTTGATCTGAGCCCTGGCAGCTATGTTCAACGCTCGCATTCAGGTCGGCGTTCTCAGCATAGCCGCACGCCCGGCAGGGGAAACCCCTGCCCGGGTTGCGCGGTTCTTCTGGTCGATGGATGCTGGCTCGTACAGGCTCCCCGACCACTTCCACCGCCACTCCGCGGGCCTGGGCCCTGCACTCGATGAAAGAGTGAAGACTTCATTTTTATCAGCAATAATGAATTCTCCTCATTGTACGATCCATTTTACGGTTTTATTCTGCCAGAATCCTGGATCAGGCCCAGGAATGAATGTACTTTTGGTAGGGGAGAGCCCTTTGACATTGAGATCGCAAATCCGGCGGCAAAACAAGGATGGATAGGCGGCGGGTTTTGGAGGGGGGCTAACCGGGAGTATGAAGAGCGAGAACCATCTCTGTTTTCCCAGATTTGCCACCATTTGCCCACAAGGTTCGAGGTATCATCTCCAGGACTGAGGAGAGACGAGTTGGATGACTCAAATTTTGCAGAATGAACGGGATGAGTGAAAAAGGATCCGGCAGATCGCAGAGAGCTGCCATCAAATCGGGGGGGGTGGTTTGATGACCTCATATGAGGATACGCCGAAGCGCAGATTCCTCCCCCGGCTCAAAGTTGGGGGGTTCCTCGGCCCATGGTCCTGAAGAAGGGCAACGCCAGGGGACCGGGGGGTCCTCCTGCTCCGCTCCACGAGCCCGCCGCAGGTTCACACGGTGATAAGGTCGATCTGAATATCTTTCGGCTCTTTTCCAAAGCGGATGAGGGCGCCATAGCCATCTGATGCGGATCCCGGGTTGACGACGGTGACACCGTCGAGATCTGTGATACCACGTGCCTCGTGGATGTGGCCGCAGCAGACCAGGTCAAACCGGGTCATGTGCTTCCTGACGCTCTGGCTTCCAACATGGTTCCCGCCGGTGAGGTCAAGGGCTTCGTATGGCGGAGCATGGCTGAGCAGGACGTTGTGGACGTTTTTGTCCATGTGCTTGACGATCCGGGCGAGTTCCCTATCGATCTCTTCTTCTGTCAACTCAAACGGCGTGCCGAAGGGGGTTTCGTTCGAACCTCCAATTCCTGCGATCGTCAGGTTGCCGAGAGAGATCCATGATTTGTGCAGACAGACCGCATCTGAGCGTTCGAGCACATCGATGATCTCACGGGGGTCGCAGTTGCCCGGGATTGCGAAACAGGGTACTTCAAAAATAGAGAGTACTGAATCAACAGGCTCGAGCGGACCGAAGTTGGTGATATCGCCTGCAATGATGACTGCATCGTAGTCGTAGCTGAGAAAGGCATCAAGCCTTTCGTAGTTACCGTGCAGATCTGCTAAGAGTAGCACATCCGTCATATTCTATAGATGAGGAGTGTGTCTAAAAAATCTTATCTCATGATCCATCCATGAGCCGGTTATCCTGCCACCGAGTGCCAGTCTGCCGAGAACTCTCTCAGTCTCGGGGAGGAGTCGACGTGGCCGGCTGTGCTGGAGCGGTGTTCCCGGCAGAGGCATGAAGTAGTGGATATGCGCCTTCCCCGCACGGGTGACCATCCTGATGAGATCGAGCGTTGCACGCTGGTCCTCATCGGTCTCGAACGGCAGGCCGAGGATGAAATCGACGACCGGGACGAGCCCGTTCTCCCGGCAGAGGTCTAAGGCACGGATGACGTCCTCCACAGTGTGTCCCCGATGCAGGAGGCGGAGCACGCGATCGCTACCTGACTGCGCCCCGAAGTGCAGCCGGGTGTTGGCGCAGTGGTCAAGAATGAGGTCTATGGACTGCTGTGAGACGCACTCGGGCCGAACCTCGCCGGGGAAGGTGCCGAAGTAGATCCGACCGTCGAGGCTCCGGAGGAGCCTCTCCACCCGGTCAAGCCTGAGGCGGATGCCGTCAGAACCGTACGCAAACGCGTTCGGGGTGACGAACCTGATGTCGCGGAACCGCGCGGCATACCGGCTGATCTCGTCGACCGAGCGGTGACGCATGCATCGCCCGAAGAGACGCGGCGTCTGGCAGTAGCCGCAGCCGAACGGGCACCCCCGGGTGATCTCGATGAACCCCTTCACCTCAGAGAAGGGGGGGTAGGCATCGAGGAGGACGGTGTGGCGTGCTGGCGTATATCCTGCGGCGGTGGCGACCCCGGGAGGCGGGTCCCTCCCCTCCTCGATGGCGGCAAGAAGTGCCGGGAGGGTGTACTCCCCCTCCCCGACAACAACATAATCGGCATACCGCGCCACCTCCAGGTAGCAGGCTGAAGCGTGGGGGCCTCCGACAACCGTTATGCAGTCCGCCTCCGCGATCTCGGCGCGGTAACTCCTCTCGGTGATGGAGTTCAGGCTATAGCACGTGACATCGGGACGGGGCTCATTTGTCGCTTCGAGGTGGTAGCCATGTACCTCGCACGCGGCGGAGAGCGCGGCGAAGGAGTTGCTTGCTGAAGAGATCTCTCGCCAGTGGACTTTCATGCTGTGGGTTCCAGGCTGTGCAGAGTGCTCTCTACCTGCACAGCATGTATTTATCGATATCTCTCCGGATATGCGAGTGAACTACCCCGCGCTCATCGGTGTGGGCTTCTCGGATATCGTCGACAATACCTGCATCACATTTCTGTGATGTAGCGGTATCATCTCCACAGGCTCCAAGGGCTGCTCCATCTCCACGCGGTGGATGTTCACCGCAGCAGTTGTATAATCTCTATCGGCAACAAATCCACAGCACGGACAATCGTGAACTCTGTCGGCAAGCGTCTTTTTCACAATACCTCCGCAGCGCGAAGACATCTGTGCCGTGTTCCGGGAATTGATCGAATGAAGTTCGTACCAGCGCTTTCAGCCTTGTACGAAGAATGTAGGTAGAACACCCGATGCGATATATCTATCGTTGCAAAGAAGGGAGGCGTCGCTCTCATCCCGGGTCTTTGGGCGGGAGACTTTCCGCTTCGCCCCACACACCCCTGTCGCGGGATATGGTTTTTGAGGGGATCGTTTGATGGCGAGTTCGTCTCGGACACCTCCTGCCTGCCGGGGGATCCTCCACGAAACGTCCAGGTTTAGATACTGTAGGGCTCTCGGCAGTCAGTCTCTCATATCCAGGCATGACTTCCTTCTGGAGGGGACCCCACTCCGGTCTCCCCCTGCGTGATAGCCACCCACGGTCCACTGGCCGGGGCGAGCCTATCCTGCCTGCAACCACTCCAGCCAGGGGGTTGTTTTCGTCCGTGCAGTCTCTTGTTCCGCCTCATTGGGGTTTCATGGAAGATTTAACTCGCGGGGGTGTGCGGGGCGGAGCGGGAAGTCCCCGTCCAAAAGGCGCGGGGTAATTCACGGTGCAATGCTCCAAGCAGTTCCGGTCCAGTCGGGCCGCCCGTAAAACCCCAGAAGCGACAGTATTCTGCCCCCATTCTCCTGTTGTATTTTAACTTTTCGAGATCACACAATGGCTATGAGGAAAGAAGATCAACAGATCTGCACGCACCAATGAAGAATATCATCATCAAGGGGGCGCGGGAGCACAACCTCAAAGATATCACCGTCAAACTCCCGCGGGATCAGCTCATCGTTCTCACCGGCGTCTCGGGCTCCGGGAAATCCACGCTTGCCTTCGACACCATCTACGCCGAAGGGCAGCGGCGTTACGTGGAATCGCTCTCAGCCTACGCCCGGCAGTTCCTCGGGCTGATGAGGAAGCCGGACGTCGACAGCATCGATGGGCTCTCACCCGCCATCTCCATCGAGCAGAAGACGACATCCAAAAATCCCCGGAGCACCGTCGGCACGGTCACCGAGGTCTACGACTACCTCCGACTCCTCTTCGCCAGGATCGGGACGCCGTTCTGCCCTGACCACCAGATCCCCATCGAAGCCCAGTCGCCCGAGAAGATCGCCGACCGTATCGGCTCGAGCATGGCCGGGACGGTCACCATCCTTGCCCCGGTCGTGCGGCAGAAGAAAGGGACCTACCAGCAACTCTTCAAGGACCTCGACCGGGAGGGCTACACGCGGGTCCGGGTCAACGGCGAGATCCGCCGGACCGATGAGGAGATCAGCCTCGAACGCTACCAGAAGCACGATATCGAGGTGGTCATCGACCGCCTGGCCACCGACGATCGGTCACGGCTCGTCGAGGCGGTCGAGAACGCCCTGACAAAGTCAGAGGAAGGGCTCGTCATCGCCGTTGATGAGGATGGTCGGGAGGAGACCTATTCATCGCTCATGGCCTGCCCGGTCTGTGGGCTGGCGTTCGAGGAACTCCAGCCCCGGATGTTCTCTTTCAACAGCCCGTTCGGCGCCTGCGAGGAGTGCAACGGTCTCGGGATCAGGATGGAGTTTGATCCCGACCTGATCATTCCCGATAAGAACAAGTGCATCGCCGAAGGCGCCGTCGCGCTCTACCGCAACTACGTCGACGGCTACCGGGTGCACCACCTCTCGGCGGTGGCCGATCGCTACGGGTTCTCGGTCCTGACACCGATCCGGGACCTGACCGAACGGCAATATAATGCCCTGATGTACGGCTCGAACGAGCGCCTCCGGTTCTCGGTGAAGGCAAGGAACGGCGATGCCGCCTGGTCGCATACCGGGAGATGGGAAGGGCTCGTGCCGCAGGCAGAGCGGCTCCACAGCCAGACGCGGTCTGAGTACCGCCGCCGGGACCTCGAGAAGTTCATGCGCGTCCTGCCCTGCCCGGGCTGCGGGGGGAAACGGCTCAAGGAGAAGGTTCTCGCCGTGAAAGTGAACGGGAAGTCCATCGCCGAGGTCACCGACCTCTCCATATCAGGAGCGCTTGCGTTCTTCCGGACCCTGGAACTCACCGAGAGCGAGCGTGAGATCGCACAGCAGGTCTTGAAGGAGATCATCGCCCGGCTCGAGTTCCTGGAGCAGGTCGGCGTTGGTTACCTGACTCTCTCCCGGAGCGCCGGGACGCTCTCGGGCGGGGAGGCGCAGAGGATACGGCTTGCGACGCAGATCGGATCGAACCTGACGGGCGTACTCTACGTCCTCGACGAACCTTCCATCGGGTTGCACCAGCGCGACAACAGAAAACTCCTTGCTACCCTGCAGCACCTCCGCGACCTTGGCAACACCCTGGTTGTGGTGGAGCACGATGAGGAGACCATCAGGAGCGCCGACTGGGTCGTAGACATGGGCCCCGGCGCCGGACTCCACGGGGGCGAGGTCGTCGCTGAAGGTCCGCCCGGGGCCATTGCTGCAAACCCGGCCTCGCTCACCGGACGCTACCTCTCAGGCGACCTCAGGATCGAGGTTCCTGCCACCCGCCGGCAGAGCGACCGGTTCATCAGGCTCACGGGCTGCAGGGAGAACAACCTCAAAGATATCGACGTGAAGATCCCCATCGGCGTCCTGACGGTCGTCACCGGTGTCTCGGGATCGGGGAAGTCCACACTCATCTACGAGACGCTCTATCGGGCGCTGATGCAGAGACTCCACGGTTCACGGGAGGCCCCCGGAGACCATGACCGCCTCACGTTCGACGACGAGATCGATAAGGTGATCGTCATCGACCAGAGCCCGATCGGGAGGACCCCGCGCTCGAACCCGGCGACCTACACCAAGGTCTTTGACGATATCAGGAAGGTCTTTGCCGGGACGAAGGAGGCGAAGGTCCGCGGCTACAAGCCCGGCCGGTTCTCATTCAACCTCAAAGGCGGGCGGTGCGAGGCCTGCCAGGGTGACGGGCTCATCAAGATCGAGATGAACTTTCTCCCTGACGTCTACGTCGAGTGCGAGGAGTGTAAGGGGGCGCGTTACAACCGCGAGACCCTCGAGGTGAAGTACCGGGGGAAGTCGATCGCCGACGTCCTCGATATGACCGTCGAGGAGGCGCTTGCCCTCTTCGAGAACGTTCCTTCGATCAGGAACAGACTCGAGACCCTCTCAAGGGTGGGGCTTGGCTACATCAGGCTCGGACAGAGTTCTACCACCCTCTCGGGCGGTGAGGCGCAGCGGATCAAGATCACCCGGGAACTCTCGAAACGACCTACAGGAAAGACGATCTACCTCCTCGATGAACCGACGACCGGACTGCACTTCCATGACGTGAAGAACCTGATCGCAGTCCTCGACGACCTGGTAGCCCGCGGGAACACGGTGGTTGTGATCGAGCACAACCTGGACGTGATCAAGTCGGCCGACTACATCATTGACCTCGGCCCCGAAGGCGGGGATGCCGGCGGCGAGGTCGTTGCGGCGGGAACCCCGGAGGAGGTGGCGACGGTGGAAGAGAGTTATACAGGTATGTTCCTGAAAGAGATCCTCAACAAGCCATGATCGTCGACCCGCGAAGCCTGCCTGCCGAACCCGGATGCTACCTCTTCTCAGACGATGCCGGGAGCATCATCTACGTCGGGAAGGCAAAGAACCTCAGGAGGCGTGTATCAAGTTATTTCTCCCGCCACGACCTCGACCCGAAGACAGCAAGTCTCGTCTCTGCTATCGCCGGAGTCGACTTTATCGTCACCGACACCGAGGTCGAGGCGTTTATCCTCGAGAACACCCTGATCAAGAAGCACCAGCCAAAGTACAACATCGACCTGAAAGATTCTAAGACCTACGCCTACATCCATATCACCGACGAGACCTACCCCCGGATCCACGTCGCCCGGGGTCCCGACGGGAACGGCCGCTACTACGGGCCGTTCGTCTCTGCGCGGGAGCGTGACGACCTTCTTCGCCTGCTGAAGAGGACGTTTGGGCTCAGGTCCTGCAGGCGGCTCCCCCGGCGGCCCTGCCTCAGGGCTCATATCGACTCATGCAGCGCTCCCTGCACCGGGAAGATCAGCAAGGACGATTACCAGGAGCGGGTCAGGAGGGCTGAGGCGGTCCTGAAGGGAGATATCAGCGGGCTCATCAGGACCCTCAGGGAGGAGATGACCGCCTGTGCGGAGCGGCAGGACTACGAGCGCGCGATCGAGTATCGCGATCAGGTCGCGGCGCTCGAGCGGTTGCGCGAGCGGCAGCACGTCGACCGGCAGAAGACCTATAACGAGGATATTGTCAACTACATCGCAAGCGACGGAACCGTCTTTCTGATGCTCTTCAATGTCTACCGTGGAACGCTTGCCGGGAAGCACGAATATACCTTTGATGCAAAAGAGGGGTTCCTCGAGGAGTTCCTCACCCGCTACTACGCAGACCACAGACCCCCGGAGGAGGTGATCCTCCCTGAGGCAGTGGATGACGCGGTCGTCGACTACCTCTCCCACCTCCGGGGCAGCCGGGTCAGGATGGTCGTGCCGCAGCGGGGCGAGAAGAAGAACCTGCTCGACCTTGTCCGGAAGAACGTCGAGATCGGGTTCTTCGGCGACCGGATCAAGATGGAGGAACTGAAACGCCGTCTGCATCTCCCGGCTCTCCCGGTCCTGATCGAGTGCTTTGATATCTCCCACCTCTCGGGCACGGCGATGGTGGGTTCGATGGTTCAGTTCAGGTGGGGAAAGCCCGATAAGCGGAACTACCGGAGGTTCCGGATACGGACAGTCGAGGAGATCGACGACGTCGCCGCCATCGCCGAGGTGGTCAGGCGGCGCTACTCGCGGCTGCAGAAGGAGGGCGGCGACCTTCCCGACCTGATCATCGTCGACGGCGGGAAGGGGCAGGTTGCGGCGGCAGGTGCGGTGCTCGGGGAACTCGGGATCAAGATACCGGTCGTGGCCATCGCAGAGCGCGAGGAAGAGGTCTTCGTGCCCGGGTTCACTCATCCTCTGCCGCTCGACCGGCACGAGAAGGCGTCGCTCTTCATCCAGGAGATCCGCGATGAGGCGCACCGGTTCGCGGTCGCCTACCACAGAACCCTGCGGAAGAAGACAGTGGTACCATGACGGCATTCAACCTTACAGCAGATTTTGTGCCGACAGGATCGCAGCCTGCCGCGATCCGGGACCTGGTCAACGGACTTTCCGCCGGTGAGCGGTTCCAGACCCTGCTCGGGGTCACCGGGTCGGGAAAGACGTTTACGATAGCAAACGTCATCGAAGAGATCCAGCGACCCACGCTTGTTATCGCCCACAATAAAACGCTTGCAGCCCAGCTCTACAACGAGTTTCGGTCGTTCTTCCCTGAGAATCGGGTGGAGTACTTCGTCTCCTACTATGACTATTACCAGCCAGAATCCTACATCCCGAAGCGCGACCTCTACATCGAGAAGGACGCCCAGATCAACCCGAAGATCGAGCAGATGCGCCTCGCCGCGACCGCATCGGTCCTCTCCCGCCCTGATACGATCGTCGTCGCCTCGGTCTCCTGCATCTACGGTCTCGGGAACCCCGAGAACTTCCGTGGGTTGGGGTTTGAGGTGAAGGTCGGGGACCAGATGCGCAGGGACGACATCATCAGGCGGCTTGTCGAGATCCAGTTCGAGAGGAACGATATCGACCTTGCTCCGGGCAGGTTCAGGGTTAAAGGGGATACCATCGACATCATCCCCGGCTACTTCAACAACGTCATCAGGATCGAACTCTTCGGGGACGAGGTGGACCGGATCAGCGAGATCGACCGGGTCTCAGGGCAGCGGCTCGAGACGATGGACTACTTCTTCGTCTACCCGGCCCGTCACTTCGTCGTCCCTGAGGAGGAGAAGGACCGGGCGATCGCTTCCATCCAGGAAGAACTCGAAGCGTGGCTCCCGAACCTCGGCACGCTCGAGGCGCACCGCCTGCGCCAGAGGACCCTCTACGACATCGAGATGATCCAGGAGACCGGGACCTGCAAGGGGATCGAGAACTACTCCCGTCACTTTGACGGCCGGAGGCCCGGGGAACAGCCCTACTGCCTGCTGGACTACTTCCCGGACGATTTCCTGATGGTGATCGACGAGAGCCACCAGACGATCCCGCAGGTCCACGGGATGTACCGCGGCGACTACTCGCGGAAGAAGTCGCTCGTGGACTACGGGTTCCGGCTCCCGTCGGCGTTCGACAACCGGCCGCTGAAGTTCGATGAGTTCTCGCGCTACATGAGAAACGTCATCTTTGTCTCGGCGACCCCGGGGGACTACGAGCTCGAGCGCTCGAGGGTGACCGAGCAGATCATCCGCCCGACAGGACTCGTGGACCCGGAAGTTGAGGTCAGGCCGATCGAGGGGCAGATCCCGGACGTGATCGAGGAGATCAGGGCCACGATCGAGCGCGGCGACCGGGTGCTCCTGACGACACTCACGAAGAGGCTTGCCGAGGAACTCTCAGGCTACCTTGCCGACCAGGGGATCAGGACCCGCTACCTCCACTCAGAGATCAAGACCATCGAGCGGACCGAGATCATCAGACAGCTCCGTCTCGGGAAGTACGATGTGCTCGTGGGGATCAACCTCCTGCGGGAGGGGCTCGATATCCCGGAGGTCGGGTTCGTCGGGATCCTCGATGCCGACAAGGAAGGGTTCCTGCGTGATGCTCGGAGTCTGGTCCAGATCATCGGACGGGCCGCCCGGAACGTCAACGCGAAAGTTGTGCTCTACGCCGACACCATGACCGACTCTATCAAAAAGGCGCTTGTCGAGACAGAACGGCGGCGCAGGATGCAGCTCGCCTACAACGCCCGGCACGGCATCACGCCGCAGACGATCCAGAAACCGATCCGGGAGAAAGAGGTCGAGATCACCGACATCAAACATGTTCCAATGCGGGAGATCCCGAACCTGATCATCGAGCTCGAGGCCGAGATGCGGGCGGCGGCGGAACGCCTGGAGTTCGAGCGGGCGATCACGCTCCGCGACACGATCAGAAAGTTACAGGAAAAGGTGCCGCAGTAAGGCCGTTATCCCGGGCAGCTCATCGCCACGCATCTCCGGGTTGCCTCACGCAGAAGTGCGTGAAGGACGCGAAGTTCGCCTGTGTCCGGCCTTTTTAGCGAACTTCGCATCAACGTGGAGACCGGCATCGCTCCTCTCACTCGATCTTATACCGCAGGAGCGCCGCAGCGCCGCCGAGGGCTTCCAGGCGCTCCCCGGGTTCGAACTCGGTGCTCATCACCACGACCGATGCGCCGACGTACTCGGCCTGCTCGATGAGACCGGTAACCTCCTCATTCCGGAGCAGGGTGTCGGAGACAAGCACCGTCTCGGCTGCGCCGTAGTTGATCGCCCTTCGCACCTCGTTGATACCGTAGGCGACGGCGCCCTCAGTGGCGATCCTGAGCAGGACTTCGTCCATCAGCCTGACCTCCCTTGCGAGGTGGAGGTCGCCGAGCAATCGGTCGAGGATCCCCTGCCCGATGACCTCCTGCACGGCCCCCCGCCCGATACGCCGCGTCTCGACGACGAGCATCCGTTCCGCGAGGTCGGGCGCGTCTCTCCTCACGTAATCAGCAAACTCCTCCTTCACGAATCCCGGACCCGCCACGACCAGGGGCCCGGTGATCATCGTGAGCGCCTCAAGCGTCTTCTCGAAGAGCACCGACCTGGTGCCGGTATCCGCACCCTTGCTGCTCCCTGACGTGATGGTGGTCACCCACTCCGGGCCGAACTGGCGCAGGCGGTAGACCTGGGTCTCGCCCTCTTCGACACTCACGACATGAACCACGCCGTACGCGGAGGCGTTGATGGCCCGTTTCAGCCGTTCGCAGTCAAAGGACCGCCACCGCTTGATGACTGAGATCTCGTACCCGGGCTCGACGTTGAGGGTATGGTGCGAACTGACGTCCACACCGCTCTCGATGACCCCGGCGATGCGGAGACGGTTCGTGTGCTGGTGAAACTCCACCTTCTCGACCCTGATACCGAGCCTGACCGGCCGCTTCTCCACCTTCTCCGGCCGGATCTTGTCGGTTGCTGCATCCACGCTCCGAAACGTCGTCGCAAAGACGAGATCGCCCGGTCCGACCAGATGGGAGAGATGCCAGAGGTCGTCAAGCGTCTCGGGAAAGAGCCGTATCTCGCCGAAATGTTTTTTCATCTCTCCAACTTCAGCCTTCATGGTTCCGCGATATCAGAGCCACCGGGCGGGACGAATGCGGCGACCGCCTCGGTGTTCAGGACATTCTTGAGCCCTTTCCACGCGTCCTCCGGAAGTTTCTCCCTGAGTGCCCGGATCACCCTCCTTGCTATGTCGTTTGGCTCATACTTCCCGGGCTGGAGCGTCACCCATGCCTTCGCACGCCCGGCGATAGCCCGGGGTGGGCCGCCGATGACGGCGACCTCCGGGGCCACCTGGAGGCCGATCGCCACCCCGAGAGGGACGTTTCTGAAGTACTGCCGCTCTCCCCTGACAATGAAGGCGCCTCGCGCCACGTACTCCCCTGACTCGGCCGTCTTGCTCACCTGGTCGGGACGGGCGGCGTAGACGTCGGCCGCGAAATGCCCGGCCTTCCAGGCGTTGGAATAGGATGCAGCGAACTGTGCGGCCTCGTCCAGGTGTTCGGTGGCGCCTTTTACAATGACAGCGCTTCCGCCGTGGACGTCGGCGTGGAGGAAGAGGTCTCCGCCTTCCATGTACTTCTTGACGAGCTCCTCGTTCTGGGAAGCATCCCGGCCGCCGATGACGAGGACACCGTCTGAGGTGGTGAACCACCGGAACCGGTGATACCACCGCTTCTTCTGGAGGACGAGGTGCTCCTTCCGCCTCGGCTTCACCGGGATCGTCCGTTCCATAGCCGCGAGGGCACCGGTCTTCTTCTTCTTGAACTTCTTTATCTGGTCATAGTAGCGGCCGATGTTCTGCTCGATCGTCTCGTGGACGTAGACCTTCACCCGCTCTCCTGCAAGATCGAGTTCCACTGCCGCCTCCGCAGGGTGGACCGCGCAGATCATCTTCGCGGCTACATTGTCGTTGTTTGTCTTGAGGATCCGCTCGATCTCCTGCCACGACCGGTCTTTGCTCGCTTCATTCAGTGTTGCTATGATCTCAGCGACGGCCGTGTAGTTCTCGTAGAGGATCTCCACGATCCGCTCGTAGCGCTGGATCTTCTTCTCGAAGCCTCGTATCGCCTCTGCCTGGCGCCGGCGGATCGTCTCTTCCCGGGAGAGGTGGGGTTTTCCAGCCGTGGCCTCCTCCTTTTCGCCAGCAGCCTTCGGGTAGAACGCATCCAGGGCCTCACTGAAGGTCTCAAACCGCTGGAGGACTTCCTCACCTGCCAGTATCACCGGCCAGCATCCTGACTGCGTGATCACCGGGTGCCGGCGCATCTCAACGTCGGTCAACAGGCGATCATAGGCCTCCCTGACGGCCCCTGCATCCACCTCTGCGGCCGCGGCATTCTTATCGACGCCTGCCATCAGGCAGATCTCTTCGGCATACGCGCCGCCGAGCATGCACCCGACGGCAAGCGTCCTGACAATGTCGCGGTCTGACCCTGCAAGCATCTCCCGGAACTCTTCGGGCGGGAGTGCCAAACAGTCGGTCCCCTCGAAGGCGTAGACCGCGCCAGGGACCACATCCCGGTCCCTGAACCGGTGGTGCCAGAGCGGCTTGATGATCGTGTAATCTTCGTCGCAGAGGATGGCGTTTCCCTCGTCGAATAACTCAAAGATGAGGTGGTAGGTTGTATCCCTCTTCCCGATATCGATGCTCATGGTGCGCTCGATCCCGAGCTGACGGATGCTGAGCACTTTTCCGCCGTTCAGGTACTTGCGAAGCAGCATCGCAAAACCCGGCGGATGCTTCGGGGGCTTTGGAAACTCTGCGGTGAAGTGGATGCGCCGCCCGGTCTCCACGAGCAGCAGGTATTTCGTCCGGTCTTCCCCGTTTAATCTGATACCAAGGGTCTTTGCATCGAACTGGTAGATCTTGCCGACCCAGAGCGGGAGGCGATCGGCAGCCTCTGATACCAGCGCCCGAAGATCGACCCCGCTCATTCCCTGTAGTGTTGCCATTGATCCTGAGTACATTCGGTCCGGTACGTAAATAATGTACTACCGGCAGCGGAAGCCCGGGACCTGCCGGGATCTGGCATCTGTTCCCGCTCCCGCCACAAGGAAACCCCGGTGGGGGTCCATGCCCGGGCATGATGGAACCACCATGAGGCGCTCCCCCGGCCGAGAGCAGATCAAACCGCGATTTTTCCTGTGGAAAACTCGGCCACTTGAGCATTTCGTCTAATTATTACCATTGTCTCTTCGCGAACTTCCGCGAAGAGCGCGAAGCAATGGTGCGTATGAAACCCCATGAGGCCTGAAACTGAGGCTGAACGCATGAAAGCCGCTGACTCCCCGGGATCATCCGCGGCAGTAGACTGTGGTGGCTGTCATTGCAGGGGTTAGGAGAAGCCCGCCTCCTCTCCGGCCTCCACCGCGGTCCGGTGCATTGGCGAGAGGAGGTATCCGCGTCCGCCACTCAAACTCACTCGTGGGTGAGGACGAACGCCGGAACCGGGTCGAGGTCACCAGAGCTTGAACTTCACTGGTATCAACTGAAATGCGTTGCATTCGGTAAGTTAGCGCCGATGGGGGGTCAAACCCCCTCCCCGGCACGATTCCCCCACCGCGATCCACCGCCCGGAAGATCCACCGCCCGGAAGAGCCGGCGGTTTCATCTGTGGAGCATGAAACCCTGCCCCATGAGCGTTTTGTGTGAAAATGACTACCCGGATATTCATCCAGCATGTTTGTGGCCGCACGACCATGTGGATTTGTGCCCCGGGACGAGGTTTCCGGGGCTTTGAAGGTACTTATCTTTATTACCGGTGAACACCCTACTAATATAAGAATTCCGTCAATCCGGGAGATCGTCTGCAGCCGCCGGAAGAGGCATGCGATCGTTCCCCTTCAGGAATAGCATAATACTGGTGTCATATAAAGATGAGCGATAATGCGGTAGCAGCAGAGGCTGAAACGATACGGCCGCGGACACGTGCCGAGAAACAGGTCGAGCACAGAAGCAGGATAAAACGGACGCTTGTGGCCTGTTTCATGGGCATCCTGACAGGAGGGCTCTCATTCTACCTCGCCGGCACCCCGAACCCGGTCACCGGGCTCCAGGCCAACGCCATCATTGGCCTGCTCCTCTTGATGGCGGGTGTGGCCTTCCAGAAGCACGTCTTTATGCTCCTTGGGGTTGACTACATGGACCTGACCGGCAAGGACTGGTTCTACCAGAGTTTCATGACATTCGCGCTCTGGTTCATGACCTGGACCCTCTTCTTAACCACTGCTGTCCTGTGATCACCCATGCGAATTGCTGTCGTACACCGTGACCGGTGTCACCCTATCAAATGTGGCACCGAGTGCATCCTCTACTGCCCGCGTGTCAGGACCGGCGACGAGACCATCGTCATCGGCGAAGACCAGAAAGTCGTCATATCCGAGGAGCTCTGCGTGGGTTGCGGTATCTGCGTAAAGAAGTGCCCGTTTGAGGCTCTTGATATCGTCAACCTCCCTGAACAACTCGACCAGCCGACCCACCGTTACGGCCAGAACGGGTTCGTCCTCTACGGCCTCCCGATCCCCGTCGAAGGCAAGGTCACCGGTATCCTCGGGCCGAACGGTATCGGGAAGAGCACAGCAATCAAGATCCTCTCAGGCACGCTCGTCCCGAACCTGGGGAAGACCGATGCCCCAGTGTCCTGGAAGGAGGTTCTTGACCTCTTCCAGGGGACTGAGCTCTTCGACTACCTCCAGTTGCTCGCGCAGAAGAACGTGAAGGTCGCCGTGAAACCGCAGTACATCGACCAGATCCCGAAAGTCTTCTCCGGGTCGATACGCGACCTTCTCGCGACCACCGACGAGCGCGGCAGGCTCGACTACTACATCGACCGGTTATCGCTCAGGCCGATCCTCGACCGGACAATCGGGAACCTCTCCGGCGGCGAACTCCAGCGGGTGGCGATTGCTGCATGCCTCGCGCGTGACGCCGACTTCTATTTCCTTGATGAGGTCACGCCTTACCTCGATGTCTACCAGCGGATGGCCGCCGCAAACCTGATCCGTGAACTTGCCCTGGAGCGGCCGGTTGTGATCGTCGAGCACGACCTCGCTATCCTCGACATGCTCGCCGACACCGTGCATATCGCCTACGGAGAACCGGCGGTCTTTGGCGTCATCACCTACCCAAAGGGTGTCAGGGTGGGGATCAACCAGTATCTGGAGGGCTTTCTCCCGGAGGAGAACGTCAGGTTCAGGGACTTTTCGGTGATGTTTGAGGCCCGGGCCCATGCCACAGAAGTGGATCGAGAAGAACTCTTTGCGTTCCCGGAGATGACAAAACGTTTCGAGCAGTTCTCGCTTGTCGTTGATGGCGGGGAGATCCGGAGCGGCGAGGTCCTGGGGGTTGTCGGCGCAAACGGTATCGGGAAAAGCACGTTCGCAAAGCTCCTCGCCGGGGTGCTTGAGCCTGATACCGGGTCGATGGATACCAGGGTGCGGATCTCTTACAAGCCGCAGTACCTCAAGGGCGACACTGAGGCGACCGTCGAGGAGATCCTCAGGCAGATGACGACGAAGTTTGACACATCATACTATCAGCATGAGATCCTGGAACCCCTCTCTCTCGCGCAGATCCTCCAGGCGCCGGTGAGCACCCTCTCCGGCGGCGAACTCCAGCGGGTGGCGATCGCGATCTGCCTCTCTCGCGATGCCGACCTCTACATCCTAGACGAGCCAAGCGCACACCTTGATGTGGAGCAGCGGGTGAAGATCTCCCGGCTGATCCGGAGGCACGCCGAAGGACGGGACGCGAGCACGCTCGTAATCGACCACGACATCTACGTGATCGATATGATCAGCGACCGGATCCTGGTATTTGAGGGCGAGCCTGGCATCAGCGGCAAGGCCGTGGGGCCGTTTGATATGGCGTCAGGCATGAACCGGTTCCTGAAGGCGCTCGGGATCACCTTCCGGCGGGACAAGACTGGAAGGCCGCGGATCAACAAGCCGGGGTCGTTCCTGGACCGGGAGCAGATAGCAGCCGGCGAGTACTACTACGCGGAGATCTCAAAGTCCTGAGCAGCACCGGCCGGTTCAGTCCGTGAGGTGGCGATCCATTCCTCTCACCCGCAAAAGAAAGGTGAAATTCCCGGCATGATTCCCACCACGGTCCAGTTGCCCGGGGGTAAGGGGGTTATCCATGCGTGCAGCCGAAGTTTCAGGCCTCATAGGGGTTATGTGCAGCACCATTGCTTCGCGTGAGGCAGCCGGGGTCTGGCAATAATTAGACGGAATGCTTCCCATAGTGATAATCGATAACTCGTGCCCCCGATCTCTGCGGGAACTCGGACTTCAGGTTCATGGGCCAGGGAGCCCCGCCTTGAACTGAGGGAAAGAGCATGATACCCCTCACGTATCATGCCCCCGACTTGAGTTGGGAGTTAGTTGACACCCCGGCACCAACAGTTCCCGATCCGCTCCACGAGTGATGCCCACGCATCTTCGAGCATCCCGATCACCCCGGAAGGCTTGCCACGAGGTGTCTCCTCCGGCGCCGGGATGTCATCGGGGATGTTCGGGGTAGTCTCCAGCACATCCGATGCCTGCACCGACTCAGGTTTCAGATCGAGGGTGACTGATCCGGTCATAAGCGGGATATATCCCACGTTCCCGGGAACCACAAACCAGCACCGCCCGTAGGCATCGATGAAGAGTTTCTTGACGACGTTTGAACGAATGCCGTCCTCTGACGTGATATGGAGAACGACGGCGGATTCGTTCCATCCGTATATCCCGTTATCTGACGCGATAAGGAGCGTCCCCTCAGGTGTTGCCGCGATATCGTTGATAGTGACCAGGAAGGCGCTCAGATCGCCGACATCGAGGACAGGGGTGATCCCCTTGTCCGGGGCATACCAGAGGACCGTTGTGCGGTTGAAGAGGTACACACCCCCGAACGGATCGACCCGAACTTCGGAGATCTCCCGGACCGGTTTACCCTGGTAGGCCTTCGTGCCCCACTTTGTCACGAAGGTGTAAGAGGGAGTTCCCGAATCCCGCCGGGTGTCCGGGATCGACCGGGTATCAGGGAGTGGTGCGAATTTCTGGACGCAGTGACTTCCCTTGTTTACCACATAGATATTACCGGAAGCGTCCGACGCAATGTCGGAAGGGAGATGAAATATCTCGCCGCCGGTATCCCAGAACTGCCACGTTTTGAGTGAGTTGCCGGAACTATCAAAAATTTTGATGCGGTTGGCGTCCGTATCTGCCACGTAGACATTGCCGGAAGCGTCAATGGCGATGCCGGACGGCCACTGGAACTCATCATCGCCGGTACCGTACGACCCCCACGTCGTGAGGAACTTCCCGGAACTATCAAACTTCTGGATGCGATGGTTCCCGGAGTCTGCCACATAGATATTGCCGGCAGCATCAATGGCGATGCCGGACGGCCGCAGGAACTCACTGTCACCGGGTATCCCGGACTCCCACTTTGCGAGGAGGTTACCGGAATCATCGAACTTCTGGATGCGATGG
>LFRN01000037.1:700-4893 GCA_001512375.1 Candidatus Methanoculleus thermohydrogenotrophicum | reverse complement strand
TTCGGGTTTCGATTGCTTTCTTGACGTGTTTTGGAGCCTCCAACATGCCGTTTGCGACAGTCTCTCTGGTCCCGACCACCGACCAGCCCTCAAACGAACTGTCGGGGTCGAGCCCGACGACCAGCGGTTGGTTGTCGGGTTCAACCGCGTAGGTCGGGATGATACAGAAGATGCCGAGTTTGTTCCAGTACGGCTTCGCCTTTCCCTGCTTGAGGAGGAGACGGGCACGTGCCGGGGTCGTCGGCGTCAACGGTCTTCGATTGGTGTCTAAGACAGGTACACGCATGGCAGATATTACTCCCTCCCGGTCGAACCGGGGTTACATTCCCCTTCGGAGTTGCGGGATGGGCTTAGTGCTCCTGAGAGCGCATCGGGTTGTGGCGTGCCCGGAAGAGGGACAGGCCAGGGAAGCACCCATCCGTTCTGGTAGCCCGAAACGCTGCTGCAATCGATTGGTCGCCTCCTGGTCTACCATTTAGTTTCGCTTANNTCGCTTAGCCGTTCGCAAGCCCCACCCTTCAGGGTGGGGTAGTTGACGCTTGCGTCTTTTCCATCTGTGAATAGATATCAACCACCCGTTCCGGATGCGTGTAGATGGTGAACCGCTCCCCTCGCGAGAAGCAGATCAGGGTGAGCCCTGCCTGTTCTGCCGTGATGATACCCCGGTCGGTCGAGGCGGCGCGTGAGGCGACGATAGGTATCCCTGCGTTCGCCGCCTTCGCCACCATCCCGGCTGGCTGCCTGCCGGTACACCCGAGAACGCACGTTGACCGGTCAATCCCGTGGAGGGCCGCGTATCCCACGACCTTATCGACCGTGTTGTGCCTGCCGATGTCGCAGGCCCGGGTGATGAGTTCTCCATCGCAGAAGAGGACAGAACAGTGGACGCCCCCGGTCCTCCGCCAGGTATCAGACTCGATCGCGGCCGTAACCGCCCGAATATCGTCCGCAGTGACGGTGATCGATGAGGAAACCTCCTTGGGCTCGCCGAGCACCCGGTAACCCCCGGATGATTCCATCTCGAGGTGGACGTCTTTCTCGACCGGGGCGGTGACGTAGATATCCATCCCTGAGACCTCCACCGAGTCGACCTCGTCGGCCAGCCCCTCGCAGATGACAAACCCGGCTCCCAGATCTCCGAGACGGTCGGGGCTTGCCACCAGGGTCGTGAGGTACTTGCCGTTCAGGAACAGCCTGACATTATCCTCAACGATGATGTCGTCGTGGACTTCACGCGCGCCGCTACCCGTCACCTGAATCCCGGCGCGGCAGACGATCTCCATCAGGCCGTCTCCTCCCCGATCCAGTCCAGGTATGGGGCGTAGCCGCCGACGATGGGTATGGCGATGATCTCGGGGAGGTCGTAACTATGGAGTCCCCGTATCCGGGTGATGAGCTGGTCAAGCAGGCTGTGCTGTGTCTTGATGATCAAGAGTTGTTCAGGCTCGGTAGAGACTGTTCCCTCCCACCGGAAGCAGGACTGCACGCCGGTAACGTTCACGCAGGCAGCCAGCCGGGCGTCGATGAGCGTTTTTGCGATCATCTCTGCCTCCCCGGCCGGGGCTGTGCAGAAGACCACAAGGTATTCTGGGAGAACCATGGTTTTACCTTCGTATTGCCTGTATTTAATTTGTGGGGGTTAATTTGTGGGCTTGTGCTGGGCGAAACGGGAAGTCCCGGTCGCAAGGTCCGGGGATGGAAGTGGCGCTGCCCTTCGAAATACCGGGAGAAGTCTCGGCTCATCGTCGCGTGGCCCATATACAGGGACGTTGATCCTGATTGTTCATGTCCGGGTACGGCGTTTGGCCCGGGGGTATCAGCGTTATCGGTTCGGGGTGAAGAGAAACCCGTCCGCAGCAAGTAAGAAGATAAATAGGCTCGCGAACGCAATATTCTGGTGATGTACGCAAGACGCATGGACCACCTTCCACCGTACCTTTTCGCACGTATCGACGAGATGAAAGAGGAGAAACTACGCCAGGGTGTCGATGTCATCGATCTCGGCGTCGGCGACCCCGACCTCCCTACCCCGCCGCATATCGTGGAGGCGCTCTGCACCGCAGCCCGCGACCCGGCGAACCACCATTATCCCTCCTATGCTGGTATGCTCGCCTATCGCGAGGCGGTGGCTGAGTGGTATCAGGGCCGGTTCGGGGTCGACCTGGATCCGGAGAAGGAGGTGCTCGCCCTCATAGGGTCAAAGGAGGGCATCGCCCACATCGCCGAGGCCTTCGTCAACCCGGGAGAGGTCGTCCTGGCCTCTGACCCCGGCTACCCTGTCTACAAGACCTCCACGCTCTTTGCCGAAGGCAAGGTCTACGAGATGCCCATCCGGGCTGAGAACGACTTCCTCCCAGCGCTCGACGATATCCCCACCGATGTGGTGAAGCAGGCAAAACTGATGTTTATCAACTACCCAAACAACCCCACCGCGGCCATAGCACCGCTCTCGTTCTTTGAGGAGGTCGTCGAGTTCGCGCGTGAGCACAACATCGTTGTTGTCCACGACAACGCCTACTCCGAGATAGCCTTCGACGGCTACCGCGCCCCCTCGTTCCTCGAAGCTGATGGTGCCATGGAGGTGGGCGTCGAGATGCACTCACTCTCAAAGACCTACAACATGACCGGGTGGCGGATCGGTATGGCCTGCGGGAGCCCTGATATCATCGCCGGGCTCGGGCGGGTCAAGACCAACGTAGACTCGGGTGCGTTCAACGCTGTCCAGCACGCTGCCATAACGGCGCTCACCGGCCCCCAGGACTCTGTCGTCCGGGCCTGTTCGGTCTATCAGGAGCGGCGGGACGTGTTGGTGAGCGGGCTCTCTGAGATCGGGTTTGACGTCCAGGCGCCGAAGGCCACCTTCTACGTCTGGGTGCCGGTCGACGACTCTATGGCGTTTGCTGCGCAACTCCTCGACCAGGCAGGGATCGTCGCGACCCCGGGGGTGGGTTTCGGCAGGAACGGTGAGGGGTTCGTCAGGTTCGCTATCACCCGCTCAATCGAGCGGATCAGCGAGGCGGTAGACCGGATGCGGGGGCTCGACCTGTGATCCTCCCACCTCACCTCACCGTCAGGCGCGGGCATCTCCATATCGGTAAGCATGACACGGTGGATCTCGCGGAGCAGTTCGGAACCCCGCTCTACGTTACCGACGAAGGGCGGATCCGCGAGAACTTCCGGCACCTGGCGGAGGCGCTCACCGCCCACTACCCGAAGGTCAGGGTGCTCTACGCCGCAAAGGCAAACGGCAACCTGGCGATACTCCGGATGCTCGCGTCGATGGGCGCTGGAGCCGACGTCTTCTCAGCCGGGGAGCTCACACTCGCCCTTGTGGCAGGGATGCGCCCGGAGTCGCTCCTCTTCAACGGGAACTCAAAGAGCCCCACTGACATCGCCCTCGCGGTCGAGAAGGATGTCCGGGTCTCGGTGGACTCGCTCGACGAACTCAGGCAGCTCGACACGGCAGCCGCAGAGGCAGGAAAGACCGTCGATATCGCCTTCCGGGTCAACCCGGCCATCGACGTCCCCACTCACCCGAAGATCGCGACAGGGCTTGCCACGAGCAAGTTCGGCATCCCGGCAGAAGAGATCCTGGACGCCTACCGCCACGCTCTTGCCGCTGAACACATCAACCCGGTCGGCATCCACTGCCACATCGGCTCACAGATCCTTGATATCGAGCCCTTTGCCCGTGAGGTCGAGGTGCTGATCGAGGTTGCCCGCGACCTCATCGAGATTGGGGTTGATCTGGAGTTCATCGATGTCGGGGGTGGTCTTGGCATCCCCTACCGACGGGGGATCGACCGGGCCCCGACGCCTGAAGACTACGCGGGAGCGGTCATGCCGGTCTTCCTCAAAGGCGTCCATGACCTCGGGATCGAGCCCGAACTCTGGGTCGAGCCGGGCAGGTGGCTCGTCGCCGACTCCACAGTCCTGCTAACCCGGGTCAACTCGGTCAAGACCGCCCACGCGACGTTTGCCAACGTCGACGCTGGATTCAACCTGCTGCTCCGCCCGACGATGTACGGCTCCTATCACGAGGTCGTCGCGGCAAACAAGGCTGACGCGCCCGCGGTGCGCGAGTACTCCGTCGCGGGACCGATCTGCGAGACCGGAGATATCCTCGCAGAAGACAGGATGCTCCCCGATCTTGCGGCTGGCGACCTCATCGCGGTTCTGGATGCAGGGGCCTA
>LFRN01000037.1:0-615 GCA_001512375.1 Candidatus Methanoculleus thermohydrogenotrophicum | reverse complement strand
GCGTAGAGGCAGGAGAGGCAGTGTGAAGTTCCATTACCTCTTGGTCGACGACCTGGTGGGGAGGGAGGAGTTCGAGCGGCGAGTTCTCGGGAAGGTAGCAGAGTCTGGCAACCTCCTTGATGCGCGGACAGCAGCGATGCTGGTCGTCAAAGACCTCGGACGGGCGCACATCAGGATACGCGACCTCAAGGAGGCCCCCAGTCTTGCGTGTTTCTTTGCAAAGGTGCTCTCTATTGGGGAGCCCAGGGAATTTGAGCGGTCTGACGGCACAACCGGGCTCGTGGCAAATGTGATGGTGGGTGACGAGACCGGAAAAGCCAGGCTGACCCTCTGGGATGAGAAAGCCGGCGGCGTCCATGAGCTTGAGGTTGGGGATGTGCTTGAGATCCTCGGCCGGCCGAAGAGGGGGGGGAGGCTCCCGGACGTCACCGCCGTCGCTGTCCAGGAGGCGGCATGCGAGATCTCCTGCCCTGAGGAGATGGGAACCTCCACGCTTCCCGGCTCGGGAGGGGATCTCGAAGTCAGGATCATAGCCGTCGAGAGCCCGCGGACCTTCACCCGGCGCGACGGGAGTCCGGGGGAGATGGTTGAGGCGGTGATCGGGAACGAGAACGG
>LFRN01000006.1 GCA_001512375.1 Candidatus Methanoculleus thermohydrogenotrophicum | reverse complement strand
ATCAGTGTTGTCCTCGATATGAGCCCGATATGCTTGTGCCGCTCGTCGACGACACAGGCCGTTCTGAACTTTGAGTCTGAGACAACGCTCTTCGCATACTCAAGCGAGTCCTCAAGCCGGACCGTGGGGACGTCGGTCTCCATGATCATCTTCGCCGGCAGAGAAAGGCTGATCATCTTGCCGACGCTGAAGGCGTCAAGCGTCGTTGCAAGCACCGAGGTCCCTCGTGCCCGGGCGGCAGTGATCACCCGCTCACCCACCGGTGCCCCTTCGGCGATGATAAGCGCGGCGACGCCCGCTGATATCAGGGCAAGCTGCGCAGGTTCGTTATCGCCGACGATCGCGATATCATTGGGCGTCATCTGGGAGAGGGTGACGTGCAGGGCGTCAATGACGGTATAGACCCGACCTTCCTGGAGGGTCTCCCCTGCCGCTACGACCGTCCGGGCGTCGAGGATCCGGGCAAGGGTCTCAAGCGGCATCGGGACGAGCGAGAGCCGTTCTCGGGGGGCTTTCCTGACGTAGGCGCGGGCAAGCCCATACTCGCTGACGAGCCCGACCAGGGTATTATCCTCGTCGGTGATGGGCATGTTCCGCATATCATAGGTATCCATCAGGTCAGCGACATCGACTGTCGGGACGTCCTGCCCGACGCTCCTGGTATTCAACGGTATGTCAGAGACCGTGGGCTCGACGCTTGCTATATAGACCGGCGCTTTGGCGTTGAATG
>LFRN01000213.1 GCA_001512375.1 Candidatus Methanoculleus thermohydrogenotrophicum | reverse complement strand
ATCAGTGTTGTCCTCGATATGAGCCCGATATGCTTGTGCCGCTCGTCGACGACACAGGCCGTCCTGAACTTTGAGTCTGAGACAACGCTCTTCGCATACTCAAGCGAGTCCTCAAGCCGGACCGTGGGGACGTCGGTCTCCATGATCATCTTCGCCGGCAGGGAGAGGCTGATCATCTTGCCGACGCTGAAGGCGTCAAGCGTCGTTGCGAGCACCGAGGTCCCTCGTGCCCGGGCGGCAGTGATCACCCGCTCACCCACCGGTGCCCCTTCGGCGATGATAAGTGCGGCGACGCCCGCTGATATCAGGGCAAGCTGCGCAGGTTCGTTATCTCCGACGATCGCGATATCATTGGGCGTCATCTGAGAGAGGGTGACGTGCAGGGCGTCGATGACGGTATAGACCCGACCTTCCTGGAGGGTCTCCCCTGCCGCTACGACCGTCTGGGCGTCGAGGATCCGGGCAAGGGTCTCAAGCGGCATCGGGACGAGCGAGAGCCGTTCTCGGGGGGCTTTCCTGACGTAGGCGCGGGCAAGCCCATACTCGCTGACGAGCCCGACCAGGGTATTATCCTCGTCGGTGATGGGCATGTTCCGCATATCATAGGTATCCATCAGGTCAGCGACATCGACCGTCGGGATGTCCTGCCTGACGCTTCTGGTATCCAGCGGTATGTCAGAGACCGTGGGCTCGACGCTTGCTATATAGACCGGCGCTTTGGCGTTGAATG
>LFRN01000087.1 GCA_001512375.1 Candidatus Methanoculleus thermohydrogenotrophicum | reverse complement strand
CGCTTGCCGAGAAGAGCAGGATCTCGCACCGGGCACGGGCGCTTGAGGCGTTCCGTGCATGGATCAAGCAGGAGCACGGAGAGGGCCTGCCTGAGGACAGAACTGTTAATATCACCAAGAACGAATAGTATCTATCTGGCAAGTGGTGTTTTTGATATGGCGAGATTTCCCGAAGCTGAAGCACGTCTACTCAACGTAAAGATCTGTATGAGATGCAATGCCCGGAACGCACCGCGTGCAACCCGATGCCGCAAGTGCGGTTCTGATGAACTCAGGCCCAAGTCCAGGGAACGGAGGGCGTAACGTCATAGCGCCCGAAAATAGGGTCGGGAGTCCAGTGTACTCTTTTTTCGGTGTTTTTGTGTGTAGAAGTCATCTCAGAGTTGTCGCCCGGGATGCCTGCCCGGGATCACATCTCCTGCAAGGTATACACAAGGTCGGTCTGCTTGACGGTCTCGACCGCCGGGAAGCAGGCAGTGGTCACCGATTGCATACACGCAACCGTTCGAGCGCCCACCAACCATGAATCTTCACCGCGCACCGCGCAAGCGTACGGGCCGAATCCTCCCTTCCTCGCGCCGCGGCCCTGAAGTAATTTGGAAATCTCTTCTTTTTTCACGAAACGCCCATGGGCATGACCTCGTGGTGCACGCATGAAACAACCTCTCTCCCGGTCCACCCCTGCTTCATGTTGCCCGGCATCTGGCCCGTATCCGACGGTCAACGAGGGTATCCCACTGGCAGGGATGGGATGGGACCGGGGAATCCAGGTTGTTCAGGCTGGCTGAGATAAACAATGACAGAATGATGAGTGAGAACGGGGAGACGGTACGACGGTATGGGTGTACCCAATTATGACGACGTATAGAGGGAGGTATAGAGCGTTGGAGCGTGAATGGAGGTATTTCTCCTGGCGCCCATCCAGTGTTAATCCGGTCTGTCTGTACCGGCTCCCCGGTATCCCAGATATATTATATTCTGGAGGACATAAAAACATTTTTACCATATATTTCTATCGGTATCCCTCACTTCAGCCCTGACATCGAGCTGACGTGCACAATGGTTATATATGGTACCAGGTCCTCCAGAGGACCCATGTCCGGGGGGGAACCGGGCGGTCAGGAATCCGGGGGTCGCTCCCGGCGGGGTATGGGGAGGTATTCTGGTTTCGTCTCTGGAAATGCAGCGACTGGTGAAATCTTATTGAAAAAGAGGTTTCTAGAGGATAATCGTGGAGAACGTTTTTATTCTCGTGTTAAGCAAGCGCAAATGAGAGCGCCCTCCGTGGCGATAGCCAATATGATGGCTGCTGTGCCGGGAAATCGGGTCTGGCATGCCGACCTCCTGTGGTAAGCACGCAGTTCTTCGTCAGTCGGCCTCTCGCCCCACCTCACGAGGTCCCCCAATTATAGTTCGTTGTGCTACTTTTTTGAACTTTGAGTTCCTCATACCTCTATGACCGGGCGTGAACAGATCACGATCGTCAGACACGTTCCCCTCTCTGTCCTGAATAAACGGATCAAGCACCCCAAAGGATTGCCCGAAGTAGTCCCGCGCCTCGTGTTTATTCGGCTACGGTATAAGGGAATGAGCGTTGTCGACGCTGCGGAAGCTGTTGGGGTCTCTCATCAGACCGGTTACAACTGGCAGAAACGCTGGAACGAGGAGGGGCCGGGTGGGCTGTTTCCGAAGTATGCCGGTGGCCACCCTTCGAAACTCACTGACGAGCAGAAAACCGCTTTGCTTGAAAAACTCCGGGAGAAAGAAGACTGGACAACCGCCGAAGTCCAGCACCTGATCCCGTCGCAGTTCGGCATCAGTTACAGTCTGGACCAGGTCCGGCGGATCCTCAAATCGTTTGGCATGTTCTTTGGGAAACCCTATCCGCGGGATTACCGCCGACCCCGGGATGCAGAACAGGTACTCAAAAAAAACTCCCACGAATGAGCAAGAACACGGTGCTTGGCTTCTTGGATGAGTGCTCTCCTCAAACAACGGCCAATAC
>LFRN01000258.1 GCA_001512375.1 Candidatus Methanoculleus thermohydrogenotrophicum | reverse complement strand
GACCGGGGGATACGTGGGATTTTGAGTTACCCCGGAGCACGAAGAGGCAGCCGGCTGCACACTGTTTCCGCGGGGATATCGGCCGGCGAACTGACCTCTTAAACGCATAGGTCCGAATTATTTCGGAGTTAAAGCAATCTACTTACCTGTCGCAGACGAAAACCTTGTGTTGATATTATGACGGGATATCCAGATTATCTGGTCATCGTCCTTACCCTCATCGCGGCGGTCATCGCGTGTGGGTGTATGGCTGTCGGGGGGGAAGACGAGCTGCCCGATGACTGTATCTCCGGAATCGGGACAGTAACCTACGTCGACCTTGAAGGCGGGTTCTACGGGATCGTCGCCGATGACGGGGAACGGTACCTCCCCACGGACCTGCCGGCGGAGTACCGCAAGGACGGTCTCCGGGTCAGGTTCACCGCTGACGTCGCGCGCGACAACGCGACTATCCAGCAGTGGGGGACGCCGATCGATATCGTCAGCATTGAGGAAGGCGATACCCGCCGCACGGTCACGATGAACGGCACAATCACCTATATCGACCTAGAAGGTGGTTTTTATGGCATCATCGCGGAAGACGGCATGAACTACTATCCCTCCAACCTGCTGGAGGAGTATCAGATTGATGGTCTTCGGGTGCGGTTCAGTGCCGATGTTGAGGAAGATACCGCAGGGTTCCAGATGTGGGGAACACCAGTAAAGATCAGGGCTGTTGAACCCATCGGCGTCGCCCGGCTCGTCGCCGGGAACGGGACAGTAACTTACGTCGACCTTGAAGGCGGGTTCTACGGGATCGTCGCTGATGACGGGGAGGCTTACCTCCCGCTTGGCCTGAACGAGATCTGGCTGGTCGACGGCATGGACGTGACGTTCGTTGCGAGGGTGATGGAGGATGTCATGACCTACCAGATGTGGGGGACGCCGATCGAGGTCATCGCCATCGATAAGGCAGGGAACGCAACGTTCGTCGCGGTAAATGGGACGGTCACCTACATCGATCTCGAGGGGGGGTTCTACGGGGTCATCGCTGACGACGGTGAGTGTTATCTCCCGCTCGAGCTTGATGACCGTTACCGCGTCGACGGGATGCGGATCACCTTCGCCGGCAGGGTTGCGCGCGACACCGTGACCATCCAGCAGTGGGGGACGCCGGTGGAGATCCTTGACGTCCTGTGGGCCTGCTCTCAATGCGGCGGTACCACCGGTGTCGCCAACCCGGCCGCGGTCTGGTGCACTGAACAGGGGCACGCCTACGAGGTCCGGAAGAACCCCGACGGCAGCGAGCACGGTGTCTGTATCTTTGCAAACGGCACCGAGATCGATGCGTGGGACTACTACTGGCAGACCCACTGATCACCCTATTTTAGAAGGCACAAAACCGATCAATTTTCTTTCCCTGGCGCCAAGAGCAGTATGGGCATCAATCGTGTCTGGGGTGGATCTCGTGATCAGCGGAAGGCAGAGAGGGATGATTGTGACGGCAGAAGGAGACTGGTGTCGGACCGGGGTGGTGTGGCGATGAAGAACAGTATCACCGTCGCCGACCTGATCGCGGTCCTCCGCGACGGCGAGAGTGCTGATCGGATGGCGGCTGCCGGGGTCCTTGCCGCCTTCGGCCCTGCCGCCCTCCCGGCACTTACGGAAGCGCTCGGTGATGACGATCCCCGCCTCAAGATGTGGGCGGCCTACACCCTCGGGATGCTCGGGGACGTAGAAGCGATTCCACCCCTCACCCTGGCGCTTGATGACAGCGACCCTGGTGTCGTGAAGTGGGCCGCAGCCGCCATCCGC
>LFRN01000061.1:2531-3382 GCA_001512375.1 Candidatus Methanoculleus thermohydrogenotrophicum | reverse complement strand
TTGTCGCGACGCATAATAAATGTTTTGATGGACGGCATTCATCCCCCCACTAAAGTAGGGGGCCTTCTGCCTGTTTTCTTCGTAACAGGTCAGGACCCCCTTCACTGATCCCTTGCTCTTACTTTGTTTTCCATATGCCACTCTGCCCTCCGCATAAGACCGTGGAGCGTGCTCACCTCGCGGGTGGTCAATCTCGTCCGGCCCAGGACCCGGCGGAGGAGGATCATCGTGTTCTCCCGCTTGAACCCCGGATGGTCGATCAGGTCGAGAAACGCCTCGATGTGCCGGTAGAGCGACTCCATCGCAACCCGGCCGGCCAGGGGGTAGGTCCCGCGGGGCAGGTTCGCAAGTTCGTAACAGACGATCCCCACCGCGTGGGAGAGGTTCAGGATGGGATACGCCTCCGAGGTCGGGATGGTGCAGACGAGGTCCGCCCGTTTCAGTTCCTCGTTTGCAAGCCCCCAGTTCTCCCGTCCAAAGAGGATCGCGACCGTCCCGTCGATATCAGCGATGATCTCCCGAACCTCCGCCGGCGCGTAATAGGGCATCCGCATCGCGGTGCAGACCGATTTACTCACCTCGCCGGTCGTCGCGACCACAAAATCAAACTCCCGGTAGACCCCGGCGATCGTCATCAGGCGGGCGTTATCAAGGACGTCGCGGGCGTGGGAGGCGCGCATAACAGCCTCATCACCGAGCGGGCAGGGGTTGACCAGTACCAACTGGGTAAACCCGAAGTTCTTCATCACCCGGGCGGCGAACCCGACGTTCCCGGCGTAGAGGGGTTCAACCAGAACGATAGCGATCTGTGGCATACATCACTGTACCGCCCGGACCGTGGCCCGGAGCAC
>LFRN01000061.1:1856-2404 GCA_001512375.1 Candidatus Methanoculleus thermohydrogenotrophicum | reverse complement strand
ATGAGAGGGCGCAGTCAGCCCCGGTCACCCGCCCCACAGCCGAGTTCGGGTTGAGGACGATATAGGCCTCAGGCACCACGATATCCCAGTTGATGTTGCTGCCGTTATTACGAAGCCAGAGCTGGTGCTTCCCGGTGATCCAGCGGGCATCGTTCGTATTCATCACGCTCGGAACAAAGAGATGATCGATCTCACCGTCGAATATGGCGCAGTCAGGGCTCGCCGGTTCCACCACCAGCGGCAGCCCGTAGGCCGAGACCATATCCAGGAGTCTGCGGAGTTTCTCCCGCGTCACGTTCTGGGTGCCCGAGAGCATCAGGGCATCGGTCCCGCTCGTCGCGATCTCCTCGATGGCTCCCGCCGGGAGGCGTTTATCAGGATCCAGTTTCGTTACATGTACCCAGGTCTTCCAGTTCGCACGCATGATGTCACTTCAGATGGCCGGTGAACTACCCCGCACCTCTTGGGCGGGGCTTCCTGCTTCATCCTCCTCCCCATCGGGAGCGAGTCCCCAGGCTCGACGGTGCGTTCCACACCTGATACCCCAA
>LFRN01000061.1:0-1830 GCA_001512375.1 Candidatus Methanoculleus thermohydrogenotrophicum | reverse complement strand
CGCAAGATAAAGTCGTGGAGTCTCGTCTTTGCGATGCCGGTGATAGAAGAGACCTCCTCCGGATCGGCCTCGCGAAGCGTGGCGGCATCGTAGATGCCTGCAAGGTAGAGCTTCTGCAGGGTCGCCTCCCCGATACCAGGGATCGCCAGGAGGTCCTTTCGTCCGCGTTCGAGCATCGCCTTGGTGATCTTCGCCGGCACGGGGCGGCCGAGGTGGTTACAGACCAGTTCCACATGTCTATGTACGGTTTCCGGGTTAATACCGGTTTTGATTGAGAGGTAGGGAATGGGAAGGTGGCAGAGGCTGTTTGGGCTTGCGAGACCTTCGGCCCTGTACTTCTTCAGGCTGACCGCAGGAACCCCCGCCTCCTGGAGAACGCGCTCGTCACAGAGCGCGCGGGCTGCCTCCAGGAGGTCCTTTGCTGCGGCATCACCTATACCGGCCTTCTTCAGGAGAGCAGGGTCTGCCTGCGAGAGCGCGCGGATATCCCCGATCCCCTGCTCAAGGAGGCTTCGCATGATCTTCGCGTGGCTCCGCCCTTTACGAGGCGGAACGATCTTCCTGATGAACTTCTTGAGTTCCGAGCGGCGCCTGAGGACCTCAAGCGCGTCCCCGGCCTCCCTGATGAGCCGCTCTGCCTCCCCGGTGCTGACACCGATGCTCCCGAGGTCCGCGGGTTGCATGCCCGCGATCTCGGAGACCGTATAGATGTGGTGCGCATGCAGGCGCCGCATGAGGTCATCGGTCATCGAGGGCATCATCTGGAGCGCCTCGATATTCGACTGGATATGACTGCAGAGCGGGCAGCCCAGCGTCCAGGGCCGGGAACCCTTCCTGATCAGGCGGACGTGGGAGAGCCCGTGCTCCTCGCAGGTCTCCTCGATCCGGATCGCCCGGCCCCAGGCGCTGCCAGGCAGGCTGATATTGAACCGGCACTCCGGGTAGCCGGTGCACCCGATGAACTGCGAGACACCGATGTGCCGGATCCGGAGATCATGACCGCAGACCGGGCAGGGACCGACGGTATGCTCCTCCGCCGTCTGCTCCATGATCTCCTCGCCAATCTCCTCCTCATGCGCCTCAAGTTTGTCAAAGACCTGGTGGAGCATCTCGCGGGACTCGTTGATGACATCGTCGCGGCTCCGTTCGCGCTGCTTGATGAGCTGCATATGCTCTTCAAGCGTCCTGGTCATCTCAGGCTCCGTGATCGTCGCCGCATGGTTATCGAGCGCATCAGTGACAGCCCTCCCGACGAGCGTCGGGCGGAGCGGGTCCCCCTCCACGTATCGACGGGAGATGAGTTTCCCGATCACCTCGTGCCGGGTGCTCTTCGTCCCGAGCCCGAGTTCCTCCATCACCTGGATGAGCCGGCTCTGGGAGTAACGTGGCGGTGGCTGTGTCTCTTTCTCCTCAAGGTTAACCTCCAGGATCGGCAGGCGTTCGCCCGGGGTGAGGGGCGGGAGGATCTTCTCCTTCGCCTCAGAGTAGGGGTAGACCTGGCGCCACCCTGCAGAGAGGAGCCTGCTGCCTGTGGCGGCGTAGGGTTCGCCGGACGCGTCGAAGGTGCACCTGAGGGTCGCCCATCTGGCGTCAGGAGAGAGGGTCGCAAGGAAACGGCGGACGATGAGCTCATAGACCTTCCACCGGTCCTGGCCGAGGGCATCAGGGGTCGCCGCACCCGTGGGGTGGATCGGAGGATGGTCGGTGCTCTCCTTCTTGCCTCTCGTCGGGGTCGGACGCCGGTTTTTCTGCACCCAGGCCACATCAGCGTCAAACACCCCTCCCCGGAGCGTTTCCAGGATCGCGTTCAGGTCCAGGGACTTCGGGTAG
>LFRN01000022.1 GCA_001512375.1 Candidatus Methanoculleus thermohydrogenotrophicum | reverse complement strand
TCACCCTGGCGCTTGATGACAGCGACCCTGGTGTCGTGAAGTGGGCCGCAGCCGCCATCCGCTGGATCAGGGATGGGGCCGGGGGCTGTGGCTGCCGGTTCTGGTGACTGCTCTCCTGACTTCAGGAGAAGGCATCCGGGGTAATTAATTCATCCCGGGATTGCAGCCCAATCTCATAATATTGAACGCCCGCGTTCTGATCCCGATCCGGGCAATACGGGACTTCTATCTGAGAGGGTCTTTTTGACAATCCTTCCACCTCGGGGAGTGAGATGTATTTCTGAGATTCGCCAGGACCACGCGTGAGCCAGCCTCTTCCGGGTGCTCGTGATAAAAAAATGTAGGCGAGAACAGCCTATAAGGTGGAGGGGGCTGCAGCCCGCCAGTGAAATGGCGGGGATTAGCCCTATCCTGATCCTGAAACCTCTTCACCGACGTCTGCCGATGAGGGTGACGGCAAGACCGAGCGCCGCTATGGCTGCCCAGGCCGGGAGCGGTGTCTCAGTCGGTGTGGTTGCCGGCGGCTCCGTGGTCGGCGTGGCCGTCTCTGTTGCCGGTACAGTGGTGGGCGGAGTTGTGGCTACCGTGGTTACCGCTGGCGTGGGTGTCACTGTCTTAGTCGCGGTAGGGGTAGGCGTCGGTGTCCCGGTCTCGATTCCCACACGTTTTTCAACCGTGAACGTCACTGGTTCGGAATCGGGGGCGTAAGCGTCGAACGATGG
>LFRN01000066.1:425-13788 GCA_001512375.1 Candidatus Methanoculleus thermohydrogenotrophicum | reverse complement strand
TTTGGCTTAGAACAGACCTTAGATTCGGGGGTGAGTCTCGCCGGGGCCGGTATCCCGCACCTGGCGGTGTTGCACCCGGTCTGCCGACTCTCATCCCTGAAGTGGTGGGCCTTTTGCCTGTTTTTTCGTAAGGTTAATCTCCCCCCTCTCCGAATACAGGGATGAGCAGGAATGGATGACATCACTCCGGCTGATGTGTTGTGTCACAATCAGGTTGTTCAGGAGTACTAGGAAGGAAGGTTCCTGCTTGGGGAGATAAGGAGAAGAGTGTTCCCCACATGCGTGGGGATGAACCGACATTTCGAAAAGTATAAATACTTTCGAGTATGTGTTCCCCACATGCGTGGGGATGAACCGTGTTCCACCAAAACCTGCATCAATCCATCCTCGTGTTCCCCACATGCGTGGGGATGAACCGAGGTTATTCGACCTTCTCCTCTTCCTCGATGGGTGTTCCCCACATGCGTGGGGATGAACCGACTGTGGTATTTTGTGTCCAAAATGCTGCAATGTGTTCCCCACATGCGTGGGGATGAACCGTTCTCCGGGGCATATGAGGCGTACGGGCTCGTGTGTTCCCCACATGCGTGGGGATGAACCGAGAAAAAGAATGATTCTGGTAGACTATCAGATGTGTTCCCCACATGCGTGGGGATGAACCGGTGGTGGACTATCTCATATGTGAGATAAGAACGTGTTCCCCACATGCGTGGGGATGAACCGGAAGTCGCCGGGCGCTTCCTCCGTCTGTGACTGTGTTCCCCACATGCGTGGGGATGAACCGATCCGGGGCATGACCTTGATCGGCGCCTACGTGTGTTCCCCACATGCGTGGGGATGAACCGAACCGCTTGGTAAAACGCACGTAGTCGGCGATGTGTTCCCCACATGCGTGGGGATGAACCGATCATGAGAGACCTTCAGAACCTCTCATAACCGTGTTCCCCACATGCGTGGGGATGAACCGATCGGCGCGAAGGCAAAATCGACGTTCTCCATGTGTTCCCCACATGCGTGGGGATGAACCGGTCACACGTGCAGCCCGGGCAGTCAGCCCACCGTGTTCCCCACATGCGTGGGGATGAACCGCGGCCCGACCCCTCCGGTGAGGTCGTTCACGAGTGTTCCCCACATGCGTGGGGATGAACCGGAGAACGCGCGGTATACGACCGTGCAGTTCGAGTGTTCCCCACATGCGTGGGGATGAACCGTGGGATTGATATAGAACAAGTGAAGTAGAATAGTGTTCCCCACATGCGTGGGGATGAACCGCAAACCACACTCTATCGCAATAGTAGGCGTCGGTGTTCCCCACATGCGTGGGGATGAACCGCTAGCCTCATCGACGAACGGGAAGTCCCAGAAGTGTTCCCCACATGCGTGGGGATGAACCGTTTTCTCTTCAGGGCGAGTTCTCCCCGGGTGAGTGTTCCCCACATGCGTGGGGATGAACCGTATGGGGTCTCCCTATAGCGTTACCTGGAGGTGTGTTCCCCACATGCGTGGGGATGAACCGAACTCGAGAGTGCTAAACCTGCTCCGGGATATGTGTTCCCCACATGCGTGGGGATGAACCGCAGCGCCGCGACCTCGTCGACGTCGGCGATGAGTGTTCCCCACATGCGTGGGGATGAACCGAAATATCCAGAAAATCATTAATGCTAATCCGTGTGTTCCCCACATGCGTGGGGATGAACCGNNGTGTTCCCCACATGCGTGGGGATGAACCGTAATCAATATGGAGTGGTTTTGATGAGGTATAGTGTTCCCCACATGCGTGGGGATGAACCGAGGATGTAGTAATAAATTTGGAATGGGTTTAAGTGTTCCCCACATGCGTGGGGATGAACCGAAGATATGGAGGATGAAGAATGAAAGAAATTAGTGTTCCCCACATGCGTGGGGATGAACCGAAACATTATTGATGAAATTGAACAATGGTTAAGTGTTCCCCACATGCGTGGGGATGAACCGAACGGTTTAAAGCGGATATTGATGATATCGATGTGTTCCCCACATGCGTGGGGATGAACCGTATCACCTGTAAAATGCGTGCGCTTAAAACGCGTGTTCCCCACATGCGTGGGGATGAACCGTAGAATTGTTTTAGATTAAATGGAGTTGTTAAGTGTTCCCCACATGCGTGGGGATGAACCGACCCCGCCACCCTACCTCCGAAAGAGGTTTTCGTGTTCCCCACATGCGTGGGGATGAACCGATTATGATGATATTGATGATTTGATTGATGAAGTGTTCCCCACATGCGTGGGGATGAACCGATAGCCGGGGCCTCGTGCCCCTCAAGATGTGCGTGTTCCCCACATGCGTGGGGATGAACCGACTACTCCGAGGAGCTGGAAGAGTTGACCGCGGTGTTCCCCACATGCGTGGGGATGAACCGATGCTGGATAGGTATACTCTATGGATTATCGCGTGTTCCCCACATGCGTGGGGATGAACCGTCGTCGGCGAGGGCGCGGAACTTCGCCGCGAGGTGTTCCCCACATGCGTGGGGATGAACCGAGCGGCAACCTGTTCAAATTGATCGCCCTGGAGTGTTCCCCACATGCGTGGGGATGAACCGATCACCCTATGCGGTTTACCCTTACTATGCCGGTGTTCCCCACATGCGTGGGGATGAACCGGTCACGATGTTCACACCGGGCTGCAACCGCCAGTGTTCCCCACATGCGTGGGGATGAACCGGCCGCGGTGGCGTCGGTGACCGAGATCTTGATGTGTTCCCCACATGCGTGGGGATGAACCGGACTTCTACTGGTCGTACAATTCAAAAATCCTGTGTTCCCCACATGCGTGGGGATGAACCGAGATCGGAATTCCTTGAGTAGCTTCTGTTCCAGTGTTCCCCACATGCGTGGGGATGAACCGCTGATAGACTGGACCAGGTAATCGCCGGAGAGGTGTTCCCCACATGCGTGGGGATGAACCGATACCTGCTGGAAAAGACGCGTTCGCGAAGAAGTGTTCCCCACATGCGTGGGGATGAACCGTTCGACAATCCTATCACCTGGGTCTATCTCTCGTGTTCCCCACATGCGTGGGGATGAACCGAGGACTACCCGCCCTCCGGCGCCCAGGCGACAGTGTTCCCCACATGCGTGGGGATGAACCGGCCGATCTATCTCTGTCCGCGAAACGTGGAGAGTGTTCCCCACATGCGTGGGGATGAACCGGCCTTTGCACCGTCCTGGAGCATGCTAATGACGTGTTCCCCACATGCGTGGGGATGAACCGGCCTGGAACTGGTTCCGGCAGTCGAACTCGCAGTGTTCCCCACATGCGTGGGGATGAACCGGGGTTCGACTCCCCTCTGCGGCTTCCGACTCTGTGTTCCCCACATGCGTGGGGATGAACCGTGATACGTGACCCCTCCCTCGGCGGTTTCAAGGTGTTCCCCACATGCGTGGGGATGAACCGGCCGTCCGTCTTCTACAGGCAGCAGGATACTGGTGTTCCCCACATGCGTGGGGATGAACCGATCTTCTCTCCCCTGATAAGGATGCGCTCTATGTGTTCCCCACATGCGTGGGGATGAACCGGTCATGAGGAGGTTGTGCATTTCTGGGGTCAAGTGTTCCCCACATGCGTGGGGATGAACCGATTCTGGGTCCAGTGCTCATAGTGATGCGTGGGTGTTCCCCACATGCGTGGGGATGAACCGAAGAAGAACAAGAAACGCCGCGCCAGCCGGGGGTGTTCCCCACATGCGTGGGGATGAACCGTTCCCATTCGACGATTGGGAATATGTGAGGGTGTGTTCCCCACATGCGTGGGGATGAACCGTGCCTCAGCCAGCGCTTCCGGGTCGTATTCGAGTGTTCCCCACATGCGTGGGGATGAACCGACCGATAACAGGATCTCAAATCTTCGGCTGGTGTGTTCCCCACATGCGTGGGGATGAACCGGGCAGACGTTCGACCTGGCAGGGTTCCGGGACGTGTTCCCCACATGCGTGGGGATGAACCGACTGAAATAACAGGAGCAGACGTCCCGGAAGGGTGTTCCCCACATGCGTGGGGATGAACCGGCGTTGATTGTCAATTCACTCGATGCACCGGCGTGTTCCCCACATGCGTGGGGATGAACCGGGCGTACCGATCGGCAACTATCTCTCACAGTAGTGTTCCCCACATGCGTGGGGATGAACCGAAGGGGAGCCTATCTAAGGGTTCGCGAAACTGGTGTTCCCCACATGCGTGGGGATGAACCGAGCAAAATTAAACTAAATCTTTTTCATTTTAGGTGTTCCCCACATGCGTGGGGATGAACCGCGCGATCTCCTCATCTTCATATACTCCGTTCGGTGTTCCCCACATGCGTGGGGATGAACCGAGGCCAGACCCGCACGGACACGGCCGCGCATCGTGTTCCCCACATGCGTGGGGATGAACCGAACTCCTGATAATCCTGTTTGAACCGCTTGTAGTGTTCCCCACATGCGTGGGGATGAACCGATGCGGGTTGCGTGTTTCCTGATCGTCGAACTGTGTTCCCCACATGCGTGGGGATGAACCGGGCGGCGTATCCGTCGAGGTCGCAAAAGCGGCGTGTTCCCCACATGCGTGGGGATGAACCGTATCGGGCGGCATTTGAGCAGGCCGGGAAGGTGTGTTCCCCACATGCGTGGGGATGAACCGGAGCAAATCATCAACGGACTCAGATATAGCACGTGTTCCCCACATGCGTGGGGATGAACCGAAGAAGAGACGGAAAAGAGGAGAGGAGGAGAAGTGTTCCCCACATGCGTGGGGATGGGTGCTCCAGTGCCGGAACCCCGTACCCGGATACCGGTCTGTGCATTCTCTCCCTTCTATATCCTGATATCCCTGCGCCGCACCAGTTCAAAGAAACACCGGGCGCACGCCTCCGCATCGCGCATCGCGTCATGGGCGCCCTCACGCTCGCACGAGAAGAGAGTGCGATAGAGGTCATCGAGCGATAACAACCGCCGATTCCGGCCCGGGCGGCGGCCTGACGCCAGCATGGTGCAGACGCTCTTTTTCCCGGCAAAGGGGTCCGGTAACCCTTCCCGCCAACATTCCGCCGCAACCACGCCCTGATCGAAGCCCATATTATGGGCGACCACAACTTCAGCTCGCGCCATGTCATGAGAGAAGGCGCAAAGAGCGTCATAGAGCGCAACGCCGTCCCGGAGGGCCCGTTCCGTGGTGATGCCATGGATCGCCGTAGCTGATCCCGGGATGGTAAACCCCGCTGGGCGTACAAGCAGGTTCTGCCTCCCGCACTCGCGCCCCGAACCGTCGTAGAGGATCCAGGCTGCCTGGATCAGCCGCGGCCACCCACGACTCCCGGGCAGGTAGACCCTCCCGTGCCGCGGGAGACCGGTGGTCTCGGTATCGAAGACAAGCACACCTCTTTCCGTACGAAAACGGTCCATGGTCCTATGCCCCAGAGAAACGGGTCAGGCAGCGATACTGCGCTGAGTGGACACAGGAGGGGGGCTGGCCCGGACCGGTCTTCACTCGATCCCCTCCCCGCCGCCACCATCCGGCACCACCTCAAACCGGCAGTGATCGTAACCCATCGAGTAGCACCTGGTCTCGAGCGCCACCATCGGCCGGCCGTAGTGGCCTGAGAAGAGCGCCCGGAGGATCCCTGAGTCGAACGCGCACGCGGGCCTGCCGGTGACGGGCAGGTCTTCACACTCGAAACAGTCGTATACAAGGAGAGTCAACGGCTCTGTTCCGGCGACCTCGACCCGCCCGAGGCGGTGGTCCTCCCAGAACCGGGCGATGTTGGCGCAGAAGACCTCAGTCGCCGGGTCGGCCACCGCCGGGTAGAGTTCCTCTCCTACCCACTCGCCTGCCCGGGTGAGGAGCGGGTCAAGGAGGATCCCTTCCTGCATGAGGGCAACCCTGATCGTCCTGAAGATCAGTTTGTAGAACGCGAAGGGGTCGGCCGACCCCGGGTAGTACGCCCCCACGTATGCGGAGAGCGCATCGGCTATCCGGTTCTCTGCCGAGACACTTCCCACGGGGTCACCGGTGAGAAAGAAGATCTTTCGCCTCGCGTCATCCGGGTCGGTTCGGGACCCGATCACACCCGCCGCTGCCAGTTCCTGGAGGTGTACCGAGACCGTCGACTTCGCCCTTCCTGCCAGCGTGACGATCTCGTCAAACGAATGCTCGCGTTGGCGGAGCGCAGCGAGGATCGCACGCCGAACCGGGTTTCCGACCGCCCGCGCCCCTTCTGGCGTTGAGTAGATGTCGATCTCCCGGATCGGGCCCGGCCGCCCGGGTTTCCCCTTGCCGTCTATCCCATCATTCATAGAATAGGATCGAAAGGAAGATATATCAAATGTACTAATATAGTAGAATGTTCGTAAACATTGGAACTAAAGAGGGGATAAAAATGTTAGCAACAAAACTTGTTCCCGGCGTTCATTGGGTCGGGGCAATCGACTGGAATCTGAGGGAGTATCACGGCTACACGCTCCCGGGAACGACCTACAACGCATACCTCGTCCAGGGCGATAAGACCGCGCTCATCGACAGCGCCTATGCGGGGTTCGAGGACCAGATCCTCGGCCGGGTGGCATCCATCTGTGACCCGGGCAAGATCGACTACATCGTCTTGAACCACATCGAGATGGACCATTCCGGCTGCTTGCCCACGCTTCTGCGGGAGATGCCCGGGATCCCGATCTACTGCACCGAGCGGGCGAAGACCGGACTTGCACGCCACTACGACACCAGCGGCTGGAACATCAGGGTTGTTAAAACCGGCGATACCCTCGACCTCGGCGGTAAGACGCTCACCTTCCTCGAGGCCCCGATGCTCCACTGGCCCGACTCGATGTTCACTTACCTCGCGGAAGACGCCATCCTCTTCCCGAACGACGCCTTCGGACAGCACATTGCAAGCGCCGCCCGATTCGACGATCAGCTCGGAAAGGACGAGGCGTTCGCCCACGCACAGAAGTTCTTCGCGAACCTGATCATACCGCTCGCGCCGAAGGTCTTGAAGAAACTCGACGAAGTCGGGAAACTCGGGATCCGCATCGACATGATCGCGCCGAGCCATGGCATCATCTGGCGGTCGTACGCCGCCGATATCCTCAAGGCCTACACCGACTGGAGCCAGGGCGTTGCGAAGGATAAGGTCACGATCGTCTACGACACCATGCACGGCTCGACCACGATGCTGGCCCAGGCCATCGCCGAGGGTGTCATGGTTGAAGGAGTCGACGTCCGGGTCTGCCTCCTCCGCGACGGCCGCTACGAGGGGACGCACAGAAGCGATATCGTCACAGATGTCCTCGACTCGAAGGCCGTCCTCATCGGGTCGCCGACGCTCCAGGACGAGGTCCTCCCCACGGTGGCCGGGTTCCTCAGTTACCTCCGCGGGTTACGTCCGGGCCGCCTCGGGGCAAAGAAGATCGGGTGCGCGTTCGGGTCACACGGTGGCATGGGCGGTGCGGTCGCCCAGGCTGAGGAGGCCCTGAAAGCGGCCGGTATCGAGGTCATCGAAGGCGGGTTCCATGTGAACTACCGCCCTGATGCCGACGAACTCGCGCGGGCCTATGAACTCGGACGAAAGGTGGCACGAGAGATCCGCACCCGGTGATCTCCGACCCCATCCATTGCATCCTCCAACAATATCAGAGACATCCGGCGGATTTTTCGGGGTTTCATCCCCCGGACGCCCCACAATATGCCGGATAAATCGTCCCGATACCCTTTTTTCACCCTGCCGGTGCGCCAATCCCACGTCTCATCCAGGCAAACGCCACAAGCGCCCCGACCTGCATCACCACCAGGAACCCGACGACAAGCGGAACGGCGACCGTGTAGGCCCACCCGATGACGGTGCTCCCGACAAACCAGGCAGCCCCGTAGATGGTATTGAATATCCCGTAGGCTGTCCCGCGTTTACTGATGTGGGTGTAGTCAGCGACAGCGGCCCGGAGGATCGTCTCCTGTGCACCCATCGCCGCGCCCCAGAGCGCTACGGCGGCAAGGGCGAGGACACGGTCCGTCCCGAAGGCAAGGAAGGGAATGCCAATGGCAAGGAGCGGCACGGAGAGGAGGGTGACAAGCCCGAACCGGTCGTATGCCCGCCCGATCGCGAGAGCCGCGACGGCGTCGACGCCCATGGCGACGGCGTAGAAGAGCGGGATCTCTGCTTCCGGGACCGTGCCGGTGACGGTGAAGTGGTAGGCTATGAGCGGGAAGGCCGCAAATCCTGCCATAGTGAGCGCGGTGAAGACGCCGTAGGGAAGCAGGGATCCGGGGAGGGGGTTGGACCGGAATGCAGGGCCGCTGTCCTCGAGCGACGTCGGTTCAGGCGCCCAGCGCCGGGCAACGAAGAGGGCGAGGATCATCAGCGCAAACGGGATGGTGAGGAGGGCAAAACCGCCCCGGTAGTCCCCTTCTGCAAGAAAGATGGCGGCAAAGATCAGCGGCCCGATGATCGCCCCGACCTGGTCGAGGGCCTCGTGCACAGCAAAACCCCACCCCCTGCCGACCGTCGCGGTGGCGTTTGCGAGGATGGCGTCCCGTGCCGGCACCCGGACACCCTTTCCCACCCGCTCCAGGATGAGGAGGAGCGCGGCGACCTCCCAGGAGCCGGCGAGCGCGAGGAGCGGGACCGCAGCGAGCATCCCGTAGCCGATGAAGGTGATCGCCCAGTAGTGCCGCGTGGTGTCAGCCAGGTACCCTGAGACCAGGCGGAGGGCGTAGCCGAGAAATTCGCCAAGCCCCGCGACCACCCCGACGGCGAGAGCACCAGCACCGAGGATGTAGAGGTAGGGGCCGGAGACGCTCCGCGCCCCCTCGTAGATGATATCGCCAAAGAGGCTTACGATACCAAAGAGGATGATTACGGTGTAGGCTGCCCGGTGTCTACCGTCCATGATGAGATTTTGTCATTTATCACCCATAACCCCTTCCGTACCCATCCACAAACACCGGCGATGCGCCCGATCCAGACCAGCCCCCTGCCTCCTTACGCCGGGGAGCGACACTGATCCCGGGCACACCGAAAACCTATAACCCTTGTGAAATCCAAATTTATCTATTAAGACGGATATGACCCGAAATATCCCGTTAACGAAACGATCAGAGAGCCTCCGAATCTCCAGTGGGACAAGAGCATGACCAGCGATACCGATATGTATGCCCTGAGTATCATCACTGAGAACAGGGCCGGCGTCTTGCGCGACGTGGCCACAGTGATGGCAGACTACCAGGCAAACATCCAGATGATCCAGCAATCGATCCTCACCACCGGGCCGAACACCGGGAAGGCTTACCTCTACTTTGAGTTTGAGGAGTGCGGCGATCACGGAAACCTTATCGCCGACCTTGCGCAGATACCATCCGTCATTGCCGTCACAACCTACCCGCCGTTTTCCCGGATATTCGGGTCGAGGGTGATCATCATCGGCGGCGGCGCACAGGTGGCGCAGGTGGCGATGGGCGCCGTGAACGAGGCGGATCGCCACAACATCCGCGGCGAGCGGATATCGGTGGATACGATCCCCCTCGTCGGCGAGCAGAACCTTGCGCTCGCCGTGGATGCAGTGGCCCGGCTCCCCCGGGCATCCATCCTGGTGCTCGCCGGATCGCTGATGGGGGGCGAGGTCTCGCGGGCCGTGGACCGGGTCAGGCAGGCAGGCATCCCGGTGATCGCTCTCAAGATGGCCGGCAGCGTCCCGCAGCATGCCGACCTGGTCGTGACCGACCCTATCCAGGCCGGCGTCTTTGCCGTGATGCACGTGAGTGGCAAGGGCGTCTTTGATATTAATCGCGTGCGTGGTCGTGAATTCTGATGGATCCCATCGATATGGCAGTCCGGGTGCTGCGGAGGGATGGACTCATCGTCTACCCCACCGAGACGGTTTACGGTCTCGGGGCAGATGCCCTCTCCGAGGATGCGGTGCTGAAGGTCTATGAGGCCAAGAACCGCCCGCTCTCGAATCCTATCTCGATCGCGGTCTCAGATATGGATATGCTCGATGCTGTCGCGGTGGTGGACGACACCGCCCGGGCCTTCATCGAGCGGTTCCTGCCCGGCCCGGTGACGGTGGTCCTGCCAGCGAAGTCCTGCCTCCCCGAGATTCTCACCGGCGGCACCGGGCTCATCGGCATCAGGTGGCCTGATCATGAGGTTGCGCTCGCGATCATCGCGCGGTTCGACTCCCCGATCACTGCCACCAGCGCGAACGTGTCTGGCGAAAAACCGCCGTCCAGGCCGGGGGACGTCCATGTCCCCCACGACTATCTGGTCGACGATGGGAAACTTCCCGGGACGCCGAGCACGGTGGTGGACCTGACCACCCGGCGTATCCTGCGGAGGGGTGCAGAATGGGAAGCTGTGGAAGCATTCCTGAAGACGCTGCGGTGATCCATGAAACCAGTACGACTTCGTGACTTCATCGAGGACCGGGAGGGTTGCATCTACGCGGTCTCGAATTATGACAACCACGACCGGATCGGGTGCATCCTCCGTTACGTCCCGGAGCCGGACGGAGAGCGGGTGAACCCCTCAGGCCGGCGGTATCGGAAATACGAATTTGCCGAATCTTTCGCATGGATCCGGGAGCATAAACCACAATACCTGGATATGGTCCACCGGGTGCCCTATGGCGACGTGATCAGGGTCTACAAACCCGAGGAGGAGATCGGGAATGTGGCGGCGAGGAACGTCAGGGTGCGGAGACTCCTCTCTCATTTTACCCTCCCGGCGGGCTCGTTCGGGTGTACGGGCTCGCTCCTCTGCGGCCTCGAGAACGAGGCCTCTGATATTGATATGGTGGTCTACGGCGACGCCTGGTTTGCCGCCCAGCGCCAGCTCCGGCACCTCGTGGAGACCGGGGTTATCCCTGCGATGAGCGAGGAGATGTGGCGGAAGGTCTATGAGAAGCGGGCCCCGGAGATATCGTTTGACGCTTTCGTTCTGCACGAACAGCGGAAGTGGAACCGGGGGGAGTTCGAGGGGACCTACTTCGATCTCCTCTACACCCGGGACTACGGGAACCTGGACGCGGTTCCCCCTGGCGCAGGCACGGTGCTTGGACGGGCGACGATCGAGGCGATGGTTATTGACGCTTCCCTCTCTTTTGATAACCCTGCGGTCTACACCGTGGACCACGACGAGATCTCCCGGGTGCTCTCCTTCACCCACACCTACTCGGGGCAGGCACTGGCGGGGGAGATCATCGAGGCGCGGGGTGTCGTGGAGGTGCACGGCGATGAGCGGTGGCTGATCGTCGGGACGACCCGGGAGGCGAAGAGCGAGTATATTCTCTCACTGACCCTGCTTGAGAGTCTGGGGTAGATCAGAAGAGGTCAGAGAGCCGTCTCGGGCCGGCCGTGCACCGCTCGAGGTGGGGGCAGCCCTCGCAGGGGGCACGGAGGGGGCGTTTCGGGATCTCGCCTGCGACGATCCGTTTTGCCGCCCGTATTGCCCGAATCATCGCCCGCCGGTCCCGGGGCTGCGGTTCGACGAACCGGCAGATGCCGCTTGCGACATACTCGACGTAGCCACCGGTGACGGTACCTCCGAGGGTCTCGCGCAGGCAGGCAACGTAGCAGGCGATTCTGAGCCGGTCGGTGCCGTAGACACCGGCTCTGGGGGCGGTGCTCGATCGGGTGATGGCGAACGTGCCATCCTCAAAGACCTTATCCACCCGGCCCCTGATGCCGAGGAGGTCTGACTCGACCGCGAGGTCGGTCTGGGCCGGTCTCTGCCAGGCCGCCGCCTGGCAGGCGCTGATGCACTCGTCGAAGACTTCCCTGGCCTCAGGGGGAGCGTCAGGGAGGATACAGAGCACCTCCTGCCAGATCTGCTCCGGGTCGAGCAGTTCCCCGAGGTGCGTGGAGACCTGTTTGCAGACGGTGTAGCGAGGTGACTCCGGGTGCTCATTAGACCGCTCGAAGTAGTAGCGCCGGGGACAGATGTGACAGGCGACGACGCCTGATACCGGGATATACTGCTCCATGTGTGACCTGACTCCCATTTTAGAATCAAAACCGGGCTGATCCCCGCCATTTCAATGGCGGGTTACAGACCGACCACCGATAAATACCGTTATGGGTATAGGTCGTTTTCGCCTACAATATTATTTACCACGACCTGCCGGAAGCATTGTGGAAGAAACTGGCTCCCGGAAACACATCACAGCAGTGCTCCCACCAGAGGATGATCATTGCAAAGACCCTCTCTGATCGAGTTCACTCCTGCCCACATCGCGGGCTCGTCCTGGAACGGGATGGGGCTTTGCATGCCCCCCCTACTTCAGGGGAGGGAGCAGTCGTCACGTCATCACATTATAAAGGGAGGTACGTGGGCCGAACCTGTCCGGCGGGGGAGCCGCCAGCCGCCGGATCGGCGGATCGGCGGATCCGCAGTTCGAGGGAGGTTTCATCCCGTCGATGGGCTGGTGTCCGCGCCGTGACCCGGGGAAAACCAACCATTATGCCAGAGCAGACCATAGAATGAAAGTATGAAGACTCGCGAGATATCGGTCAACATCCCCAGCGATCTCGACCCGGTCTACTCGAACCGGATCCAGATCGCTTACAAGGAGGATGAGTTCACATTCCTCTTCCTGCACGAGATCCCCGGCACGAACCAGGCACGGGCAAAGGCAATTGTATCGATCAGTCCCAGACACGCGAAGAACCTGGTCGAGGTGCTCTCAAAGAGCGTGGCCGATTACGAGCAGAAGTTCGGCCAGATAACCGCCCCGGCGGCCGCCCAGCCCCAGGAGAGCAACGTCACCATCCGGGGGTACTCCTGAGGAGGCCCGGGCGACCGGTGATACCTTTTTAATTCCAGACGTGTAATATCGTAAGGCAATTGCCGCTGTGGCTTAGTGGTATAGCGGCTGATTCGTAATCAGCAGGTCGGGGGTTCAAATCCCTCCAGCGGCTCTATTACCGGGCGTTCAAAGCCCTGTCCGATCGTTCCAGCCCCCCTCTCTATGGTCTCAGTTTTTCGTCAAACAATGTTTACGAAGAAAACCGGCAGAATGCCCTCGACTTCAGTCGTGGGATGAATGCCGTCCTCAAATACATCTATCCTACCTTCCGCAGTAAGACGATCGACTCTTGAAATAATTAACGAGACCGAGTTAATGCCGCTGACAGTGTAATTTTGTGCTCCTTCGGTGGTATAAGAGTTGTACACTACTCAGATTGGCGACTGATTTCACGAGGGTTGTAATAAAAATGCTGGCCCTGAACTTTTACGAAGAAAACAGGCAGAATGCCCCCCACTTTAGTGGGGGATGAATGCCGTCCATCGATAACCTCATTACGCGCCGTGGTGTATATTACTATAATGCGTAAGGCATATCGGTATCGACTCTATCCCT
>LFRN01000066.1:0-249 GCA_001512375.1 Candidatus Methanoculleus thermohydrogenotrophicum | reverse complement strand
CTTCACCTCTCGAAGATAGGGGATGTGAAGATCATCCTCCACCGTCCGATTGAAGGAACTATTCAAGACCTGCACGGTCATGCGTTCTTCGACCGGGAAGTGGTATGCCTGCTTCTCGGTCGAGTATGATCCAACACCTGTGCCACAAAAAGATACTGTGGTCGGCGTCGATGTCGGTTTGGAATCATTTGCTACCCTCTCAAACGGGGAGAAGATCGAGAACCCCCGATTCTTCCGTACCGACGAGAA
>LFRN01000110.1:12896-13976 GCA_001512375.1 Candidatus Methanoculleus thermohydrogenotrophicum | reverse complement strand
GCCTTCCCTGAATCCACCATGATCGACGCAAACTCGTCCATCCGCGGCGAGACGACCATACAGGTATCAGGGATCACCCGGGCACCGCTCCGCTCGATCGCGGCCACAAGGTCGGGGTTCTTCTTCGCAACCCCGGCCGAGGCAAAGACGTAGAAGGGTTTTGTCGTCGTCTTGCCTTTGAGGAGATCTGCGAGTTCCTCAAGTTCGGCGCTCGAGCAGTGGGGGCAGCCCACCGCGACCGCCTCGACCTCGGTCTCCGCAAAGAGGGCCTCGACCTCGTCCTGGGTCACCCTCACCCGCTCAAGGTCCTCGGTCGCAAACGAAAAGACCCTGGCCTCAGGGGTGATCTTCTCGACATGGAAGAGCGCAACCGCACCGGTCGCCGCCATCGCGGCCCCGAGCGCCTTCAACTGGTCACGGGTCGGCCGGATCCCGGTAAAGATCGGGATCCGGTTCCCCACCTTCTTCCCGGCGACATGCCCGATCGCCCCCCAGTGGTCGGCGTATGGGCCGGTCCCCTCCTCAATCTCGACAACGACCTGCGGCCGCCGGTTTGCGACGATATGCAGCCCGTAGTAGGGGGTCTTTCCGATGATCGCTGCCGCAAGCGCGCTCGGTCCGCCTTCCCGGTTCGTCCGGGCGCCTAAAACCGAGTTTGCGAAGGCGACCGCTGAGGACTCAGACCAGGCCAGGTGCTCCCCGTACTCCGTGATGTTCTCGTAGTAGGGGGTGCAGGTGCACTCAAGCCGGATCCCGAGTCTCCGGTAAGCCTCGACGACCCGGGCCTGGTTGCGGGCAAACTCCTCGTTGATCCCGAACTCCCGCCATCCCTCCTGCGGCATCCCGATCGGGTTCAAGACCGCCGGGACCGCCACCCGGGCATCAAGGCTCTCCAGCCAGGCAAGCCCCCATTTCCCGATGGTCTTGTAGGACGCACCGCTCACCTGGGCGCTCGTGATCGGGATGAGTTTCTCGGCCTCGTAGACCTCCCCGAGCGCGACCAGGATCTCCATCATCTTCTGCGGCGTCTCGCCGAACTCGCCGGCAAGCACCCGCTCATCACTCGTATCCAGGTACATG
>LFRN01000110.1:10636-12732 GCA_001512375.1 Candidatus Methanoculleus thermohydrogenotrophicum | reverse complement strand
GCCCCGCCCTTCGTGAGGAGGACGTTTTTGACCTCGGTCACCTCGCTGACCGCGCGGTAGATCTTTGGTTCATACGGGGCGCCCATCAGGAGTTTGTGCTCATCGCCGGCAGGCAGGATCCCGTGATAGATGGGATCTTCCTTGCAGTACATCCTGGTAAACTCGATCACCGGCTGCTGGCGCACGGGGTCGTAGGTCCCGGTGATATCCACAAACGGTCCTTCGCTCGCGGTCGCTGCCCCGATGTAACCCTCGATCACAATCTCGGCGTCAGGAACCCGGACACCGTTCTCGCACGTCCTGACCGCGAGTTCCCCACCCATCAGTTCGGCCGCGTAGGCAAGTTCCTTCCCCTGCGGGACGCGGGTGCAGGTCGCAAACGTCACCAGCGGGTGGGCCCCGACCGTGACCGCGACCGGGAGCCGTTCCCCCCGGGCAAGCGCCGCAGTGAGCAGGCTGTGGGTGTGCCGCCCCTCCACCACGCGGGCCACCACCCGGCGGTCGTCGAGGACCATCATCCGGTGGATGGAAGCGTTCTCGACGCCATCAAAGCACGAGAAGACCACCCCTGCCGTGAAGTAACGGCCCGCGTCGCCCGGGTAATGCTTCATGACCGGGAGACGGGAGAGGGCGACGGGTCTACCGCCCTCAACCCTTCCAGCGTCAGTAACGCGACCTGAGTAGGTCGAGGCCGCCAGGTGGGGTACCAGGTCCGGCTCCTCAAGGCCCAGCGCCGCCGCAAGCGCCCCGCGGTTGCCGAGCAGGTTCATCACCGCCCGGTGACCGTCGAGGTCATGGAAGAAGAGGATCTTATCGGTCATGCTCGCCATACGGGGAGCCTCGTAGACAGTCGAGCAGGGCCGCTCGATATCCTCAACCCTGCCCTGTTCCCGCATCTCATCAATAAAATCACGCATAGTTATATCCACCCCATCGGGTTCCCAGGGTATGATCGACCCCCAGGTGGTCGAGCACCCGGGCCACCACCATATCAACAAGGTCGTCGATCGTCTCCGGGTGCTGGTAGAAGGGCGGGCTTGCAACCATCACGGTCGCGCCCGCCTCGTCGGCGGCAAGCATGTTCTTTAAGTGGATCCGGGAGAGCGGCATCTCCCGGATCAGGAGGATGAGCGGCCGCTTCTCCTTGAGGCAGACATCCGCCGACCTGGCGATCAGGGTATCGGCAAACCCGTTGCTGATCGCCGCAAGCGTCTTCATGCTGCAGGGCACGACCGCCATCGCGTCGTAGCGAAACGAGCCGCTCGCGATATCGGCCGCGAGATTGCTGTTCTCGGCGTAGACGGCGTCAAACCCGGAGAGGTCCACGCCCTCGATCCCGGCTATCTGCCGGGCGACGTCAGATATCACGACATGCACCCGTGCCCGGTCGCAGAGGACCTCGAGCAGGCGGCGGGCGTAGATGATCCCGCTTGCCCCGGTGACCCCGATGACAAATTCCTTCTCCATGGTTATGTCACTGCAAGTTTATCCTGTTTTGTCACCCGCTTCACCCGAAGAACCTCGATCGCCGCCTGCTCTACCACCTGCCGGTTCTCCCTGGTGGTGTAGACCCCGACCCGCCACTGCCTCCGCCTGGTATCGTTGAGGGTATTGATGAGGGGCGAGACCTCCTCGATAGCCACCATCGCGTGGCTGTTCCTGACCCGGATCTCCATCGAGAGGGTGTCGGGAAGCGGGGGGATATCCACAAGGACCTCCTCTTCCGGAAGACCCGCGGTCCCGGCGATGGCGATGGCCAGTTCCCGTTCCCGGGCTGGCCCGAGGTCCCGCTGGAGGGCCGGGGCGTTCACCCGGTCGGCGCCGACATAGAGCGCCCGCTTGTAGAGGTTGCGGGCATAGACCCGGCAGGCGAGGTCACGGGTGACCGGGTGGGGGGAGTGTTTCAGCCGCTCCATGCAGGCGGCATCGTCCATCCGCAGAAGTTCCTGGACGTCGGTCCCGGGGACGTTCTGCACCTCCTCCCGGAGGGCGTGGACGAACATGCTGGTTGCGATCCTGCTGACGTGGTGGAAGTAGACCGCCGGACGCATCAGGGTCCTGGCGATCAGGAGCGACTCGGCAGCGTTGATCCCGCC
>LFRN01000110.1:9345-10593 GCA_001512375.1 Candidatus Methanoculleus thermohydrogenotrophicum | reverse complement strand
TCCCGCATCAGGTAGTCCATCCGGTCGACGTCCAGGCTCCCGTGGATGATGCCGGCGAGGCGATGCTCCCCCGAGACGATCGCGCAGACCTCGGCCGGATCGATCCTCGCATCATCAAGGATCCCGGCGATCGTCCCTTCCCCGACGATCTCCCCGATCTCGTGGTGACTTCGCCCGGCAAACTCCTTCATCACCGGTTCGGTGACGTGAGAGAAGGGACCATGGCCGATGTCGTGGAGGAGAGCAGCCGCGGTGACGAGCCTCGTCTCATCCGCGTCAAGCCCGAGTGTCCCGCACATGATCCCGGCCAGGTGCATCGTCCCGAGCGAATGCTCAAACCGGGTATGGTTTGCGCCGGGGTAGACAAGGTTGGCAAACCCGAGTTGACTGATGTGGCGAAGCCGCTGGACCTCCATCGAGTCGAGCAGCCTGAGCGTACGGTCGTCGGCCTCGATGTAGCCGTGGACCGGGTCTTTGATGATCTTCATCCCGTTCTGTTAAGATTCTTCATATATGACAGATAAAGGTATGGAGCATGATCACCTTCCTCTCGGGCGGCACCGGGACCCTCGCGCTCATCAGCGGTGTCAGGCAGATCCTCCACGACCGTGATATCGCCGTGGTCGCGAGCACTGCCGGGGACTCCTGGGTCTCGGGGAGCCACTCTGCGCCGGATATCGATGCCGCCGTCTTCCTCTTCGCGGGCACCCTTGATACCGGCCGGTGGTGGGGGATCAGGGGCGATACCTACGCCACCCATAACTATCTCTCGAAGGTGGCGGGGGCTGAGCCCTTCCCGATCGGCGACCGTGCCCGGGCCGTGCAGATCGCGAGGGCAGCGCTTCTCCAGCGGGGACTTTCCCTGACCGGGGCGGTGCAGGCGCAGTGTCGGGCGCTCAGTATCGGGGCAACCGTCCTCCCGGTGACCGACGCCGAGATCGGGGTGCTCGTCGATACCGGGACCGAGCGTCTGCCGCTCTTCGAGTACTGGACGGCTGCCGCGGCCGATACCGAGGTTCGGGAACTTGTTCTGACCGCCCCCGAACCCCCGGCAGTCACCGACGAGGTGCGGGCGGTGATCGAGGCAAGCGATGCCGTGGTGATCGGTCCGGACAACCCTGCCCGGGGTATCCTCTTCATCCTCGACTGCGCTCGCATGCGTGACCTCCTCCACGACCGGTTCGTAGTCGCGGTCTCGCCGTTCAGCGGCGACGTCATGCCCGACCCGAAGGACGCCGCGCTCATGTA
>LFRN01000110.1:9061-9256 GCA_001512375.1 Candidatus Methanoculleus thermohydrogenotrophicum | reverse complement strand
CTCCTGCACAGGCAGCAGGCTGAATCACTCGCCTGGGATATCATGGCGGTCATACGCCATGCGGTTTCGTGAAGGAGGATTTCTGCAGGACCCCCTGGAGGTCGTCGTTGTTCCGCACGCCTCCATCAACTCACGCGGAAGACCCCATCGTCCTCTCTCTACCTGAGCATTTCACCTGTGCACCGGGTTGTCTCA
>LFRN01000110.1:6427-8930 GCA_001512375.1 Candidatus Methanoculleus thermohydrogenotrophicum | reverse complement strand
GTATCCATGATCACCTTCCTCTCGGGCGGCACCGGGACCCCGAAACTCCTCCGCGGCATGCTAGACCTGCTGGATGAGCGGGACATCGCGGTCGTCGTCAATACGGCCGAGGATATCTGGCTCTCAGGCAATCACCTCTCGCCTGATGTTGATACGGTCATCTACCTCTTTGCAGGGATCCTCGATACTGAACGGTGGTGGGGGATACGCGATGACACCTACATCACCCACGACCTCCTGGGAAGGCTCGGAGTCGAGGAGTTCATCACCATCGGCGACCGGGACCGGGCGGTGCATGTCGCCCGGGGTGAGATGCTCAGGGGCGGGATGCGGCTCACTGAGGTGACGAGGACGATCTGCGAGAGACTGGGCGTCAGGGCGACCGTCCTCCCGATGACCGATTCAGTGGTGACGACCTACGTCAGGACGCAACAGGGGGAGATGCACTTCCAGGAGTACTGGGTGAAGCACCGGGGTGCCCTCGCGATCGAGGATGTTGTCCGGCGCTCCCGGGAACCTCCGGTTGCGACGCCCGAGGTGATCGAGGCCATCGAAGCGAGCGATGCGGTGGTGATCGGTCCGAGCAACCCGATCACGAGCATATCCCCGATCCTTGAATGTGCCGGGGTCCGGGAGGCGCTTCGCCGGCACGGGTGCGTCATCGCGGTCAGCCCCTTCATCGGGGATGCGCCAGTCAGCGGCCCGGCAGCGGCCCTGATGCGCGCCTCGGGGAGAGAGCCCTCGTCAGCAGGGACCTATGCTCTCTACGAGGATTTTATGGATATCTTCATTCAGGATACCCGCGACCCGGTCGAGATCGAAGGAGCGCTCCGCTTTGACACCCTCATGGTCTACCGGGGGAAGAGCCTGGATCTCGCCAAGAGTATCGTGACGTTGATCTACGGCTATTGAAAGGCTACCCTCTCCTCTTCTGTTATTCCTGGTAATCCCGTATCGTCGCGTGGAGCGCGTCTGCCGCGAGGTTTGAGCAGTGCATCTTCGGGGGTGGCAGTCCCCGGGGTTCTCTCGCCACGTCGTCGCGGGTGATCTGCAGCGCCGCCTCGAGTGTTTTTCCCCTGCAAGGTCGGTCATCATGCTGCCCGTCGCGATCGCCGACTCGCACCCGAACATCCGGGACCTGATATCCTCCTGGTGAAGGTCTCCGTGAGGCCCCACAGACGGGGTTGTCGACTTTGCCGCAGCCATCGGGATTCTCGATCACCCCGACGTTATGCGGGTTCATGAAGTGCTCCATCGCCTTCTGGCTGTATCCAGTCCGGTCTGCCATTGCTCTCGCCTGCGTAGGCGGTCTGCTGGCGTGTCTCGGGTTAACGCCGCGAAAAGCCTGGACGCGTCGAGACAACTCGATCGAGCGGTCCCGGTCTCCTCACTCCACAGGTGTTCTGCGAGCATACACTTCCCGGGTCGCGTACCCCCCACTACCACTCACTTAGTCAGCATCGGCGACTGGCACGCACCGATGCGGTTTATTATCTGCGTACATTCACCTCACCTTCCTGATGTCTGATGGAGATCTTCGCGATCTCGTGCCCCCACCCGGTTCCCCTGGCGCTTGACACCCTCCTTCTGCATCCTGATCGCCTGCCTTTTGACCATGACCACGGGTGCCTCGCCGATACTGAGGTTCTCGATTGCCCACTTCGTCATCGTGATCGGCCATGGGGTCCGGTCTTCCCTGGCTCCATCTCTCCACTTTCTGTCGGCGCCAGGCGAGTGTGAAAACCTGGAGCCGACGCATCGGATCATGCACTGTTATCATATGAGCGATTCTCCGGGGCCTGGGGCAGGGGGCGGCGGGCGGCAAATCGACGGCCCTGGAGAAGGATTAAGAAGCGTTATGCCCCCTACCACCATGGGGCTTGGATGATAGAGATATCGGAGCGGCCTTGGTGTGAAGAGAGAGGGATACGGGCACATCTCTGGATGTGGATGGGGCTTCCCGGGAAGTGGGATTCGCAGCTTGTGAGCGAGGGTACTGGGATCCGGCGGGGGGTTTGGGCGCCCGGCGAGACAGGGAGGGCACCGGACAGGGACGTCAGGCGGGAGGCCTTCGGGACACTTGAATCGATCGAGGCACGGAGCAACCCCGCCTGACGGGTGTGTCACATCTCATCGCCTGACGCGGCCTGTCCTCCCCGGTGCGCTCCACCCCTCCCCGGCGAGGTGGCACCACCTTTCCATGAGTCTCCAGATATTTTTCGATATCGACGATCATGGCAATGATCCCGGTTCCAGCCGTTCTTTCAGGGTAGACCGGCGGCCTCAGTACGATCCGGGGGATCAGAGCATACCCCAAAATCCTTCATATTTTTAGTTGTTTTGAAAATTAACTGCTGCTCTAAAGCCTATGGTTAAAATAGATGGAAAATTATCTCCATTCTTCATTTGTGGTTATTATAACCAAAAATTTTAAAAAAAACAAGCGATAAGAATGATCCACAATGTTCGTTCCGACCAAGTGTTTCTTCACAAAGGGTGTGGG
>LFRN01000110.1:5353-6391 GCA_001512375.1 Candidatus Methanoculleus thermohydrogenotrophicum | reverse complement strand
CCCCCAAACTGCCGGCTGGTCACGAGGGAGGAAGGCTTAAAGCACCTCTCACCAGGCAGTATCGTCTACGTTGTCATGGCCCGGAATGAGACCAATGAACCAAGCAGGCTCGTCTCTGCCGCAATCGGGCATGCAATGCCAAAGGAGAGCAACGCCTACGGCTACCTTTCTGAGCACCATGCCTTCGGGGAGACGGCAGAGGTCTCAGGCGAGTACGCCGAAGACCTCGCGGCAACCATGCTCGCCACCACGCTCGGCATCGAATTCGACCCCGACCGGGCATGGCAGGAGCGGGAACAGATCTATAAAGCCAGCGGCCGGATCATCAGCACAACCCACATCTGCCAATCGGCGGAAGGGGTTATGGATGGCCGCTGGACAACGGTAGTCGCTGCTGCGGTTTTCCTGTGAGATGATGATGTTCTGGTGCGGTGAGAAGCCGCACTGCATGAAATTTTTCTTCCGCGGGTTCATCCGGAAGAGCGCTTGCCCGTGCAGGAGCGCAAGACAAAATACCTTCCCGGGCCCATAGTGTACCCAGGTTTTTCATATGCGTCAATCAATACGGACCGTAACCCCGGAATCCGAATCTGCTGATATTATCGGCTGGGTACACGAGATCCGCGATCTCGGAGGACTTACGTTCTTCCTGATCCGCGACCGGACCGGCATCATCCAGGTGACCATCCCGAAGAAGAAAGTCCCGGAAGGGGTCGTCGAGGTCGCCCGGAACATCTCGCGGGAGTCAGTGGTCAGGGTCCAGGGAAAGGTCAAAGCGATCGAGAAGGCCCCGGGAGGACGCGAGATCGTCCCTGAAGTTCTTGAGGTCATCAGCGTCGCAGAAAGCCCTCTCCCACTCGACGTTGCCGAGAAGGTCCCCGCCGAGCTGGACACCAGGATCGATTCGCGGTTCCTGGACGCCAGGAAACCCCGTGTCCGTGCAATCTTCTGCATCCGCTCGGCGGCAACCTGTGCCGCGACCGGCTTCCTCCACTCCCGGGGCTACATCAACATCACCACCCCAAAGATCGTCGCCGC
>LFRN01000110.1:0-5272 GCA_001512375.1 Candidatus Methanoculleus thermohydrogenotrophicum | reverse complement strand
CGCGCCGAGGAGCACAACACCGTCCGGCACCTCAACGAGGCCACTTCGCTTGACGTAGAAGTCTCATTTGCCGATCATAACGACGTCATGGAACTCCTCGAAGATCTGATAGTCCACGTCTATGACCACGTCGCGAAGACCTGCGGCGAGCACCTGGCAGACCTGGGGGTCGACCTCGCGGTCCCGAAGAAGCCCTTCCCCCGGATCTCGTATGCGGAGGCGATCGAGATCGCGAACCGCACCATCGAGGAGAAACTTGCCTTCGGTGATGACCTCTCCCCGGCGGCCGAGCGGGCGATCGGCAACGAGATCGGCCAGCACTACTTCATCGTCGACTGGCCAACCGAGATCAGGCCCTACTACGCAATGCCCTACCCTGACAGGCCTGAGATCTGCAAGGCGTTTGACCTGATGCACCCCCGGATGGAACTCTCCTCTGGCGCCCAGCGTATCCACGATCACGACCTCCTGGTTGAGCGGATCCGCGCAAAGGGGCTCTCGCCCGAGGCCTTCGAGTTCTACTTAAGGGCGTTCCGCTACGGCATGCCCCCGCACGCCGGGTGGGGGCTCGGTATCGAGCGCCTGGTGATGACGATGCTCGACCTTGGGAACATCCGCGAGGCGGTACTCTTTCCGCGTGACCGACATAGGCTGACTCCATGAGACTGATGAGCAGACTCCTGCCAACCACGGTGGTCGGGAGCTACCCCGTGGTGAAAGGGTCAGGGATCTTCGCCCTCGTGGATCCGCTGAAACATGCGGTGGAGACAGCGGTCGCCGACCAGGTCGCGGCTGGGATCGATATCATATCTGACGGCCAGGTCCGGGGCGATATGATCCGGGCCTTCACCTCCCGTCTCCCCGGCATCAGGGGGTCCTCGGTCGTCGGGAAGGTCCAGCCTGCCCAGAAACCCATCACGGTCAGCGACACGAAGTACGCCCTCTCCCGGCACCCGAAGGTAAAAGGAATCCTCACCGGCCCGAGCACGCTTGCGCATGGTCTTGCGATCAAGACACCGTTCTACCGGAACAAGTATGAACTGATCCTGGACCTTGCCCAGGCGCTCGCGGTCGAGGCGGCGCACCTGGAGTCGGCCGGAGTCACAGTCCTCCAGATCGATGAACCCATCTTCTCCACGGGAGCTGCAAACATCGCCGCAGGCCTCGAGGCGGTGAACGCGATCGTCACCCGACTCCGGGTTCCGGTCTGCCTCCACGTCTGTGGGGGGCTCTCTGAGGTCATCGATGATCTCCTTCGGGCGAACGTCGCGATATTTGACTTCGAGTTCGCCAATAACCCGGGAAACCTCGATCTCCTCTCAGGGAAGGACCTGCGCGGCCGGATGATCGGCTATGGTTGCGTGGACTCGGCCAACCCCGTTGTCGAGAGCGCCGAGACCATCAGAAAGCGTATCGAGGCCGGAGTCGACGTCTTCTCACCCGAGACCATGCTCATCGACCCTGACTGCGGCCTGCGGATGCACTCGCGAGATGCGGCGCTTGGAAAACTGAAGAATATGGTCGCCGCAGCAGAACTGGTCAGGGCCGAGTACACCCGCTAGATCACCCTGCGCGTCGTCGAGAGTTCAAGGCCATCCACAATGATGTGGTAGGGGATCACCTGTTGCGGCACGTTTGCTTCTTTGAATTTCTCGATGGCGAGCGTCCGCTCGATCTCGTTGCCGCGGATCTGGCGCCTGAGGGTGATGAAGATGTCGGCTGCACGCATCATCCTGGCTTCTTCGATGGAACTGTGGAGATCGGTGTAGAGGAGGTAGACGATGTTTGCCCCCCTCTCGATGGTCTCACGGGTATCCTCGAGGACAAATCTGGCAGCAGCGCCGATCCCCCACTCCAGGATCAACGTGGAGAGGGAGTCAACGATGATCCGGTCTCCCTGCATGGCTCTGGCGAGTGTTGCGCGATCCATGCCCTGTGCATCGATCATACCCTCTTTTGGCGCGGTATCAAGCATCAGGTAGGTACCGATCGGATCTCCTGCCTTCCAGAACTGTTCTGCCAGGAGTTCAAGGCCACTTAAAGGGTCTCCGAAGATGATGATGCGAGTGCCCGGCGGGAACCCGCCGTCGAGTGCAAGGTCCAGCCCCGCGATTCCTGTCGAATGTCTGACGATAGTCACTGGCATCTATTTGTCGCCCGTCCTTCAACCCTTGACTTGTGGGGGGTGAAAGAGACGAAACGGAAAGTCTCCGATCGCGAGGTCCGGGAATGAAAGCGATGCCACATTTCTTTGCAACGATAGGTGTCGCATCGGGTGTTCCATCACAATTCACCCAATATAAAGTATAACCTCGAGTTTTGCTCTCTACCATCATCGGTAACGTTTTAGATCTTCTGTAATTTGCCTGAGCCCTGTCTTCTTGCCTTTTCATTCATTTTCCGTGGTCAAATACCTTCTGACGGTGATGCTGTGTTACAGGTTCCAGGACCTAAGCAGAAATTGGTCTGATCTGCCTATAACCACGCAACAATTCTCCCGGAAGCGAAAAAGATACGGGTCGGCCATCACCACGTTTTCATGCTCATCTATGAGCCTCCAGCTCATAAGCGCGCTGTATTGCGTAACTCGTACGAGATGGTGGTTTAAACGACAGTACAGCGTCCCAGAATCCTAAAGAATTATATTGCTTGCTGCTTTAGCGAATCTTGCAATACGGGATCATAGGTCCTGGATAGGCAATCAGAGGGAACAACAGCGGTTTTCAATATTTATGCGACACAATGACACAATACCTGATCAGGAAAGATAATCTGCAATAAACGCAGATGGGTCCGTGGCCCTGTTTCTCCTCTGTCCAGATCCTAGTTGGATCACGGGCCAGTTCAATTTTGCAGAAGGTTCGTTACGCTACCCCGGACTCTTGAATACCTCCGGGCGTTGGAATACAGGGTCTAATCGAAGGTCTTTTTACTCTGCGTGCCCCTAATCATCTGTGGATAAGGGCGACATCTTCAGCATCCTCGCCGCCCTGATCGTTGTATCTCTGGTGGCGGTGGTATTTCAGCCTCCTGTAGCGGACGTAGTCCCGGAAGTTCCGGCGAATGTGACGCTGGAGACTACGCCGAACCCCTCTGTTACCCCTCCCCCGGCGCTACCGTCACCTGAACCACCAGAGCCGGTCAGGATCTCCTATACAACTGAGTTCTGGGATCGTCCCTGCTGCTACCTCCCGGACAACCTTACGTTTTACGGAGGATCCGACCCGCTGTGGAAGAACAGTTCTGATATCATCCAGTTTGCCTACATCGAAGAGAAGAAGGGAGGCATCACAGAGGTGTTCCACGTGCCGTATGCGGTCTGGAGGCTTAATTGCAGCGTCTCTGCAACGATAAGGCCTGAGGCGGCACGTTTCAGGATGGCATTGGTCGACCTGGAGAACGGGGCTATTGTGGAAGGGGCTGAGCTGCGCTACCCGGGGAGCATCATCAAAAACGTCCAGAGAGGCGGTAAAGACTTCTACCTCATCGTCGCTGTGGATGAAGTCGACTCATACCGCATCACCCTGGAGACGCTCGCTCAATATCTCTGAAGTCAGATCTTCTCGACGATGATCCTGACCTGATCTCCAGCCTGTACGCCGTGTCCCTTTGGGACATCAATGTTGAACCAGAGCACTTTTGGGTCCTCGTAGTTCTTGTCCTGGGACATAAGGCAGTCCTTGTGCTCGTTGATGCTAGCCACAAACTCGACGGCTGCTTCGAACTCGACGATCTTCATGCCGTAGAGTATAGGAAGTGTCCCGGGATAAAAACTATGATGCACGTGGAGTGACACGCCACGTTGTGCTGTTCGAGTAGCTCCAGCGCCTGATATCAAGTTCGTCGCAGATCTCCGAGAGGATGGCAAGGTTGATGCCGACCTCTTTTGGGGAGAGACCCAGGTCGCTTGCGATGTACTTGGATTTGAAGTAAGACTTGCCTGTTTTTAGCCCTGATTTCAGGTAATGCAGGATCTTCTTCTGGGTATCACTATATTTTTCTTTAATACGATCCTTTGTCGACATCTATCTACTCCCTCGTGAACAAGTGGTCTTAGACCAGAACGGTATATATACTTACCTATTTGGCTCGTCGATATTTAAGATTGTGCATATTATTTAACGCATAAAAATGAGCATCAATCGCATCGGATGGTGGGCCAGAGAACAATTATACACCTGACCGGATCTGGTCGATTTCTGTGCATCCCGCGATTGACGGTGTTTCTTTCTGATACCGGTTGTGGTGGAGGTTGGCCTGGGTGCTCCCGTCGGCAGCGCAGAACGAGGCTGAAACACAGACCCTCCCCCAGGGAGCGTGGACTCTGCCATGAAGGCCACAGGACCGTCAGGAGTGCCCTCACCTTGATCTGCTCCCTGATATGAAGGCCGATCCCTGAGTATCACCGGACCATCCTACCTCGCCATTGACCTCTGGTGCGGGAGGCGGGCGGCAATCACACGTTCTTCGTGATCTTCGTGGATCAATGGTTGTGGGGATGATGATGAGGTCTCATGCGGAGGGGTGTGGTGGGTGTGAAATTTCAGGTTGAATGGTTTACCAGTGCATCGTCTCAAATTATCGAACTCGGTTGGATTTCTGTTCCGGTTCTAGTGTTCGTCCCGCGCAGCGGGGTTGTGGTGTGAACCACGCCCCGCTTCGCAAAAATTGGTCGGGTATCACTTCCTCCGCATCACGAGGAAGAGGCCGGCGGCCGCAAGGAGGCCCACAACGGCGCCCAGGAGCGAGAGTGGGGCTGCCTGGGTCTGGTCGGGGTTTACCTCAGCTGCCATTATCGGCGTGAAGGTTGGCATATCAGCCGTCGATGTCTCCATCGTCTCTGTTGTCATCTCGTCTGTCCCGGTTGTGGTAGGAGGCCCGGTTTCTCTGGCTGTCTCGTTGGATACTATGATACTGCCTGCTGTGGTCATGTTCTCAGCCTCCACGCCCGATGAATACTTCTCCGTCGCGTTTACTGGTTCACTCGCATCTGAAGGCCCCTCTATGATGAACGGCTTATCGATGACCGCCTCACCATCATAAGGGTAGTAGGTACCGTAGATACCGTTGAAGTCGGATGCATCCAGTTTCACTCTGGTATCAGAGCCGCCGAGGCTCACTGTGTTAACAAGCTCCCCGCTCTCCAGGTCGTCATCTACGTACGCCCGTAGTTCAATGATCGGGGGCGACTCACCCGCAGTACTGGGTGCAGACTCGTTCCTGAGCGCGGAGAAGTCATACACCTGTGGCGCATTGGTTACCAGGATTGTAC